>DASSBV010000151.1:0-2451 GCA_035698545.1 Gaiella sp. | reverse complement strand
CTAGGTACCCTGGCCCGCGTCATGGCGGAGATCGTCAACACGAACCAGTTTCGGAACGGGATGCACATCGAGCATCGCGGTTCCGTCTGGCGGATCGTCGAGTTCCAGCACGTGAAGCCGGGCAAGGGCGGTGCCTTCGTCCGGACGAAGCTGAAGAACCTCGAGACCGGCGCGGTCGTCGACGACACGTTTCGCGCGGGCGAGAAGTTCCCCCGCGTGCACACCGAGGTGAAGAGCGTCCAGTTCCTCTACGACGACGGCACCGAGGCGCACTTCATGGACGAGGAGACCTATGAGCAGTTCGGGCTGCCGACCGGCGACATCGCCGGCGAGCTCGCGTACATGCTCCCGTCCTCGACCGTCCAGATCCTCCAGGTGAACGGCAAGCCGTCGGGCCTCCAGATGCCCGCCTCGGTCGAGCTCGCGGTCGCCGACACCGAGCCGGGGGTCAAGGGTGACACCGTCTCCAACGTGACCAAGCCCGCGACGCTCGAGACCGGCGCGGTCGTCCAGGTGCCGCTCTTCGTCAACATCGGGGAGCGCGTCAAGGTCGATCCCCGCGAAGCCAGATACATCTCGAGGGCGTAGCTCGCAGGTGTCCGACTTGAAGTCGGACACCGGTCGGCGGCGCTAGGCTCCCGCCGTGCCACAGCTGGTCGACACCACGGTGCGGCTGCTCTCGCAGGAGCCGCTGGCCGGCCGGATCCCCACCGGAGAGGTTCTTCGGATCGCGGAGATCCTCGACGGCGCCGGCTTCGCGTGCCTGGAGGTCTCGGGCGGCGGGGTCTTCGACGCATCTGTCCGTCGGGGTGTCGAGAGCCCGTGGGAGCGGATCCGCGCGATCGACATGCGTACGACGACGCCGCTCGGCATCGCCCTGCGGGGCCGGTTCCTCGTCGGCTCCAAGCCCGTCTCGACCGACATCGTCCGGCGGTTCGTCGCCTGCGCGGCCGAGAACGGGATCGACGTCTTCCGCCTCCACGACCCGCTCAACGACGTCTCGAACCTCCGCGAGGCGGGAGAGGCGATCGTCGGCGCGGGCAGGCAGCTGCACGTCGGGCTCGTCTACAGCCCGGGGCGCACCGGCGAAGCCGACGGGCTCGTGGAGCAGGCGAAGCGCCTCGGGGAGATCGGCGCGGCACGGGTCCTCCTCAACGACCCCACCGGCGCGCTCCTCCCGCACGTGACGCAGGAGCTCGTCGAGCGCCTCGCCGAGGCCAGCGGGCTCCCCGTCGGCCTCTACGTCCAGGCGGCCGGGGGCACCGCGCTCGCGAACGCGCTCGTGGCGACGCGGGTCGGCGCGGACCTCGTCGCGACCGCGGTGTATCCGCTCGGCCTCGCGCTCCACCGGATCGCGGGAGAGTCGCTCGTCGAGGCGCTCCACGGCCTGGGGCGGGATACGGGCGTCGACGTGGCACGACTCTGGGAGGCGTCGGACGTCGTCGACGACCACATCGGCGACGAGCCGCTCGCGCCTCTGGCGCCGCGGATCGCCGTGCGGGCGGCGGAATACGACCTGCCCGCCGGGCTCGTTGCCGCTCTGGACGTCCATCTCCGTGCGCACGCTGCGGGCGACCGCCTGCTCGATGCTCTCACCGAGGTCGTGCGCATCCGGGAGGAGGCGGGGTGGCCGCCACTCGCTGCCCCGATCGGCCAGATCCTCGGCTCGCAGGCGCTCCTCAACGTCCTCTCCGCGCGGCGCTACGGCACCGTGCTCGACGAGTTCCGCCAGCTCGTGCTCGGCGCGTACGGCACGCCGCCCGCCCCGATCGAGCCGGGCATCCGGCGGGCGATCGAGCTGCTCGGCCCCGGCGCGCCCTCGCTCGACGACGACCCGCCAAGCGCGGAGGACGTGCGCGAGCGAGCGGAAGGGCTCGCCTCCTCGGAGGAGGACCTCGTGCTGCTCGCGATGTACGGGAACGACGCCGAGACGCTGCTCCGTTCGATCCGCCAGCGCCATTCGCGCGAGGCGTCGCTCCTCGTGGGCGATGTCGACGTCGAGCGCGCCGAGCGGATCCGCGAGCTCGTCCGCATCGTCCAGGAGTCGGGCGTCGGCGAGATCGAGATCGAGGACGAGGGAATGCGGGTGTCGGTGCGCCGCGCGGACGAACCGGGACCGACCCTGATCCCGGCCGACCTCGCGATCGCCTCGGCTCCGGCCGACGTCGCGGTACAGGTCGCCGAGGGCGGGACGATCCGGGTCGAGTCGCCGATGGTCGGCGTCTTCTACCGCGCCTCGCAGCCGGGCTCGCCCCCGTTCGTCGAGGTCGGCGACGTCGTCACGGCGGGGCAGGTCCTCTGCGTGCTCGAGGCGATGAAGCTGTTCAACGAGCTGAAGGCGGAGACCGAAGGGCGCGTTCGCTCGATCCATGCGGACAATGGCCAGCCGGTCGAGTTCGGGACGCTCCTGTTCGAGCTCGAGCCCATCGGCGCTCCGCCGACCCTGTAAGT
>DASSBV010000150.1:0-11886 GCA_035698545.1 Gaiella sp. | reverse complement strand
GGCGTTCCGCTGGCGCGAGCGCAGGATCGGCGCCGAGGAGCTGGCACGCGTGCGAACCGAGCGCTGGTCCGGCTTCGGCACGTGCTCGATCGCCGAGCCGGTCGACGAGCTGCGCGCGCTCGGCATCCTGTGAGCGGCTTCGGCGTCTTCGCGCGCCCCGGCGAGGAGGCGCGGGTCGGCTGGCGTGCGGACGACGGCGTGCTCGACCTGTCGCCGCTCGGCGACGTCTTCTCGCGGCCGTCCCTCAACGCGCTGATGGCGCAGGGGCGAGGCGCGTGGGAGGACGCGGTCGGCCGCGCGCAGGAGCTCGACCCCGAGACGGCAGTCCCGCTCGACGACGTCCAGCTGCGGCTGCCGTTCGAGGTCGCCGACTACGTCGACTTCTACTCCTCGCTCGAGCACGCGACCAACCTCGGCCGGCTCTTCCGGCCGGACTCGGAGCCGCTGCTGCCGAACTGGCGCTGGCTGCCCGTCGGCTACCACGGGCGGGCGGGGACGATCGTGGTCAGCGGGACCGACATCGTGCGGCCGAGCGGGCAGTCGTGGGCTGCGGGTTCGGAGGCGCCCGGCTTCGGGCCGAGCCGTCGCCTCGACGTCGAGCTCGAGCTCGGCTTCGTGGTCGGCGTGCCGAGTCGCCTCGGCGAGCCCGTGCCGCCCGACGCGTTCGCCGACCACGTCTTCGGCGTCGTGCTCGTCAACGACTGGAGCGCGCGCGATCTGCAGGCGTGGGAGTACCAGCCGCTTGGACCGTTCCTCGGCAAGTCGTTCGCGACGTCGATCTCGGCGTGGGTGACGCCGCTGCGATTGCTCGAGGAGGCGCGCGTGGCTGCTCCGCCGCAGGAGCCTCCGGCGCTGCCGCAGCTCGCCGGCGGTCGCGACTGGGCGCTCGACGTGGCGCTCCAGCTCGAGCTGAACGGGGAGGTCGTCTCGCGCGGGACGGCGGCCGGGCTCTACTGGACGATGCCGCAGCAGCTCGCGCACGCGACGTCGAACGGCGCCTCGGTGCGGACGGGCGATCTGATGGCGAGCGGCACGATCTCGGGCTCCGAGCGGGGCAGCGAGGGCTCGCTGATCGAGCTGACCCGGAACGGCGCCGAGCCGCTTCGCCTCGCCGACGGCTCGGAGCGGGCATTCCTGGAGGACGGCGACGAGGCCGTCCTCCACGGCCGGGCGGCGAATGGCGTCGAGCTCGGCGAGGTGCGCGGCCGCGTGCGGGCGGCGCGCTGAGCGAGGTGTGGAAAAGGTGTCAGACATCAAAGGTCGCCGCGCACAGGCGTTCGCGGCCCTGCTCCGGGCCGTCAACCTCGGCTCGCGGAACCGCGTCCCGATGGCCGAGCTGCGCGCGCTCGCCGAGCGCCTGGGCGCCGAGGACGTCCGGACGTACGTGCAGAGCGGCAACGTCGTCTTTCGCAGCTCGCAGGCGGCCGACGTGCTCGCGGCTGAGCTCCACGAGGCGATCCAGGAGCGATTCGGCCTCGACATCGCCGTCGTCGTCCGCACCGGCGCGCAGCTGGCGAAGATCGCGGCGAGGAACCCGTTCGCCGGCCCGGGCGTCGAGGACCGGACGCTGCACGTCGCCTTCCTCGCCGAGACGCCGTCGCGCGCCCGCATCCGGGAGCTCGACCCGGGGTTCGCCGCCCCCGACGTCCTCCGTGTGGTCGGCCGCCACGTCTACCTGCACTACCCGAACGGCTACGGCCGCACGAAGCTGACGAACACCGTGCTCGAGCGCCGGCTCGGCGTCGCCGCGACGACGCGCAACTGGCGGACCGTCACGGCGCTCGCCGAGCTGACCACGCGCTAGCCCCTTACGACTCGAGCAGCTCGTCGGGGTCGTCGAACCAGCGGTCCAGCAGTGCCTCGGCCGTCCGGTAGGTCAGCGCGCCGATCGTTCCGGTCGGGTTCGCCCCCGGGTTCTGCGGGAAGAGCGCCGCACCCGTGACGAAGACGTTCGGCGTGTCCCAGACCTGCCCGTACCCGTTCGTCACCGAGGTGCCCGGGTCGGTGCCCATGATGCAGCCGCCGGTCGGATGCGTCGACTGGTAGTCGTGGATGTTGTAGGCCGGGATCTCCGGCTGGAACTTGACGACCCGGGTCGGCTTCATCGCGGCCATGATCTCCTGCGCCCGCTTGGCGACGAAGCGCCACATCTTCTTCTCGTTGTCGTGCCAGTCGAACGAGATCCGGAGCAGGGGATTGCCGAACTTGTCCGTGTAGTGGGGGTCGAGGTCGACGAACTGGTCCTCGTACGGGATCGACTCGCCCTCGGTCACGATCGACGCGTACGAGTCCCAGTCCCGTCCAAGCTGCTGCTTCCAGGCGGCTCCCCACGACTTCCCGTCCTCGGTCGTCAGGCCCTTGACCGAGTTGAACGGCTCCCGCTCGCAGGGCTCCGAGTAGAGCTGCATGCCGCCGATGAAGTCGAGGTCGGAGTGGTCGAAGTTGTCCCCGTTGTAGTCGTAGATGATGTTGATCGTGCAGGTGTTGCCCATGTACATGTTCAGCTTCTCGCCCTCGAACAGGCCGACGATCGGGGCCGGGTAGATCTGGTACGTGTAGTTCTTCCCCACCCGGCCCCGGTCGTTCCCCACCCCGTTCGGATGCTTGCCGCCCTTCGAGAGCAGTAGGAGGCGGTTGTTCTCGAGCGTGAACGCGGAGACGAGCACGAGCTCGGCGGGCTGGAAGTGCTCCTCGCCCTGGCCGTCGACGTAGGTGACCCCGGTCGCGCGCCCGTCTCCCCCGGTCTCGATCCTGAGCACCTTGCACCCGAGCCGGACGTCGTAGCGGCCCGTCGCGAGCGCGACCGGGAGGTGCGTCGTCTGTGGGCTCGACTTCGCGTCGACCTCGCAGCCGAAGCGCGTGCAGAAGCCGCAGTAGAGACAGCCGGAGCGGTGGTTGCCGAACGGGTCGGTCCAGGCGCGTGAGAGGATCCCCGCAGGCTGCGGGAAGGGATGCAAACCGAGCTTGTCGCACCCCGCCGCGAAGATGTCCGCGAACCGGTTCGTTCCGAGCGGCGGGTGTGGATACGGCCGCTGACGCGGCGCCTCGAACGGGTTTCCGCCCGGCTGGATCTCGCCGCGCAGGTTGCCGGCGATCCCCGAGGCGCCGATGTCGTACTCGAACGCGTCGTAGTACTCCTCGAGCTCGTCGTACTTGACCGGCCAGTCCTGGATCGTCGAGCCGGCGGGCAACCGCTTTGCGCCGTAGCGCTCGACCACGTACGAGCGGTGGTTGAAGTCGGTCTCCATGAACCGCCAGAGCTGTCCCGACCAGTGCACCGCGGCGCCGCCGAGCCCCTCGCCGGGATTGAACGATCCGTACTGGCGCATTGGCAGCGCCGGCTTGTCCGGGCTCGGACGCCAGGTCCACGTCTCGCGCGAGAGGTCGACCATCATCGCGTAGCGCCCCGAGTAGCGCAGGCTGTCGTGGTCGTGCGCGAAGTCCGGATATCCCCACCGCTGCGGCCCTTGCTCGAGCGCGACCACGTCCCGACCCTTGGGGCAGAGCTTCGCCCCGATGATCGCGGAGGTCCAGCCGGCGCCGATCGTGACCACGTCGACCTTCGCATGCTTCGTCGCCATCAGCGCGCCCTCCGTGCGAGACGCCGGGAGCCCGAGATCGGAAGGATCACGTGCTCGTCGGGCCGGCCGGGATGCATCGCCTGCATCTCGACGAGGCTCTGGATCGTCCGCTTGTTCGGCCCGTCCTTGAGCTCGGCCGCCGTGTAGCTCCGCTGCGCACCGGGGTACCCGATCAGCCGCCAGCCCGCGAAGTCGCGGTTCCCGCCGTAGATCGGGTCGGCGAACATCCCGTCGAGGGTGTCCTTCTGGAGCAGGTCGAAGAAGCCGCTGCCCGTCGGCTTCTCGAAGCTCTTCACCTTGTCGTCCTCGAGGTCTCCGATGATCGCGTCCTGCTGGCCGTCGGAGAGCGCGCGGAAGGGTTTGCCGTGGAGCGAGCGCGAGTAGGCGTCGAGCTCCTTCAGGCCGAGCCGGTACGTCTGCTGCGGCGTCAGGCTCGACTGGAAGCCGTAGCGCGGCAGGTCGTCCTCGGAGACGTAGATCGTCCCGTCTGCGAAGCCCGGCGGGTGGTCCTTCGCGGGCTTCGCGAACGGCGGGCGGAAGTACGTCGTCGTCGCGAACGACTTGTGCTCGGCGAGCTTGCGGTCGATGAAGTTCGTCACACACGCTTCGCGGGCGCCCGGGTCGTCGGCCGAGCCGGGGATCAGCCGTGCCGTGAACGCCTCGACGTCCTGCGCCTCCGGCTGAGTGAAGAACGAGAGCACCGTGCAGTTGAGCGGCAGCTGCGAGGGGATGTACGGGTAGCTCCGGATCTGCGGCGCGTCGACATTCGCGTCGGCGAGCGAGGACTCGACGGTCTGTTCGCCGTCCCCGCCGCAACCCGGCAGCGAGATGAGCCCCACTGACGCAGCGCCGCCGCCGGCGAGCTTCAAGAGCTTTCCCCGTGTCAGCTGCAGTCGTCGTTCGCGTGTGTCGTCCATCGAGCTCCTCCCGTCAGTGCGAGTAGAGGTAGGCGGCGAGGTCGCGGGCCTGCGGCTCCTGGATGCCCATGTCTGGCATCACGGTTCCCGGTGCGACCTCCTGCGGGTGCTGGATCCAGCGCAGCAGGTTGTCGATGTTGTTCGGCAACCGTCCTGCGATCAGGCGGCGGTCGGCGAAGTCGACGAGCGGCGGGCCGATGTCGGCGTCGGCGCCGTCGATCCCGGCGATCGTGTGGCATGCGCCGCAGCCGTACGCGTCCATGAGCTGGGCGCCGCGCGATGCGTCCCCGCCGGGGACGGAGATGTGCGTCGCGGTCGCGCCGCAGCCGGTCGCCGTGAGCACGAGCGCCGCGACGACGAGCTGGGAGCGCCGGAGCCTCATGTCGGATCGCACGCGTTGAGGGACGGCAATGCGACCGCACCGAGCACGATCACGGCGAGGAAGATCAGGCTGACGACGATCCCGGCGTCGCCCATGAACGCGATCCGGCCGCGCGGGTCGGTGGCCGGATCGCCGGTCGCGCCGCGGAGCGTGAGGGCGGCTGCTGCCATCCCGACGAGCGCCGCCACGATCGCGACGATGCTGATCGCGCCGATCCACGGCTCGGTGTCGACGTCGAGGACCGGCATCCCCGAGATCGGCGCGCAGCCCGCCTCCTGAAAGGCGTAGCCCGCGATCAGCTGGAAGACCCAGGCGAGCGGCGCGGCCACGACGCCGATCCAGGGGAGCGCCGGGTGCACGCGACCGCTCACAGCCGCGGCGACAGGTAGAGGGAGGCGAACACGAACAGCCAGACGACGTGCACGAAGTGCCAGTAGAGGGCGGAGACCTGCACCGCCACGTGGTTCTCGGAGGCGTAAGCGCCGCGCCAGGCGAAGAACTGCGTCCATGCGAGGATCAGCAGGCCGACGATCACGTGCGAGCCGTGCAGGCCGGTGATCGTGTAGAAGAGCGAGCCGTACGCGTTCGTCGAGGGCCGGAGCTCCGCGAGCTTCTCGTGGTACTCGAACCCCTGGAGGATGAGGAACGAGAGCCCGAGCGCGAACGTCGCGGCAAGCCCTGCGTGCAGACGCCTGAGATTGCCTGTGCGGCTGCCGAGCTCGGCCATGTACGCCGTGACGCTCGACGCCATCAGGAGGAGCGTCATGATCACCGGCTTCAGGAGCCGCGGGTCGGGCTCACCGTCAGGGGGCCAGGGTCCCGGCGAGCTGAAGCGCGTGTAGAAGTACGTGGCGAGCAGGATCGCGAAGAGCGTCGCCTCGGTGATGACGACGATGAGCATCCCCCACCACCCGGTCGGGCGGCCGATCGGCCTGACAGGGAGCTCGACGGTGGTCACGGCGCAGGCTCCACGGGACCTGTCTCACGCGGGCCGTGCCAGAACGCGAGCGTGAGCGCGACTGCGACCCCGGCTGCGATCGCGAGCCAGTAGAGGTCGGCGATCAGCCCGGCGCAGACGAGCGCGATCGCAGCGGCCGCCGCGAGCGGCACGAGCGACTCCGAGGGCATCTCGAGCGCCGCCGCGAGGTCGGCGTCGAGCGGCATCGTCGCGGGTGTCTGGTGCCCCTCGGGGAGCACGAGGTCGCTCGGCTCCGAGAGGCCGTCCCAACCCGGGTCGGCGCTCCGAACGACCGGGATCTGCGCGAAGTTGTACGGCGGCGGCGGCGAGCTCGTCGACCACTCGAGCGTGTTCGCCGACCAGGGATCCGGGCCCGCGGGCGGGCCGAATGCCAGGCCCTGCACGACGTTGACGAGGATCGCGAGGGTCCCCAGCACGAGGATGACCGACCCGATCGTCGACAGCAGGTTGTAGACGTCCCAGCCCATCCCCGACGGGTACGTGTAGACGCGGCGCGGCATCCCGAGCAGACCGGCGATGTGCATCGGGAAGAACGTGAGGTTGAAGCCGACGAACACGAGCCAGAAGCTCGCCTGGCCGATCCGCTCGTCGAGCATCCGGCCGGTGATCTTCGGGAACCAGTAGTGAATGCCCGCGAAGATCGGGAACACCGCGCCGCCGAAGAGCACGTAGTGGAAGTGTGCGACGACGAAGTACGAGTCGGTCACCTGCTGGTCGAACGGGATCGCGGCGAACATCACGCCCGAGAGCCCGCCGATCACGAACGTCACCAGGAAGCCCAGCACGTAGAGGAACGGCGTGCGGATCACCGGCGCGCCCTTCAGCATCGTCGCGAGCCAGGCAAAGACCTGGATCCCGCTCGGGATCGCGATGATCGTGCTCGCGGCGGCGAAAAAGGTCAACGAGACCTGCGGCAGCCCCACGGCGAACATGTGATGCACCCAGACGCCGAAGCCGAGGAGCCCGGTGGCCATCGTCGCGAGTGCGACCCAGTCGTAGGCGACGAGCGACCGCCGCGAGAAGACCGGGATCACCGTCGAGACGATCCCGACGGCGGGCAGGAAGATGATGTAGACGTCAGGGTGGCCGAAGATCCAGAACAGGTGCTGCCAGAGCACCGGGTCGCCGCCGCCCGCCGTGTCGAAGAAGTGGAAGCCCCAGGCCCGCTGGAGCTCGAGGAGCCCGGTCGCGACGGTGAGCGAGGGGATCGCGAAGACGATCGAGATCGAGGTCGCGAGGACCGCCCAGCAGAAGATCGGCATCCGGTTGATGGACATCCCCGGCGCCCGCAGCTTGAGGATCGTGACGATGAAGTTGACCGCGCCGACCGTCGTCGAGATGCCGAGGAACAGCAGGCCGATGGCGTAGAAGTCGATGTTCGGGCCGACGCTGAACGGCTGGATCGAGAGCGGCGCGTAGTTGAACCAGCCGTTGTCCGGCGCGTCGCCGATCAGGAGGCCCGAGTACATGAAGAGGCCGGCGCCGAGGAACACCCAGTAGCCGAACGCGTTGAGGCGCGGGAACGCCATGTCGCGCGCGCCGATCATCAACGGGACGAGGTAGTTCCCGAAGCCAGAGAGCATCGGCGTGACGAACAGGAAGATCATCGTCAGGCCGTGCATCGAGAAGACCTGGTTGTACTGCTCGGGGTCGAGCACGTTCTGGTCCGGCCGCGCGAGCTGCGCGCGCATCAGCGCCGCCTCGATCCCCGCGGCGAGGAAGAACACCGCCGCAGTGACGAGGTAGCGGACGCCGATCTTCTTGTGGTCGACGGTGCCGAGCCGCGCGACGAGCCCGTGTGGCTCGACCCACGAGCGCTCCAGCCGGCGGAGCTCCGCGGTAGCCACTACCTCAGGCTCTCCAGGTAGGCGAGCAGCGCCTGGAGATCACTGCCCGAGAGGTCGGTGCCCGGCATCTTGTTGCCCGGCTTGAAGTGCTGTGGATCGAGGATCCAGCCGGCCAGGTAGCCCTTGCTGTTCGGCAGGAGGCCGGCGCCGAGCGACATGCGGCTCGCGAGATGGGTCAGGTCCGGGCCGATCTTTCCGCTCGCGTTCGTCCCGTCGATCGTGTGGCAATAGACGCACGCGGAGCCGAGCAGCACCTGCTGTCCGCGCTCGAGCTCCGGCGTCGCCGGCGGCGCGGCGGGGTTGGACTCCCGCGCCAGCCAGGTATCGAACTTCGCCCGCGGCTCCGCGACGACGTAGAACGCCATGTGCGCGTGCTGGAGGCCGCAGAACTCCGCGCACTGCCCGCGGTAGGTCCCGGCCTGGTCGGCCTCCAGCGTGACGCGGTTCGTCTGGCCCGGGATCATGTCGATCTTGCGGTTCAGCTCGGGCACCCAGAAGCTGTGGACGACGTCGGCGCTCGAGACCTCGACGTTGACCGGGACTCCGACCGGGATGTGCAGCTCGTTTGCGGTGCGAACGTCCTTGCCGGGGTAGCTCACGTCCCAGAACCACTGGCGGCCGACGACCTCGATCGTCAGGCCGGTCGCGCTCGCCGACGCCGGCGACGTCTTCGGGAGCGTGCGCAGCGTCAGGGCGAAGAGGCCGGCGAGGACGACGATCGGGACCACGATGCCCCCCACCGCCGGGATCCACAGGCCGCCGCGTCCGGATGAGAGCGGCGGGCTCTCCGGGCCTCGTCGACGGAGCACGGCGACGAAGAGCAGCACGAGGACGACGCCGAAGATCACGGCGGAGGCGATCAGCATCACCCACCAGAGGCGGGCTATCTCGTCGGAGGCGCTGCTCTTCGGTGAGAGGGTCGACTGGTCGTTCTCGGCACAGCCGGCCACGATGGGCGCCAGGAGGAGGAAGACGCCAATCGTGACCGGCGCACGACGGCCGGCTCGCCCGCCGCGCCGCCGCGAGGCGCCAATGTTGTGATCCGATCGCTTCGTAGCGCGATCCATATTCCCCGGCGAACGACGGGGATAAACATCGCAGGACGTGCTCGGCGCCTCCCGGTTCTCAGCGGTACCGGAGGGCGCTGACGAGCTCGTAGTTCGTCATCTTGGGGCGCCCCTCGATGCTCGCGTGCGCCCTCCGGAGCAGACCGGCGGCCGGGCTCAGGCGGCCGGGTTGGGGACCGCGTCGTGCGCGACGTCCCGGCGAAACGGCGGGCGCCGGCCGACCTCGATCGAGATGTCCCCGTCCCCGTCCTCTTGGACTTTGGCGACGAAGCCGCTCTGGCCGTCGAGGCCGATCTTGTCGCCGACCTCCGGCACTGCCGAGCCGTAACGATGCTCGATCGCTCCGGAGGGGAAGCGCACCGTGATGCGATGCCCGTTGCCGTTTCTCTCGCTCACCGTGCTTCGATCGTAGTGAAGGAATCGCGAAACCGACACGAAACTTCGTTCGCCCGCCGCGCTACGCTGGGCCAGTGGACGATCGCGAGACGCGGCGGCGCATCGGAGCGAAGATCGCGCAGGCGCGGAAGGAGCACGGGCTGACGCAGGAGGACTTCGCCAAGCAGCTCGGCGTCACCGTCCGCTCGCTGCAGAACTACGAGTCGGGGGCGGTCGTCCCGTACCGCCACTTCCGGCAGATGGAGCTCGTCACGAACAAGCGCTCCGGCTGGTTCCTCCACACCGACCATGCCGACGGGACCGCGGCCGTGCATGCGATGTCCGAGCTCCGGGAGCAGATGTCGAGCCATTTCGCCCAGCTCGAGGAGAGCTTGCGGGTGCTCTCGGAGAACGTCGACCGGCTACGTGAGCTGCGGGAGACGAGCAAGAGCCACCGCGACAACCGGCCGGCCCCGGTCCTCCGACGACCCGTCGAGAACGGAGACGTTCCCGACGAGCGCTCGCGCGACGACGCATCGCGGCCGGCAAGCCCCAAACGGAGGCGGCGGTGAGCGTGGGCGCCCGGGAAGACGGGCCGCGCCGGCTCCCTCCCGTTCCCCCGGCGCCATCCCCGCCTGTCCCCCACGTGTCCAGGGAGCCCGGGAGCGGCGGCTTCGACGTGATCGCGGTGGCAGCCTCGGCGGGCGGGCTGAACGCGCTGACGGAGGTGCTGTCCGGGCTCCCGCGGACGATCCCCGCCGCGATCGTCGTCGTCCAGCACCTCGACCCTCGACATCGCAGCCTGATGGCCGAGATCCTCACGCGACGGGTCTCGCTGCTCGTGCGGCAGGCCGAGGACGGCGGTGCCTTGGAGGCGGGGACGGCGTTGATCGCCCCACCCGACCGGCACCTCCTCGTCAACCGGGACGGAACCTGCTCGCTGACCCGCTCGGAGCTCGTCCACTTCGTGCGGCCGTCGGCCGACCTCCTGTTCGAGTCGGTGGCGGCAGGCTACGGCGCCCGGGCGATCGCGGTCGTCCTCTCGGGATCGGGGAGCGACGGCTCCGGCGGCGTCACGGCGATCAAGAAGATGGGCGGCACGGTCGTCGTGCAGGAGGCTTCCACGTCGGAGTTCTCCGGCATGCCGAGCGCCGCGATCGAGACGGGCGCCGCGGACTTCGTGCTCGCGCTCGACGAGATCGCGCCCGCGCTCGAGACGCTCCTGGCGGGCGAGAGGCGCTCGCCGTGACGTCGGAGACCCCCGACCCCGAGCTCGAGGCGCTGCTCGAGCACATCAAGCAGAGCCGCGGGTTCGACTTCACCGGGTACAAGCGGGCGAGTCTGACACGGCGCATCCAGAAGCGCATGCACGAGGTCGGGATCGACGGGTTCGGCGACTACACGGGCCACCTGGAGGCCGAGCCCGAAGAGTTCACTGCGCTCTTCGACACGATCCTGATCAACGTCACGTCGTTCTTCCGCGACCCGCCCGCCTGGGATTTCCTCCGCGAGACGGTCGTCCGAGACTTCGTCGAGCGCGAGCCGAGTGACGGCCCGATCCGCGTGTGGTCGGCGGGGTGCTCGTCGGGTCAGGAGGCGTACACGATCTCGATGGTCCTCGCCGATGCGCTCGGCGAGCAGGCGTTCCGCGAGCGGGTGAAGATCTATGCGACGGACGTAGACGAGCATGCGCTCGTGCAGGCCCGGCACGGCATGTTCTCCGACAAGGAGGTCGAGTCGGTCCCCGAGCACCTGCGCACGCGGTACTTCCTCCCGCGAGAGGACGGACACGTGTTCCGGCCCGACCTCCGGCGCACGGTGATCTTCGGCCGCCACGACCTCGTCCAGGATCCGCCGATCTCGAAGATCGATCTGTTGATCGCGCGGAACACGCTCATGTACCTGAACCTCGACGCGCAGAACAGGATCCTGGAGAGCTTTCGCTTCGCGCTCAACGACGACGCCTTCCTGTTCCTCGGGAAATCCGAGCTTCTGCTCTCGCGCGGCAGGTACTTCCGGCCCGTCCAGCTCCGGCAGCGCGTGTTCGTTAAAGTCGCGTCCGAAAAACCCGGCGCCGGTACGGCCGTCGCGGCACGCCCCGATCGCCCGCCCGGGCTCGACCGAACGGGAGCCGACATCGGCGACGTCGCGTACGACGCAGCATCCCCTGCCCAGATCATGGTCAGCGAAGAGCGCGTGCTGATTCTGGCGAACCGCGAGGCCCGGGCGTTCTTCGGGCTCGGGGACTCCGACCTGGGGCGCCCGATCCAGGATCTGGAGCTCTCCTACCGCCCCGTCGAGCTGCGCTCCAAGATCGACCAGGCATTCTCGGAGAAGCGCGAGATCATCGTCCCCGACGTCGCGTGGACGTCACCCTCCGGCGGCAACCTGATTCTCGACGTCCGCGTCCTCCCCGTCCTCACTCTGGGCGGCGAGCTACGGGGCGTCAACATCGCTTTTCTCGACGTCACGCGGCACTGGCAGACGACGCAGGAGCTCACCCAGGCGCGGAAGGAGCTCGAGACGGCGTACGACGAGCTGCACTCGACCGTCGAGGAGCTCGAGACGACGAACGAGGAGCTCCAGTCGACGAACGAGGAGCTCGAAACGACGAACGAGGAGCTCCAGTCGACGAACGAGGAGCTCGAGACGATGAACGAGGAGCTCCAGTCGACGAACGAGGAGATGGAGGCGACGAACGACGAGCTCGTGGAGCGCTCGACCGAGCTCGGCGAGTC
>DASSBV010000149.1:0-9381 GCA_035698545.1 Gaiella sp. | reverse complement strand
CGGCGGGAGTGTCGGCGCGGGCGAGAACCCGATGATGCGCGGTCTCACGGACGCGGCGCAGAAGGTCGTCAACGTTGCGAACTCCCCGAGCTGCGAGAAGGGTCCTGCCCCAGCCTGTGAGAAGCACGGCGAGCACTTCGTCGGAGCCCTCGGCGGCGACGTTGAGAGCGGCTGTCTCGGGCTGCGCCGACCCTGTGAACGCGAGATGACACTCGTCCCTTGCGAGTTGCTCGCGGGCAGGGTCGAGCTTCGGCATCGCATCGGCCAGCAACGACTGCTCAAGCTGCTCGTAGGCGCGCTTGGCTGCCTGCTGCGCCTCGGATGATTTCGCCTCCGCGTCGCGCTTGGCGTCTCTGACGAGCCTCTCGTACCCATCAGCAGGCAAGAGGTCACGCCGGCGCTCGAGGTCGGCCAGGTCTGAGGCGAGTTGCCGGCTTGCGGCGAGCCCGTCGCGGACCGCCCCGGCCATGTCCTGGTAGCTGTCCATCGACTGCTGGGACACATGCCCATCGAGCCCGGCTCTCAAGATCGCGCCGCCGTCCTGCTCGCTGATGTTCTCGACGGCCGTCTCGACGTTGGGGCTAGCGAATGCCATTGCGTCGTCTCTCCTTCACTCGCTGCACTTCTGAATACGGAATGCCTTCGACGACACGCCCCTCTTGCACCCACCGCCGCACGGTTCGCTCTTTGCGTCCGGTCGCTTGAGCGAACTCGGCGCGAGTGAGCACGCGAGGGGATGTGTCGTCGTCTGAGGCACATAACCCATTGTCCGAAGGCGTCTCGACGGACGGCCGCTCCTGGCCATTTCTGGCCACGCGGTCGGCTTCACGGGTGAGCACGTCGATCGCGTCCGGCACGACATACCCAGCACGTGCGCAGTAGGCGCGATGCGCGCGGAGCGCGTACGCGAGATGCAGCGCCGCCGCCTGGTCGAGCTCGACGACGAGTCTCATCACGCGGCCCACTTCCGCGCCTTCATGTCGTCCCGATGAGTCGCAGCGCGGCTCTCGTCGTGCGTCGGAAGCACCAGGTCGAGGAGCGCCCGCCCGAGCTCCCGCTGCGCGGTTGCGGTCAAGCGCCACCCGCGCGGGGTCGGCACGACGATCCCCATGTCGCGGGACTCCTCGAGGATCTCGGCCATCTGCTCGAACGAGACGCCCACGCGGTCGGCCAGCTCGCGGGTCGTCACGCGGCCTTTCCGTCCACGCTTCGTCCACACGACCGCCGTCGGCACCCGTCCGCGTTGTCTGCCTCTGTCACCCGATGACCGGCCAGAAGCACACGAGCCATGCGGCTTTCGGTCGGGGTGAGCGGCCGTGTCCTACGGTGTCACATATGGGGCCGACTGGTTCGAGCCCAGTACCGCCCACCTCGCAGAAGAGCCGAAAGTCCTGCTAATCGAGGGCTTTTGGCTCTTTCCCCTGCGCTACGGCTTCCACTCTAGGACGCCTAATACCGCTCGCTTCGTTGTAAGACTTCACCACAACTTCCCCATCGTGGATGGGGAGTCGCTGTACGAGCCGCACGGCTTCGACCTGATCTCGTGCCTCGGCTGGTTCGTGCCCGATCATCTGGGAAGACTCGCAGGTCTTCGAGGCGCTTTCCGGGAGGACTCCGCCGGCTCCGAGCGAAGAGGCTGGTGGTCGTCGGGCGGAGACCACGGCGACGGCATGCGGCACTGCGGCACGCATGAACCACGCTCCCGAGGTGGAGGAGGTTCGTTGTGCGCAGGGCCCAGACGGCTCCGGCGGGCGCCGCAGCTCGTCCGGTATGGCTGACCGATGCCGTCGGTGGTGCCTGGGGCAAGGCCGACTGGGCTCGGTGGGAGCAACGGGTGCTCCCCGCGCTCGAGGCGCGCGGCGTCACCGCCGAGATGCTCGAGCCGGTCTACGGCGGCGGTGAGCTCCTCGGGATCGGGGTCAAGGCGAAGGTCGGCTGGCGCGTCGGCTGGCTGGGGCACCCGCGTCGTCGCAGAGCGGCGATCCTGAGCGCCGCGGGCGATCTCGTCCGCGGGCTCGATGCGCCCGACCACGACCCGGCGCGAGCGACGCCGGCAACGCCGCCCGCCGGCGCGTGGTTTCGGAGTCGCCGGCCCGGGTAGCGTCCCTCCGTCGATCGGAGGAGGTGCTCCATGTGGATCTCCAGGAAGCTGGCCGTCGGCGCAACCGCGCTCGTCGCGGTGTCGGCGGCGGCAGGCGCGGCCGGCACGAGCCTCGTCTCGAGTGACGAGGCAGGCGCGAAGAACGGCCGCGCGGGGCTCTGGCAGGTGTACGACCAGACGCTCTCGCACGCTCGCTACATCGACCTGACGCACTCGATCACGCCCGGGATGCCCGTCTGGAAGGGGTTCGGCCCCGCGACGTTCAGCCCGTCGGTCGATCCTTCGACCGGAGCGGCGTACACGTACGCGAAGGACGGCTTCGAGGCGACCGCCTACCAGATCGCCACGGATCAGTTCGGCACGCAGCTCGACCCGCCGGCGCACTGGGCGCCGGAGTATCCGGGGATCGACGAGCTGCCTGCGACGTACGCGGTCCGGCCGCTGGTCGTGATCTCGATCGTGCCGCAGGTCCAGCAGGACCCGACCTACGCGCTGCAGGTCTCGGATATCCGTGCGTGGGAGAAGAAGAACGGCAGGATCCCGCGCGGCTCCGTCGTGATGGTGCGCTCGGACTGGTCGAAGAAGTGGACGGACGACCCGGTGAAGGCGAAGGAGCTCGCCGCCGACCCGAGCTTCCCGGGGGTGAGCCTCGAGGCGCTCGAGTTCCTCCACCTCCAGCGCCACATCCTGTTCCACGGCCACGAGCCGCTCGACACCGACACGACGCCGACGCTCGAGGGCGAGGACTGGCTGATGCACCACGGCTACACGCAGGCGGAGGGCGTCGCGAACCTCGAAGGGGTGCCGGAGACGGGGTGCCTCGTCGCGATCGGCTACCCGAAGTTCAGGGGCGGCCTGGGCGGATACGCGCGATACGTGGCCATCTGCCCCCCAGGGACGGCGAAGGGCGATCGGATCTCGGATCGCGATGCCCCGCTCCCGAGCTACCCGAGTCCGCTCCACTGGGACACGAGCCTCGGCTATCGCGTCCGCTGATCGCGTGACAGGCGGCGGGTCGCCGGGCGCGGCCCGTCGCCGCCGGACGCGTCGATGCCGCACGGTGGCGCGGAATGTCATATGGTTCGCATTGCGAGGAAACGGGTATCGACAGACGTCACTTCGCGCCCGGAGGTTGCCGCCATGAGCCCGGAGGTCCAGGTCGTCTTGATGAATCGAGCCAGGGCGCACAGCCCAATGCTGGCCGTCTGCCCGGTCCTCGGGTGCTCGACGATCACGATGGGAGGGACGTGCGTCGAGCACGACGAGCCGGTCACGACCGTCTTTCCCCGCGGCCGGCCGTACGCACCGTCCGCGCGGGGCGGGGAGATTCGCGTCGTCGGTGGCGTACTACGCGATCTGCCCGGCTGAGCCCGGTCAGGTGAGCCGCCGCTCGAGGTACGCGGCAAGGCGCGTGAGGGGAAACGAGATCGCGAAGAACACCACCATCACCGCGCCGTAGATCTCGAAGGCGTGCACCTCGCCGAGACCGATCGGCGGCGGCGCCGTGAGCCGCTCGACGGAACGCTCCCCCGACTCGAGCAGCTCGTTTGCGCCGATCACCTGGGCGATCGTCGTGTTCTGGATGATGTTGACCGCGAGGCCCACGACCGGGGGGAGCAGCCGCCTGAGCGCCTGGGGGAGGATCACGAACACGTGTCGCCCGACCCAGCCGAATCCGAGCGCCGCGGCAGCCTCGTGTTGCTCGCGCGGGATCGAGCCGACTGCGCCGCGCGTGGCCTCCGCCACCTGCGCGCTACCCCAGAGGATCAACCCGATCCCGGCCGCGGTCAGCGGCGAGAACTCGAGCGTCTGACCGATCGCCGGCAGCGCGAAGAAGATGATGAAGATCGTCACGACGATCGGCAGGCCGCGCCAGATCTCGATGTACAGGCGGATCGCCCAGCTGAGCGGTCGGAACTCGATCGTCAGGAGCGTGCCGAAGAGCACCCCGATCACGAGGGCGCCGAGGAGCGAGATCGCGGCGAGCTGGAGCGTGCCTCGCAGACCCTGCTCGAGCATGTAGTGCGCAACGGGATCGACCCAGTCGGGCATCAGCGCGCCTCCGGCAGAGCGAGGTGGCCCTCGAGCAGGCGGATTCCGGCGGACATCGTCCACACGAGCGCCAGATAGGTGACCGCGAGGACGGTGAAGGTCTCGACGGTCTGGAGCGTGAGGGCGTTGATCTGCAGGGCTACCGTCGTCAGCTCCGGGTAGCTGATCACGTAGAGGAGCGACGTGTTCTTGAGCACGCTGATGTACGTGTTGATGGACGACGGCAGGGCGATTCGCCCGCCAATCGGTAGGGTCACGTTGAGAAAAGCGCCGAGCCGCCCGAACCCAAGCCCACGTGCCGCGTCGCGGAAGCGCTGTGGAACCGCCTCGAAGCCCGCGCGGAAGTTCTCGGTGTTGAACGCGCCGCCCCAGACCATCACCGAGAGCCAGGCGACGGTGAACGCGTCGAGCCGGATCCCGATCTCGGGCAGCGCGAAATAGAGCATGAAGATCTGGACGAGGATCGGCGTGTTGCGGATCACCTCGACGTAGACCGCGGCGAGCTGGCTGACGACGGGGACACGATGCGCGCGGGCCGCCCCGAGGACGAGGCCGATGACGAACGCGCCGACGATCGCGATCGCGGAGACGTAGACGGTGCGCCAGAGCCCCGCGGCGAGCTCCGAGCCGTAGTCGGACAGGTACCCCCATTCGAAGGCCAGCAGCCTCATCGTGCAGCGAAGGCGGCCGCCTCGCGGCGGCCGCCCTTTGACCGATCGCGACGCTTCGGCGCTACGTGCACTGCGTCGTCAGATCGCCCTTCGAGTAGTAGAAGACCTGGCCAGGGCGCAGGACGTTCTTTGCGAACGTGGGCAGGTTCCGGGCGGGCACGCTGTTCTTGATCAGCGGCTGGAACGCGTCCCGTTTGGCCATGAGGTTCAGCCGGGAGTCGACCCAACGCTTCATGGCGTCGTTGCCCTGCTTCATCCCGATGCCGTACGGGAGCGGGAGGAACAGGTCGTCGGTCAGCTGGAGGTTCGGGTCCGCAACGGCGATCCCGAGCAGCACCGTGTCGTCCCACATCAGCGCGTCCGCGCGGCCGTCCCGGAAGGCGAGCAGCGCGTTCGTGAAGCTGTCCGTGACGAGGACTTTCGTGTCCTTGTAACAGTTCTTCATCCACCGGTCGTAGATCGAGCCGCTCGTCGTCGCGATGGTGCGTCCCGCGATGTCGGAGAGCTTCGTGATCGGCGAGTTGTTGCGCACGAGCAGCCGCCCGGTCGCCTTGTAGTACGGACGCGAGAAGTCGATGCGCGTGTCGCGGTCGGGGGTGTAGGTGAACGTCGCGATCACGAGGTCGACCCGTCCCGTCGTGAGGGAAGGCTCTCGCGCCGGGGTCGTCACGCACGTGAACGAGATCCGGTTCGCCTTACCGAACGCGAAGCGCGAGAACCACTTCGCGATCTCCACATCGAACCCGGCGTTCTTGCCCTGTACGTCGATGTATCCGAACGGCGGCGAGTCGCACTTGATGCCGATGTTCCAGCGGCCTCGTTCCTTCACCTCCGCCGGGAGCGGCGGCAGCTTCGGCTTGGCCTTCGCCGTCCTCGTGGCGTCCGTCTGTGCCGCGCCGGCGACCGCGGCCGCTACGGCCGCGCACGCGATCACGAGCGCGAATGCGATGACGCGTCTCATTTCCCTCCTCCTTCGTCGACTGTCAGGTCATCGAGCGAGTGATCGAGCTGGAGCGTCCGGCGCAGGAACCGGCGCGTGCGCTCTTCTCTCGGTCGGTCGAGCACCTCGTGCGGCAGGCCTTCCTCCACGATGCGGCCGCCGTCCATGAACACCACTCGGTCGCCGACCTCGCGGGCGAACTGCATCTCGTGGGTGACCACCAGCATCGTGACGCCGTGCCCTCGCGCGAGGTCGCGCATCACCACGAGCACCTCTCCGACGAGCTCGGGGTCGAGCGCCGAGGTCACCTCATCGAAGAGGACGACGTGCGGCGCCATCATCAGCGCACGTGCGATTGCGACCCGCTGCTGCTGGCCGCCGGAGAGCTGGTGCGGGTGCTGTGAGGCCTTCTCGGGGAGCCCGACGAGCTCGAGTAGCTCGCGCGCCCGGCGCTCCGCCTCGGCACGCGGCAGCCTGCGGATCCGTCTCGCCGCGAGCGTCAGGTTGCTCATCACGGTGAGATGCGGGAACAGGTTGAACTGCTGGAAGACGATCCCGATGCGCTGGTGGACGGCCGAGACGTCGACGCCCTTGCCGGTGATCTCCTGCCCTTCGAAGCGGATCGTGCCGGCGTCGACCTTCTCGAGCAGGTTGACGCAGCGCAGCAGCGTGCTCTTGCCGCTGCCGCTCGGGCCGATGATCACGAGCACCTCGCCCTGCGCGACCTCGAGGTCGATCCCGTCGAGCACGAGGTTGTCGCCGAAGCTCTTGCGGATTCCTTCGAGCTGGACGATGGGCTCCACGCCCGCCCCCGGCGTGGCCGCCGCGTGCATCCTCTGCGCCGTCACGTCGCCCCCTTCGGTGGTGACCGCCACTCGAGACGCCCCGTCATCCGACGTCGATTACTGGCAAGGTCGGGCTCACGTGTCAAGAGGGGCGGCGAGATCACCCGGACGAGGGATGCAGGCCCGGCCCTCTCTGCGGACGGTGAGAGTCATGGGTGCTTCCTCCGGGTGGAATCTCGAGACGCGGCGGCCTCGCGTCCGTGACGTGCCGACGTCCGCGGCGCGCACGGTCGTGAGGCTCGTCCGCGTCCCGCATGGCACCTCGCGTCACGGCGTCGTCGCGCATCCGGGCACGCCGCGGCGACGGCCCACCGCCCAGACGCGCTAACGCTCGGCGGCTCCGCCCGGCGCACGCTGCCCACGCGTCACCGCCCGCGTTGTCGCCCCGCGTGTCTTGCACGGAGGCCGCGGTCGCCGAGCAGGCGATTGCATACTGTTGCCGGGGCCATATGAGCGTGACGATCTGCGACGTCGGCCCTCGGGACGGGCTCCAGAACCAACCGGTGACGCTGGCGCCGGACGTCCGCGCAGAGCTCGTGAACCTACTCGCCGCCGCAGGCGTGCCGCGAATCGAGGTCGCGAGCTTCGTCAGCGAGCGGCACGTCCCGCAGATGGCCGGCGCCGAACAGGTTGTCGCGGGAATCGAGCGCCGAGACGACGTGACCTACGCCGGCCTCGTGCTCAACGAGCGCGGCTACGACCGCCTGGTCGAGAGCGGCCTCGACGAGGTGCACGTCACGTTCGCGGCGACCGACGCGTTCAACGAGCGCAACGCCGGGATGTCGACCGAAGACGGCGTTCGCACGGCCGAGCGGATCCTCGCGCGGGCGGCCGAGGACGGGATCCGCGCCGCGACCACGATCGGCGTTTCGTTCGGGTGCCCCTTCGCGGGTGCGGTCGATCCCGGACACGTCGAGGAGCTCGCGCGGCGCGTCGTGAGCGCGGGCACGGCCGAGGTGGCGCTCGCCGACACGATCGGCGTCGGCGTTCCGGCACAGGTCCGCGACCTCGTCGGACGCCTGCTGCCGCTCGGCGTGCCCGTCGGGATCCATCTCCACAACACCCGGAACACCGGCTACGCCAACGCGTATGCGGCGCTCGAGGCGGGCGCGACGATCTTCGACGCCTCCCTCGGGGGGATCGGCGGGTGTCCCTTCGCGCCCCGTGCGACCGGGAACATCGCGACCGAGGACCTCGTGTACCTGCTCCACGGGCAGGGGATCGAGACGGGCATCGATCTCGAGCGTCTGATCGAGGCGTCGCGCTGGCTCGAGCAGAGGCTCGGCCGCGAGCTCGAGGGGCAGGTCTACAAGGCAGGCACGTTCGCCCCGGTGGCGAGCTAGGTGAGAATCCGTGCCGCCGTGCTCGAGGAGTTCGGGCAGCCGCTCGTCGTGCAGGAGGTCGAGCTCGCCGAGCCACGCGCGGAGGAGGTGCTCGTGCGGCTCGCCGCCTGCGGTGTCTGCCACACGGACCTGTACACCGCCTCGGGCGCCGATCCGACGGGCTACGCGCCGTGCGTCCTCGGCCACGAAGGAGCAGGAGTGGTGGAGCGCGTGGGGGAGGGTGTGACGCTCGTCCGGCCGGGCGACCACGTGATCACGCTGTTCGCGCCCGAATGCGGTGAGTGCGTCCACTGCCGCAGCGACCGGACGAACCGCTGCGTCGCGATCCGCGAGGAGCAGGGGCGCGGCTACCTGCCGGACGGCACGACGCGTCTTTCGCGCGACGGGGCGGAGCTACGTCATTTCATGGGCACGTCGACGTTCGCCGAGCACACCGTGATGCCGGAGATCGCTCTCGCGAAGGTGAATCCCGACGCGTCGCTCGAGGGCTGCGCGCCGTTCGCCTGCGGCCTGTCGACAGGGATCGGTGCCGCGCTCCATACCGCACGTGTGGAGCCGGGCTCGACGTGCGTGGTGTTCGGCTGCGGGCTCGTCGGCCTCGGGGCGGTGATCGGCGCGAGGCTCGCCGGCGCGGAACGGATAGTCGCGGTCGACCTCTCCGAGGAGCGGCTCGCGCAGGCGAGGCATCACGGCGCGACCGACACGCGCATCGCCGGTGGGGACACGGTCGAGTGGATCAGGGAGGAGACCGGCGGCTTCGGCGCCGACTACACGTTCGAGGCGACCGGAAGCGTTGCGGTGATGCGCCAGGCGGTCGAGGCGGCGCGTGAGGCGTGGGGGCTCGCGACGATGTGCGGCGTCGCGGGCAAGGGGGAGACGCTCGACGTCGTCCCACGATTCCTCATCACCGGCAGGCGGGTCACGGGCACGTCGTTCGGCGGCGTCAAGGGACGCACGCAGGTGCCTCAGCTCGTCGATCGCTGGCTCGCTGGCGAAATCGACGTCGAGTCGCTGCTCTCGCATCGCCTCCGGCTCGACGAGGTGAATCACGGCTTCGAGCTGCTCGAGGCCCAGGACGGAATTCGCAGCGTGATCACAGTCGCCTGAGGGCGCGAGCGCCGTCGCCAGGCCGCGAGCGGGAGCTCGACCCTCTCCGGGCCGTCGGGCCGGCGTGTGGCCGCGGGAACACAGCTGCCTCCGACCGGCTCGCCGCGCGAGTCGAACAGGCGGGTCAGATCTGTCGTGCGTGGTGCCGTCATCGCGCTCTCCTTCCCGTCAAGTATCTTTAGGTGGAGTAATTTCAAGACAAGCTACTACAGCAGATACCTTGACGTCAAGAAACTTTCGATGGAGGATCCTCGCGTGACCGAGAGTCGTGCAGCCGCGGGACAGGACTCGGTCGACTCGAACCTGGAGGTCTGGGCGCGCG
>DASSBV010000148.1:0-5931 GCA_035698545.1 Gaiella sp. | reverse complement strand
AAGGCGACGAGCGGATTCGAACCGCTGTACGAGGCTTTGCAGGCCTCTGCCTAACCACTCGGCCACGTCGCCCGGATGAGGCATCGTAGCCCTGGCGCCGCGACCGGCTCGTCCAGGGTCTTTGGGGCGGCGCCTGGCGTGGTGACGGCCGATGGGCTTACGTCCGAGTGTGCGGGGCTCGTCCCTGCTGGTCCGCATCTGCAGAATGGGACGATGGCACGCGCCAACGCAGAGCTCCTGTCGGACGCGCGCGAGCTCGAGCGGCGGGACTCCGCGATCGCCCGTGAGCTCGAGGCGCTCGGGGACGTCGCCGAGCGGGTCAGCGCCGTTCGTGAACGGGCCAGCGAGGTTCGAGCCGCCCTCACGGCGCTGCCCGGCGAGCTCGACGAGCTGGCTCGCCGGTTGGGCTCCGCCCGAACGGACGCCGAGGCGGCAAAGGAGACGCTCGCGTCCGCGGACGAACGCGTGGCTGCTCTCGCCCGCTCGCGCCGCAGCAAGCAGGACGACCTCGACCGTGCAGAGCGGGAGGCGACCACCGCGCGACAGCTGCTCGTGGATGCGGAGTCAGAGGTCGCTCGGGTCGGGGAGCAGATCGACGAGCTACGAGCGTCCGAGCCCGCGCTTCGAAAGGACGCCCGAACGCTCGTTCATGAAGCCGAGGGTCTTGCGGGCGAGCTCGCGCAGCTCCCGCGGATCTCCGAGTCGGAGGATCTTCGGCCGGGAGACTCACTCGAGGAGCTCGAGCAGTGGGGACTCCTCGCGCGCTCGGCGCTGCTCGTCTCGCGCGGCACGTTGGAGGCGGAGCACGAGCGACTCGTCCTCGAGGCGAACGAGCTCGCGGCCCTGGTGCTCGGCGACTCGTCCGCCGGTTCGAGCGTCACGCTCGTCCGCCGGCGCCTCGAAGAGGCCGTCGACTAAGGAAAGTGCCCGTCGCCCGGGCTGCGGTCGAGCGAGCCGCCGCCACGGCACGAAAGGGGAAGGGCGTACGCCGCCCTGATGGCGGTCCGCTCGGCGAGCCGGTCTTCGTACTGCGCGTGCATCAGCGATCGCGCGTCCGACTCGGAGAGCCCGAAGCGGACGCCGAGCGGCACCGCCTCCTGGAGCGCGAGGCACTCCGTCACGCCTTCGCGACGCTCGCCGCCGAGGTGGACGGCCTCGTGCGCCAGAACGACGAGCGCCTCAGCCTGACGCTCGCCCGCCTTGCCGTTCGCCAACAGGTCGTGGAGCGCGCGGCAGATGCTCGGATCGAGGTACGCGATGCCCGCTCCCGGAAACGCGATGCCCAGCGTGTCGCTCCCTGCCCCGGTGAAGTCGTACTGCTCGTCGCAGCGGAGCGTCACCGGCCGGCCCGCAATCTTGGCTCCCTCCGACGTGAAGCGCTTCACTGCCGCCGTCCGCTCGTCCCGAGGGAGCGCCTGCCACGTCCCCGCGCGGTCGGTGCGCGCCGCGAGCGCGAACAGGACGACCACGGCCAACGCACCCACGACGCGGACGACCCAGCGGCTCTGCGGCGGCTTCGGCCGGGCCGGGGGTGGAATCCAGTGAACTCCGTCTTGGTCCTCCACGAGCTCGCCGAACCCGAGGTCGGCGTCCTCCGGCCCCGGCGGCGTCCGGCGACGCCGGGGCCGGCGAGGCTCGCTCCTCCCGCCCAGCACGAACTCGACCTCCGTGGCGAGGAGAACGACGAACGGGAGCCAGAACGGCACCCACCCCTGGAGCCGGTCGACGAAGAGCCACGCGAGGACGAAGACGAGCGCTGCAATGCGCACGCCCGTCTGGAGCGACGAGCGGCGGCTCATGCGGGTGGCCAAAGGAGCAAGTTGCAAGTTGTAACTTGCGCCCTTCGCGCGTTCTTCCGCGTGGGGCCCGAGTAGCATCGCGCGGATGCCGGCGACGGTGATGGACGGGAAGGCCCTCGCGGCCGAGATTCGCGCCGACGTCGCGCGCGAGGTCGCGGAGCTGGGCCATGTGGGGCTCGCGACAGTGCTCGTCGGCGAGGACGCGCCCTCGCAGGTCTACATCTCGCTGAAGCAGAAAGCAGCAACGGAGGCGGGGATCGACGCGCGTGACGTCCGCCTGCCCGAGGACGCGTCCGAGGACGAGGTGCTGGCGCTCGTCGAGGAGCTGAACCGCGACGACGACGTCGACGGGATCCTCGTCCAGTTGCCGCTACCCGGGCAGATCGACGAGCCGCGCGTCACGGGTGCCGTCTCCCCGGCGAAGGACGTGGACGGGATCCATCCCGTCAACGCCGGCTACCTCTACCTCGGCACGCCGCTCCACGTCCCGGCGACGCCGGCCGGTTGCCTCGAGCTGCTGGCCGCGTACGGGGTCGATCCAAACGGGAAGGAGGCCGTCGTGATCGGCCGGAGCGAGATCGTCGGCCGTCCCGTCGCGATGCTCCTCCTCCAGGCGAACGCCACCGTGACCATGTGCCACTCGAAGACGGCAGACCTCGCGGCGGAGGTACGTCGCGCCGACATCGTCGTGGCCGCGGTGGGCGTGCCGGGCATCGTCACGGCGGACATGGTGAAACCCGGCGCCGCCGTGCTCGACGTTGGTCTGACCCGAACCGAAGAGGGGATTCGCGGCGACGTGGACCCGGCCGTCGCGGAGGTCGCGGGCTTCCTCACGCCGATGCCGGGAGGCACCGGTCCGATGACGATCGCACTGCTTCTGCGCAGCGCCGTCAAGGCTGCCCGCTACCGGCGCGGGATCCTTGCATACCCGTCGCTCTGACGATACGTTGTCCGGCGTTCGTGTACCTGCGTCGGACGCGTCCGACGCTGTTTCAGGGAGGACGTCGTTGTCTGAGGTAGAGACGGGCACCGTGAAGTGGTTCTCGAACGAGAAGGGATTCGGCTTCATCGCACGTGAGAGCGGCGACGACGTCTTCGTCCACTACTCGGCGATCACGATGGACGGCTACAAGTCCCTGACAGAGGGCCAGAAGGTGCAGTTCGAGGTCGTGCAGGGCCCGAAGGGCGCCCAGGCCGCGAACGTCAGCGCCGCCGTATAGCTCGCCTGCGAGCATCCATACCGCTAGCGCGGAACGGATGCCGCAAACGCCGTTGCGCCGGCTTCGCCGGCGCAAGGGCACATCCCTGAAGTGGACTGCCGCCTGCGGCGGCGTCCGATCGCGGGGCAAGAGACAGCGATCTGGAAGGATTGTCCGAGATGTCGATCTCACGTGAACAGGTGCTCCACGTCGCCCGCCTCGCGCGGCTCGACCTCTCCGACGACGAGGTCGAGCGCCTTACCGGGGAGCTGTCGGCGATCCTCGACGCGGTCTCGAAAGTGTCGGAGCTCGACCTCGACGACGTCCCCCCGACCTCGCACCCGCTCGCGCTCGTGAACGCCTGGGCCGAGGACGTGCCGCGCGACTCACTGGCGCTCGACGAGGTCTTCGCCAACGCACCCTCGCGCGAGGGCGACCTCTTCCGGGTGCCGCCCACCGCATGACGCCGGTCGTCGACACGCTGCGGCTCACCGCCGAGGACGCGCTCGGGCTCGTCGAGCGAAAGGAGGTTTCGCCGGGCGAGCTCCACTCGGCCTACCTCGAGGCGATCGCCGAGCGCGACGGCGACCTGCACGCGTACCTGCGCACCGTCGACGAGGCGGAGGGGACGAGCATCCCGATTGCCCTGAAGGACGTCATCTCGACCAAGGGCGTCGAGACGACCGCGGGCTCGAAGATCCTCTCCGGCTACGTCCCGGTCTTCGATGCGACGGTCGCCGCCCGCTGCCGCGCAGCCGGCCTGACGCTGCTCGGCAAGACGAACACCGACGAGTTCGCGATGGGCTCCTCGACCGAGAACTCCGCGTTCGGGCCCTCGCGCAACCCGTGGAACCCCGATCTGGTGCCGGGTGGCTCGGGCGGGGGGACATCCGCCGCCGTCACTGCGGGCCTCGCACCATGGGGGCTCGGCTCCGACACCGGCGGCTCGATCAAGCAGCCGTCGGCCCTCTGCGGGAATGTTGGGCTCCGCCCGACGTACGGCACCGTCTCGCGCTTCGGGGTCGTCGCGTTCGCGTCGAGCCTCGACCAGGTCGGGCCCGTCGCGAAGAACGTGCGCGACGTCGCGCTCCTGTACTCGATCATCTCCGGCCGGGATCCCGCGGACTCGACGACGGTCGAGTTGGCCGAGTCCGTTGTGTTGCCCGAGGACGCGCGGCTTGCCGGCCTGAAGATCGGCGTCCCGCGCCAGGCGACGGCGCTCGAGGCGATCGAGCCGGGTGTCGGCGCCGCGTTCGAGGCCGCCCTCGCACGCCTGGAGGAGCTCGGCGCCGACCTCGGGGAGTGCGACCTGCCGCGGGCGTTCGACTACGGGATCGCCTGCTACTACCTGATCGCCACCGCAGAAGCGTCGTCGAACCTCGCGCGGTACGACGGCGTCCGCTATGGGTCGCGCAGCGACGGCGCGACGTTCCGCGAGATGGTCGAGCGCACCCGTGACGAGGGGCTCGGCGACGAGCCGAAGCGGCGGATCATGCTCGGCACGTACGCGCTCTCGGCCGGCTACTACGACGCCTACTACGGCCAGGCGCAAAAGGTGCGGACGCTGATCATGCGCGAGCACGCGGACGCGTTCGAGCAGTTCGACGTCCTCGCGACGCCGACGTCGCCAATCGTTGCCTTTCCCCTCGGCGACAAGGCGGCCGACCCGCTCGCCATGTACGCGTGCGACCTCCTCACGATCCCCTCCTGCCTGGCCGGCCTGCCCGGGCTGAGCGTGCCGTGCGGCTTCTCCGAGGGCCTGCCCGTCGGCATCCAGCTGATCGGGCCTCAACTCTCGGAGAACACGCTCTTCCGCACGGGGCACGCCCTCGAGCAATCGCTCGGCCTCGAGCTCGTCCCGGAGCGCCTGCGATGACCGCGACGACCTGGGAGCCGGTGATCGGGCTGGAGATCCATGTCCAGCTGAAGACGCGGACGAAGATGTTCTGTCGCTGCCCCGTCGGCTTCGGCGCGGGCGAGAACACACAGACGTGCCCCGTCTGCCTCGGCTTCCCCGGTGCGCTCCCCGTCGCGAACAAGACGGCGATCGAGTGGGTCGTGAGGCTCGGGCTGGCGCTCGGCTGCGAGATTGCGCCGCGCGCCGTGTTCGCCCGGAAGAACTACTTCTACCCGGATCTACCCAAGGGGTATCAGATCTCCCAGTACGATCTACCGTCTTGCATAACTGGCAAGGTGATAGTACCGTTGCAGGATGGTGAACATGAGGTAGGCATCGTTCGCGCTCACCTGGAGGAGGACGCCGCCAAGAACGTCCACGTCGGAGGCCGCTCCGGTCGAATCGGCGGTGCCGACTACACGCTCGTCGACTACAACCGCGGCGGGACGCCGCTCGTCGAGATCGTCACGGCGCCGGACATCCACTCGGCCGAGGAGGCGCGGAGCTTCCTGCAGCTGCTCCGCCAGACGATCGTCGAGCTTGGAATCTCGGACGCGGAGATGGAGAAGGGGACGCTTCGTGTCGACGCCAACGTCTCCGTCCGTCCCGGGGGCTCGGATGAGCTGCGGACGCGGACCGAGATCAAGAACATGAACTCGTTCAACCACATCGGCCGCGGGATCGAGGCGGAGGTCGCGCGGCAGATCGACGTCTGGGAGTCGGGTGGCGTGGTCGAGCAGCACACGTACGACTTCGACGTGTCGGGCGGCACGCTCACCGCTCGACGCGCGAAGGAGGAGGCCGACGACTACCGCTACTTCCCCGAGCCCGATCTCGTCCCGATGGAGCCGCCCGCGGAGCTCGTCGAGCGTCTGCGCTCGGACCTGCCCGAGCTCCCCGCAGCGCGTATCCGCCGGATCGGCGAGACACTCGACCACGAACGTGCGCTCGTTCTGGTCACGGGTGGGCTCGATGCGCTCTGGGAGACCACGGTCGCGGCCGGGGCCGACGCGGTCGGCGCGGCGAACGTGATCGC
>DASSBV010000147.1:0-16393 GCA_035698545.1 Gaiella sp. | reverse complement strand
GCCATCGCGCGTTCCACTGCCTCCGCCTCCTCCGGCGAAAGCGCAAGCGACGGCCGGCCGCGCTCGAGCTCCTTCACGTAGACGCGCGCGTAGTCGCGGCCCTGGATCGCCGTGACGACCGTGCCGGTGCGGTGCGCGTCGAGGAACGCGAACGAGGCGGACTGCTGGCCGCCCGAGTCGTCGTACGCGTCGTAGCGGACGACCGACGTGTTGGTGACGGCGCCGTCGAGTCTCCGGTCGACGCGCGTCAGGCCCGCCGCGACCTCGTCCACCGCGCGGTGAAGGTCGTCGATCCGGCCCTGGAGCGAGACCGCGAACTCGACCACGTCGCCGGTCGAGCCGCCGAGGATCGCCTGCTGGCCGCGCCGCACGTCGCGGAGTCGACGCCACACCGCGAGCGTGACGACGAGCGCCAATGTGGCCACGGCGCACGCCGCGATGGCGACCCCCAGAGCGAGGCTCACGAGGGCTCGAGCGAGAACACGACCGGGTACTCGGCCGAGTTGTTGCCGGTGTTCGTCTCCCCCGAGACCGGCTTCACGCTGACCTGCACGGTCGTATCCTCGCCGAACGGGAAGTCGGGGAAGTCGGAGAAGGTGACGACCTTCGTCTCCCCGGGGTCGATCACGTCGATGGTGCCGTTCTTGACGATCGGGGTCGGCTGCGCGGGGATGGTCAGCGTCACCTTGACGCCGACCTCCTGGTTCTCACCCGAGTTCTGGACTCCGACCTCGAACGAGAGGTCGGTCGAGATGTCGATCCGAGTCTCGTTCGTCGTCGACAGCTGAATGTTCGCGGGCTGCACCTTCGTGTACGCGAGCGCGCTCCCGTGCGCGCCGGGCGACGTCCCGCCCGTGGAGGCGCCGTGCACGCGCTGCCAGATCGAGCTCATCGAGCGCGCCGTGTAGAGGTCAGGGTTCTGGACGAAGACAGACGCGGGCGCCTTCACGTCCTGGACGCCCTCCGACGCCATCGTCTCGGTCGCCGCCCCCTGGAACAGGTCCTTCCACACCACGTCGCTCGCCTCCAGTCGCTGGCCCTGCGCAGCGAGCTGCTGCCCCGCGGTCGTCGCGTCGTCGCCGTCCTTCGTCGCTCGGAACGTGTCGAGCAGGCCCTGCAACCCGCTGACGCGGAAGTTCAACGCCTGGATCGCGCTCGCATTCGCCGGCGTGAGCGGCCCTGGGGGATCGATGTCCTGGGCGCGCGTCACGTCGAGCTGCTGCTGCTGGATGAGCCCGCCGAGCCGCGTCTCGAGCTCGGTCTGCGTGAGGCCCGGCGTCGTCAGCACCGTCGCGAGGTCGTTGCCGATCTTCTGCGAGTCCCGACCGACCGCGTCCATGTCGGCCATGTAGTTGCCGTACGTGGTCTCCGTGTCGTCCCCCGCGCACCCCTGGACCCAGACCGCGAACAGAACGACGACGAGGATCGCGAGCAGGACGAAGCCCGCGAGCCTGAGCAGCGGCGTGATCCCCTGCGGCGGCCGGAACTGCGGGCGACGAGGACCCCGTGGGCCGGACGGAGGCGGCCCACCACCCGGCGTCCGCGGAGGGCCTCCGGGTCGGGTCGCCGGCAGCTCGCGCGTCTCGTCGTCGACGAAATCGAAGTCGAGGATGTCGTCGTCGTGCACGCTCACGTGTTCACCGGGCCCAGGATCGCGCGCGCCCGACGATGACCCCTCGGGCGAGCGACCTGACGCGGACGAGTGTACGGCACATTCGGCGGCGGAGGACGATCCCCTCTCGCGGCGAAGGGACTGGGACCGGTGCCGTCTCAAGCCTTCGCCCTTCCCGATCGCGCGCTCGTCCTCGACCGCTACCGGCCCCTCCGACCGATCGGTCGAGGCGGCTCGGGGTCGGTGTGGCTCGCCCGGGACGAGCAGACGGGCCTCGACATCGCGCTGAAGATCGTCCCGCGCGAGGGGAAGCGGGCGGCCCGCGCAGCGCGCGAGATGGAGGCGGCCTCGCGCCTGCGCCACGAGCGGTGCGTCCGCGCCTACGACTTCGGCTCGGACGAGGGTCACGTGTACATCGCCTACGAGTACGTGCGGGGACGCACGCTGCGCGAGCTGATCCGCCTGGGCGAGCTGGACGACGCCGCCGCGGTCGAGCTCGCCGCCCAGATCCTCGAGGGGCTTGCCCACGCACATCGCCGCGGGATCGTCCACCGCGACGTGAAGCCTTCGAACGTGCTCGTGGAGGACGCCGAAGAGCTCTCTGCGCGCGTCCTCGACTTCGGCCTCGCGCAGTTCGACGAGGCGGACACCCTCACCGCGGTCGGGGACGTCCCCGGCACCCTCGCCTACATCTCTCCCGAGCGTCTCGACGGCACCGAGGCGACCGAGCGGAGCGACGTCTGGGCCGTCGGCGTGATCCTCTGGGAGGCACTCGCGGGCAGCCATCCGTTCTGGGGCGTGCCGCTCCCCGACGTCGCGTCGACGATCGCCTCCGGTGCGCCGCCGCTCTCGGCGAGGCGCGGCGATCTCCCCCGGCGGCTGCTCGCGGCGGTGGACGGCGCGCTCTCGGTCGACCCAGGGAAGCGACCACCCGCCGCCAGGCTGGCCGTTGAGCTGCGCGACGCGCTGACCGGTGCGCCCGAGAGGCAGCGAGCACGGCCTGCGCCCCGACGTTCCCGTCCCGCCAAGCCGCCTCGCGCGATGTCGCCACCCGTCCCGCTCCGGCCGCGGCTCGTCCCGGCGGGCGCGGCGGCCCTCGCAACGCTCCTCGGCGGCTCGCTCCTGCCGTTCTGGCCCACGCCGCTGCTCGTCGCGCTCGCCCTCACCGCCGGGCTCGTGAGCTTGCGCGCTCCCCGTGTCGGCCTCGCAATCGCGCTCGCGGCTCCCGTGTTCCCGCTCGGCAACGTAGCGGAGGCGGCTGCGCTGGTCTACGGGGCGATCGCCGTCGGCTGGCTCGCCGTCACGTGGCGTGACGCACGCGCCGGGCTTGCGTTCCTCGCCGGACCGCTCCTCGCGCCGTTCGGCCTCATCGCCCTGCTGCCGCTCGCCGTCCAGCCCGCGCGGAGCACATGGCGGCGTGCGCTCCACGCCGCGGTCGGGGTCTACGTCGCGGCCGCGGTAGCAGGTCTCTCGGGGCACGGCCTCCCGCTCGGCGCCGGGAGCGTCGGCGACCTCGGCGTCGCCCAGAGCGAGGATCCGAGCGCCGTCCTGGCCGCGCTCGGCGATGTCCTTCGGGCGCATCCGCAGATCTCGACGACCGCGCTCGCCTTCGCGATCGTCGCGGCCGTGCTTCCCCGCGCCCGCGCTCGGGGTCGGATCGGGATCGCCGCACTCGGCGTCCTCCAGCTCGGCCTGGTGCTGCTGTGGGCTCCGTCGGTGCCGGGGGCGCCGCTCGTCCTCGGCACGCTCCTGCTCTGCCTCCTGGTCGCCGGAGAGCCGATTCTGCGCGGGTTCGTCCGGAGTCGTGGCCGGTAGAATCGTGCGGGGGAGGCGCCCCGAGGAATGAGCGTCCTTCGCGCAATCGAGAGCAGGATCGAGGGCCTCTTCGAAGGGGTGTTCGGGCGTGCGTTCAGGACGAACGTGCAGCCGGTGGAGCTTGCACGCAAGCTCGCGAAGGAGATGGACGAGCACCGCTCGGTCTCCGTCTCCCGTGTCTACGTGCCCAACGAGTACACGGTCTACCTCTCGCCCGGCGACCGGTCGCAGTTCGCGGCGTACGAGGGCTCGCTCGTCGGCGAGCTCCAGGAGTACCTCGTCGAGCACGCGCGGCGTGAGGGCTACGCGACACTCACGCCGCCGCGCGTCCTGCTCGAGACCGACCCCGACCTTGCGATCGGCGAGTTCGGGATCGCGACGCGCGTCGCTCAGCCCGACGAGGTCGCAGCTGCGGTCGGGGCTGCCGCGGTCGGTCCCTCGGCACCGCGCAGCGTCCCTGCAGCGCTTCCCGTCGAGGCGCCCGCGGCCACCGTCGTGTACCGGCCCGGCGACCAGCATGGCGCGCCAGGCGAGCCCGAGCAGCCGGAGGAGGAGCGCGAGCGGGTCACGCTCACGGTTGCCGGCCGCGTGGTGCCGCTGTCGGCCGACCGCGTGGTCGTCGGCCGCTCACGCGAGTGCGACGTGCAGGTCGAGGACGGCAACGTCTCGCGACGCCATTTCGAGCTCGTGCACGAGCCTCCGTCGACCTGGGTCGTCGTCGACCTCGGCTCCACGAACGGCACCGAGGTCAACGGCCGCAAGGTGCAACGCCGAACCGCGCTCGACGACGGCGATCGGATCACGATCGGCGGAACCGAGCTCGTCTTCGGACGCAGCCGCCCGTGAGCCTGGCCCTGACGACGGACGAGACGCTGCTCGGCCTCAAGGTCGGCTTCCTCGTCCTGCTCTACCTCTTCGTCTGGCTCGTCGTCCGGTCCGCCACGAGGGGTCTCTCCGCCGGCGCGCCGCAGGAGAGCATCATCCTCCCCGCGGCCGAGGCCGAGGAGCTTCGCGCGTCACTCGGGCCCTCCACGCGCCGCGTGCGGGTGCTCGCGAGCCCCGCCCTCGCGCCGGGTACGGCGATCGAGCTCTCCCAGGCGGCCGGGGTCGGCCGCGGCGCGGAGAACACGATCCGCCTCGACGGGGACACGACGGTCTCGAGCCGCCACGCAACGCTCGACAGCCGCTCGGACGGGCTGTGGGTCGAGGACGCGGGCTCGACGAACGGGACCTTCGTGAACGGCGCGCCCGTGACGACGCGTCGTCTGCTCCAACCGGGCGATGTGGTCCGGATCGGGCACACCGACCTGCTGGTGGAGGCCTAGGGCATGGGTGTCGTCGTGGGACGTACGGCGGGGCTCTCTGACACCGGCCGGAAGCGGCGCCAGAACGAGGACGCGTACGTGTGCGAGCCGCCGTTCTTCGCGATTGCGGACGGGATGGGCGGCGCCCAGGCGGGCGAGGTCGCCTCGCGGCTCGCGGCCGCGGTGTTCGAGGAAGGCGCGGCGGCGATCCAGGGCGAGGAAGGGGTCGCGACCGTCGTGCGGGCGGCGAATGCCCGGATCTTCGAGCGCGCCGTCCATGACCCCTCCGTCGCCGGAATGGGCACGACTGCGACGGTCGCCGTCGTCGACGAGAGCGCGGCGACCGTGACGATCGCGCACGTCGGCGACTCCCGCGCGTACCTCTACCGCCTCGGGGCGCTCGAGCAGCTGACGACCGACCATTCGCTGGTCGGCGAGCTCGTCCGCAGCGGGCGCCTCACGGAGGACGAGGCGGCGGTCCATCCGCATCGCTCCGTGATCACGCGCGCGCTCGGCACCGACGCGGATGTCGAGGTCGACACGCTCACGCACGAAGTGGTCCCGGGCGACCTTGTGCTGCTCTGCTCCGATGGGCTCAGCGCGATGGTGCGCGACGAAGAGATCGTCCGCGTGCTCGAGGCGTCGGGCGGCGCGCCGAGCGAGGCGGCCGCTGCTCTCGTCGCCGCGGCAAACGCCGCCGGCGGTGAGGACAACGTCACGGTCGTCCTCTTCGAGCTCGTCGACGGTGAGGTCGAGGCGCCACCGACGCTCGTCCCGGGGACGGAGGAGGAACCGGGCGACGAGACCGGCCCCGACGGACCGACGCTCGAGGACGTCCGCAAGCACGGCGCCGGCAGGGGCAGCCGCTGGCCGGCGCTGGTTCTGCTGCTCCTGATCCTTGCGGTCGCGGCAGTCGTGCTCTGGTGGAGCCTCCTGCGATGAGCACCCGCAACCGCGAGCTCGTCACGCTCTTCCTCGCAGGGTTGGTCGCGTCGACGGCGTTCGCCGGTGCGTGGTTCCAGAGCGCAAACGCGATCGACTACGGCTGGGTGCCATGGGCCGTGCTCCTCGGGGGCGTCTTCATGGTCGCGCACGTCGTCACTCGCCTCACGGTGCCGCACGCCGATCCGACGCTACTGCCGCTCACCGCGCTCCTCTGCGCGATCGGCCTGACGTTCGTGTACCGCCTCGACCCGGAGGACGGCCGCAAGCAGCTCGTCTGGGTCGCGGTCGGCGTAGCCGCGTACTGCCTGGTGCTCGTCTGGCTCCGTTTCGACTACCGGATCCTCGAGCGCTACAAGTACCTCTTCGGCGTCTCGGCGATCGTCCTTCTGATCCTCCCCTCGGTTCCCGGGATCGGCCAACGGATCAACGGGGTGCGGCTCTGGGTCGAGATCGGCCCGCTCCAGTTCCAGCCGGGGGAGATCGCGAAGATCTTTCTCGTCGTCTTCCTCGCGGGATACCTGCGCGACAAGCGCGAGGCGCTGGCGCGGGGCCGCCTGAAGGACTTCGGCCCGCTGCTCGCGATCTGGGGGGGCGCGATGCTCGTGCTCGTCCAGACGAGCGACCTCGGCTCGGCTCTGCTGAACTTCGGGATCTTCCTCGCGATGCTGTACATCGCGACGAACCGGTTCTCCTTCGTGCTCGCGGGGCTCGTGCTGTTCGCAGGCGGCGCCGCGTTGCTCTACAACTCGCTCGACCGCGTGCAACAGCGCGTGACCGTCTGGCTCGAGCCCTGGACGGACGACAAGGTCTACTGCGCGATCAACGGGGCGCTCGAGTATCGCCAGAACTGCGACTCGTATCAGCTCGTGAAGAGCCTGTACTCGATCGCGAACGGCGGCTACGGAGGCACCGGAATCGGCAATGGGACGTTCCAGACCGTCGACGGGACGCCGCTGATCCCGTACCTCCAGACCGACTTCATCTACTCGGCGCTCGCCCAGGAGCTCGGCCTGATCGGGGTGGCGGCGGTGCTTCTCCTTTACCTCGCGCTCGTGGCGCGGGGGATGCGCGTGGCGCTCACCGCGCAGGACGGCTTCTCGAAGCTCCTCGCGGCGGGGCTCAGCTTCGGCTTCGCCCTCCAGACGTTCATCATCGTCGGAGGCGTCCTTCGCCTCGTGCCGCTGACGGGCATCACGCTTCCGTTCGTCTCGTACGGAGGGACGAGCATCGTGGCGAACTTCGCGATGGTTGCGCTCCTCCTGCTCGTCTCCAATCGGGCAGTGGTGACCGCGCGATGAATCCGCAGCTGGCACGGGTCGCGCGGGTCGCGATGGGCCTGATCGTCGTCTTGATCGCGGCAACGACGTACTGGCAGACGCTGGCGCGACCCGGGCTCGCCGCCCGGCAGGACAACGAGATCCAGCGCGTCGCGGAGTTCGAGGTGAAGCGCGGCCTGATCCTCGCGCCGGGCCGCGTGCTCGCGCGAAACAAGGCCGAGAAGCGTGGCGGGAAGACCTTCTACCTCCGCCGCTATCCACAGGGCGCCCTGACCGCCGCGGTCGTCGGGTACTCCACGATCTCGCGCAGCCGCGCGGGGCTGGAGAAGTCGATGAACGGCGACCTGACGGGCACCGACCGCGCGCTCTCCGACCTTGTCGACCAGCAGCTCGACGAGCTCTCGGGCAAGCCGATCGTCGGCGACACGGTCGTCACGACGCTCGACCTCCACGCGCAGCGCGTCGCGCTCGACGCGCTCGGCTCGAACTGCGGCGCGGTTGCGGCGATCGACCCGCGCACCGGGAAGCTGCTCGTGATGGCCTCCTCGCCCACATACAACCCGAACCTCGTCGAGAACGACTTCGGCAAGATCGACAAGATCACGGCGAACTGCCGACCGGCGGCGCCGCTGATCAACCGGGCGACGCAGGGGCTCTATGCGCCGGGCTCGACGTTCAAGGTCGTGACCACCTCGGCGGCGCTCGAGTCGAACCGCTTCACGCCGGACTCGACCTTCTACGACCCGGGCTACTGCACCGTCTACGGCAAGCGGGTCAACAACTTCGACACCTCGAGCCCGTTCGGCAACCTGACGCTCGCGCAAGGGCTCCAGCACTCGGTCAACTCGGTGTTCTGCAACATCGGCAAGGCCCTCGGCGCGAAGCGCATCCTCGATCAGGCGAAGAAGTTCGGCTTCTACGAGCGCCCGCCGCTCGAGACTCCGGACGGCGAGCGCTACCCGAGCGGCCTCTACAAGAATCACGAGCTCTGGTACCCATCGCGCGACCAGGAGGTCGACGCGGGCCGGATGGCGTTCGGCCAGGAGCGGATGCTCGTCACGCCGCTCCAGATGGCGATGGTCGCAGGCGGGATCGGCAACGCAGGCATCGTGATGCGCCCCTGGGTCGTCCAGAAGGTCGTCTCGCCACAGGGCAAGACGGTCTCCCGCACGCGACCCGAGCGGCTCAGCCGCGCGGTCGGCCCCGTGCATGCGAAGGAGATCGAGGACATGATGGTCAGCGTCGTCCAGGCGGGCACCGGCACCGCAGCCCAGATCTCGGGGTACCGCATCGGAGGCAAGACCGGCACTGCCGAGACGGGACGGCCCGGCGTCAACACGACGTGGTTCATCGCCTTCGCGGGGCGCGAGGGACAGCGGCCGGAGCTCGCGATCGCGGTGGCGCTCGAGAACCAGACCGCCACCGGCGGCGAGACCGCGGCGCCGATCGCGCGCGACGTCATGGAGGCAATCCTGCGTCCGACGGGGAATCCCTAACCTTCGGAGCCGATGACCACGATGGACTCCAGGAGCGGGACGATCTTCGCCGGCCGGTACCGGCTCGAGCGCCGGCTCGGCTCGGGCGGCATGGCCGACGTGTGGCTCGCCGAGGACCAGGAGCTCGGCCGCAAGGTCGCGATCAAGATCCTCCACGAGCGCTATGCGAACGACGTCCAGTTCGTCGAGCGCTTCCGCCGCGAGGCGACCCATGCGGCCGGTCTCTCGCACCCGAACGTCGTCGCGATCCACGACCGGGGCGAGGCCGAGGGCTCCTACTACATCGTGATGGAGTACGTCGAGGGGCGGACGCTCAAGGAGCTGATCGTGACGCGCGGCATGTGCCCGATCCCGGTCGCGATCTCGTACACCCGCCAGGTCCTCGCGGCGCTTCGCTACGCGCACCGCAACGGGATCGTCCACCGCGACATCAAGCCGCACAACGTGCTCGTCGACAACGAAGGGCGAGTGAAGGTCGCGGACTTCGGCATCGCGCGAGCCGGCTCGAGCCAGATGACGGAGGCGGGCTCGATCATCGGCACCGCGCAGTACCTCTCGCCCGAGCAGGCGCGCGGCGCGCCGGTGGACGAGTCCTCGGATCTCTACTCGACGGGGATCGTCCTCTACGAGCTGCTCACGGGGAAGGTGCCGTTCACGGGCGAGACGCCCGTCGAGATCGCGATGAAGCACCTCTCACAGATCCCGGAAGCGCCCTCGACGCACCGGCCGGAGATCCCACGCGACGTCGACCTGGTCGTGCTCCGCGCGCTCGCGAAGGAGCCGGCCGACCGCTACCGCTCGGCCAAGGAGATGGACCGCGACCTCGAGCTCGTCGGGCGCGGCGAGGGGGTCGGGCCCGAGACCGAGGAGGCGGCCACGATGGTCCTGCGCGGTGAGACCACCGCGGCGACGGCGGTCGCGCCCGCGCTGCACCCCTCCGGCGTCGGCGGCGACGAGCGGTACCGCTCCTACGAGGGCGCCGTGCGTCGCGGCCGGCCGTGGTGGCCGTGGCTGCTCGCGCTCGGCGTGGCGGTCGCGCTCGGGATCGGCGGCTGGTTGTTCTACGACAACGTGCGCGACCAGATCGACGCGAACGAGCCGGTCGCGGTGAACGACTACAACGGCATCCTCGAACAGAAGGCCGTCGCCGCGATCGTCAACGACGGCTTCGACCCGAACGTCCGCCGCCTCCCGAACGGCGATGTCCAGAAGGGCTACGTCTTCGACCAGGAGCCCGACGCCGGCACGCGCCAGCCGAAGGGCAGCATGGTGACCATCCTCGTCTCGAGCGGGAAGAAGAACGTGAGCGTCCCCTCGCTCGTCGGCAAGTCACGCGACACGGCGGTGAAGGAGTTGACGAGCCTCGGGCTCGACGCCGACGTGCACGAGGTGCCGTCGGACAAGCAGTCCGACACGGTGACCGCGCAGGATCCACGGCCGGGCACGATCGTCGTGGAGGGTGCGTCCGTGCGCGTCAACGTCTCGAGCGGGCCGAAGCCGGTCGCGGTTCCGGCGGTGATCGGGCAGACGTACGACACGGCCGCGGCCCAACTTCAGGCGGCCGGGTTCACGGTCGGCCGTGCCGACGTCGAGAGCGATCAGCCGGCCGGCGAAGTCGTCGACCAGGATCCGCCCGGAAACTCGACCGCCTCGCGCGGCTCCTCGGTGACGCTCTCCGTCTCGCAGGGACCGAAGACGGTGACGGTCCCCGACGTCTCGCTCCAGAGCGTCGCCGACGCAAGGGCGACCTTGCGCGCCGCCGGCTTCAAGTCGAGCGTGACCGAGCAGGAGACCGACGACGAGGCGCTCGACGGGCTCGTGATCAGCCAGGACCCGGCGGGGAACGCCCAGGCCGACCCGAAGTCGGTCGTGAAGTTGACCGTCGGCGCCTTCGTGCCGCCACCCGACGTGACGACGACGGCGACCACGCCAACGACGACGCTGCCGACGACGCCGACCACGACGACGCCGACGACCACCCAGCCTCCACCTCCGTAGGCTGTCTGAATCGGGCTTGCCGGCGTCCTCCGTCTCCGGCTCGAAAGTCGGACACGTGACGACTCAGACGAGCGTCGCGCTGAGCGCGTCCTCCCACACGGCGAGCGCCTCGTCGAGCACTGCGTCCTCGATCGTCAGCGGGCAGAGGACGCGAATGCAATTCCCGTACAGGCCCGCCTTGAGGAGGATCAAGCCGCGCGAGAGCGCAGCCTCGATCGTCGCGGCGGCGAGCTCCGGCGCAGGCTCCTTCGTCTCGGGGTCGCGCACCAGCTCGATCGCGAGCATCGCGCCGAGCCCTCGCACGTCGCCGATCCGCGGCCAGCGGACCTGCCAAGAGAGCATCCGCTCGCGGATTCGGTCGCCGATGACCTCGGCGCGGACGACGAGGTTCTCCTCCGCAAAGACGTCGAGGACGGCGAGCGCGGCCGCCTGGGCGACCGGGTTCCCGATGTACGTGCCGCCGATCGCGCCGGCGTGGGCGCCGTCCATGATCTCCGCCCGCCCGATCACGCCTGAGAGCGGCAGACCGGCTGCGATGGACTTCGCGACCGTGATCAGGTGGGGCTCGACGTCGAAATGCTCCATCGCGAACATCCGGCCGGTGCGGCCGAAACCGGTCTGCACCTCGTCGGCGACGAGCACGATGCCGTGGCGGTCGCACAGTTCCCGCAGGCCTGCGACGAACTCCTGCGGAGCCGGGACGAAGCCGCCCTCGCCGAGCTGCGGCTCGAAGACGATCGCCGCGATGCGGTCGGCGGGCACGTCGGCCTCGAACATCCGCTCCAGCCGAGCGAGCGCCTCACCCGCGCTTGGGCCGCGGTACGCGTTCGGGAACGGCGCGCGATGCACCTCGGGCGCGTACGGCCCCATGCCGGTCTTGTACGGGTGGAACTTCGAGGTCATCGTCATCGAGAGCAGGGTGCGCCCGTGGAAGGCGCCCTCGAACGCGACGACACCCGGTCGCCCGGTGTGCAGGCGCGCGAGCTTGACGGCGTTCTCGACGGCTTCCGTCCCCGCGTTGAAGAAGGCAGCGCGGGTCTCTCCTTCGATCGGCGCCAGCGCGCAGAGACGTTCCGCGAGCTCGACGAACGTCTCGTACGGGACGACCGTGTAGTCGGTATGGAGGAACCGGGCAGCCTGCTCGGTGACCGCCTCGACGACCGACGGATGCGCGTGACCGGCGTTCGCGACCCCGACACCGCCGGCGAAGTCGACGAAGACGTTGCCGTCGACGTCCGTGATCGTCGCGTTCTCCGCCCGGGCCGCGAAGATCGGCAGGTGGACGAGCAGCGGGTGCGCGACCGCCCGCGCCTCGCGCTCCGTGAGCTCCCGGGAGCGCGGCCCCGGAATCTCCGTCCTGATCTCGATCGTCCTCGTCGCGGCCATGATCTCAGCGTATCCGAGGCGCCAGAACGTAGATTCGCCACGTGACCGACGCCTGGCTCGACGCTCTCGACCCCGATCCGCGCATCTCGCTCGCGGCCTGGCTCGGCGAGGCGCGGGCCGCCGGCCTGCACGAGCCGGAGGCAGCCGCCCTCGCGACAGCGACCCCGGACGGCCGGCCCTCGGTCCGCATGGTGCTCGTGCGCGGGGTCGAGGAGCACGACCTCCGCGTCTACACGAACCACGAGAGCCGCAAGGCGCGCGAGCTTCGCGCGAACGGCCGGGCGGCGCTCTGCTTCCACTGGGGCCCGCCCCTTCGCCGCCAGGTTCGCGTCGAGGGACGGGTCGAGCGCCTCACCCCCGAGGAGGCGGGGAGGTACTTCGACACTCGCGCGCGCGAGAGCCGGCTCGGCGCGTGGGCCTCGCCGCAGTCTCGGCCGCTCGCGGATCGCACAGAGCTCGACCGGCGCTACGCGGAGGCGGCGGAGCGATTCGCCGACCGTGATGTCCCGCTACCGGAGTGGTGGGGCGGCTACCGGATCGTCCCCGCCGCCATCGAGCTCTGGCAGAACCGGCAGAACCGGCTCCACGACCGGGCGCGCTACGAGCGTGCCGGCGACGGCTGGTCATGCACGCGGCTCGGGCCCTGATGGTTGACCGGAAATCGGCGTGACGTCCGGGGGGCGTCCCAGACCAGGCCGGCGGCGTGGTCGGCCACGGCGCGGACTGGTAGTACGTGTCGTGGACGAGCGCCCGATCCGGCGCCGCGTCTGGGGCGTCATCCGGTTCGCGCTGATTTCCGGTCAACCATCTACCCGCTCACCCGGCGCGTGAAGGCGCGAATCGCCGTGTCGAACTCCTCCCGCGCCTCGAGGTTCGGGAAGTGCCCGACGCCGGGGAGGATCAGCACCTCGGGAGCAGGGAGCGCGGCGACAAGCTGATCGGTGACCTCCTTCGTCGAGTACGCGTCCCGATCGCCGGCGACAACGAACGCAGGCGGTCGGAGCTCGCCGAGCACCCGCTCGTAGTCGGGGCGCTTCGCGCGCCCGCGCAGCGCGGCAGCAGCTCCCAGCGGGTTCGTACGGAGCATCATCTCGACGATCGGCACGGTGAGGGCGGGGTCGCGGCTCGCGGCCGGGCCGAAGAGACGCGGCAGCATCTCGGCGGTGTGGCCGAGCATCCCGTGCGCGTCGATGTCCGCGGCGGCGCTTCGTCGCCGCTCGGCGTCCTCCTCGCTCGGGGGCGCTGCGGTCGTCGCGGCGAGCACGAGACCGGCGACCCGCTCGGGATACCCGAGCCCGAGCTCCATCGCGACGAGGCCGCCCATACTGAGCCCGACGACCGTCGCCTGTGGGACGCCGAGAGCGTCGAGTAGCTCGACGACCGCGTCCGCGCAGCGCCGCATCGACATGATCTGATCCCGGGGCCGCGACTCGCCGTAGCCGGGGAGATCGGGCGCGATGACGCGGAACTCGTCGGACAGCGCCTCGACCTGCGGAGCCCACATCGCGCGGCTGAACGGGTGGCCGTGGAGGAAGACGATCGCCGGGCCGTTCCCGCGATCCTCGTGCGCGAGCGTCGCGAACGGCATCTCGGCCGGGTCTAAGCCGGTGGCGGCGCGAGCGCCTGCTTCGTGTACAGCCCTCTGGCGTTCCAGAGCAGGAACCCCTTCGCGCCCTGCAGCCGGGCTGCACGCACCTGCTGCATCACGGCCTCGGGGCTGTAGTTCCAGTCCTGGATCCACGGGATCAGCTGCGCCTGGGTGCCGCGCACCTGCCGCTTGAAGTCGAGCAGCGTCCGGAAGACGGTCTCGCCGGGCTCGGCGCTCGGCGAGACGAGGCCGAGCTCGCCGCCGCCGTAGAGCACGGGATACGCCATCGGGTGGATGTCGTCGACGTGATGCGAGATCCAGCGCGGTACCTGGCCGACGCCGATGTCACGCGTCGCGGCGAGCCCGAACAGCGCGGTCGAGACCCGCACGCCGAGCGGGGCGAGACGGCGCTCCGCATACGCGGCGAAGTCGGCGATCACCTGGCCCTTCGACTCGCTCGTGCGGCCCGGGTAGACGGTGCCTGCGAGGTCGCCGTCCGAGGGGAACCGCGTGTAGTCGAGCATGATCTCGTCGAAGCCGGCCCTGGCCGCCGCCGCGGCGATCGAGATGTTGTAGTCCCACACCCGCCGGTCGTACGGGTTCACCCAGGCCAGCCCCCCGCTCGTCGTCCAGATCGAGCCGTCAGGGCGGTGCACCGCCAGGTCGGGCCGCGCACGCGCGAGGTACGGATCCTGGAAGACGACGATCCGGCCGATGAGGTAGAGGCCCTTCCGGTGCAGCATGCTCGCGACCTTGCGCGGCGAGTAGTAGCTCCGTACCGCGCCCGCCTTTCTCGCGAGAGGCACGCCGGCGGGCGCGAAGCCGATCTCGCCGCCCTCGTCCTTGACGTCGAGCTCGATCGTGTTGAGCCCGTGCTTGCGAAGGGCCGCGTACTCGTCCAGCTTGCCGGGGAGCGAGGCGAGCGCGCCGGTGACGTGAACACCACGCACCTCCACCGGCAGCGGCCGTGGGCGCGCGGCTACGACGACCGCGTCGTCGGCGACGTCAACGGTGTACCGGGTGGCGCTCTTCTTGTCCGATTTCCCGGCGAGCGTCATCCCGCCGGCGAGCGCAAGCACGGCGAGCAGGAGGATCGCGGCCACGCCGGCGCGCCGCCGCCGCTTTCTCCGGCGTATCGCATCCCGCCGAGCGCGAAAGCGCTCGTTCGGGTCCATCGATGGATACAGCATGGACACCGGGTCCAGCAGTGTATGGGATCCCGGGCGGCCCAGGGAGCAGGCAGATGTCTCGGGAGGCGGTCTACGATCCGCTGCGATGGTGCTCTCCGACCAGGCCATCCGACGGCTGATCGAGACCGGTCGTATCGGGATCGAGCCCTACGAGCCCGCGCTCATGCAGCCCTCGAGCCTCGACGTCCGCGTCGATCGGCTCTTCCGGGTGTTCCGAAACTCGCGGTATCCGTACATCGACGTGAAGGCCGAGCAGGAGGAGCTCACGGAGCTGGTCGAGGTCGACGGCGCCGAGCCGTTCATCCTGCATCCCGGTGAGTTCGTCCTCGGCTCGACGCTCGAGCGGGTGACATTGCCCGACGATCTCGTGGCCAGGCTCGAGGGAAAATCGTCGCTCGGGAGGTTGGGGCTGCTGATCCACTCGACCGCGGGGTTCATCGACCCGGGCTTCGACGGGCACGTGACCCTCGAGCTCTCGAACGTCGCGAACCTGCCCATCACCATCTACCCCGAGATGAAGATCGGACAGCTTTCGTTCGTGCAGATGTCCGAGCCGGCCGAGACGCCCTACGGGTCGGGTGGCCTCGGCTCGAAATACCAGGGCCAACGAGGCCCGACGCCGAGCAGGTACTGGCAGAACTTCACGGACGCTCCATGATCCTCGTCACCGGGGCGAACGGCTTCGTCGGGCGTCACGTGACGAGGGCGCTCGGCGAGAGCGGCGTGCGGGTCCGGGCGATGGTGCGCACCGCGCGCGGCGCCCAGGCTCTCGACGGAATCAGCTGCGAGCTCGTTCGCGGCGACGTCACCGACCCGGCCTCGCTGCGCGCGGCTGCGCGCGGGATGCGGACGATCGTCCATCTCGTCGCCATCGTCGAGGGCGGTCCCTCGGCGTTCGAGCGTGTGATGGCCGCGGGCACGGGGAACCTCGTCGAGGCCGCGCGCGAGAGCGACGTCCGCCGGATCGTGCTGATGAGCGCGCTCGGCACCGGCCCGAACGCGACGGTGCCGTACTTCCGCGCCAAGTGGGCGGCGGAGCAGGCAGTGAGCGGATCGGGGATCGATCACGTCGTGCTGCGCCCGAGCTTCGTCTTCGGCGCCGATGGCGGCGCGCTGCCGCGGTTCGCCCGGATCGCGCGGCTCGCGCCGGTGACGCCCGTGATCGGGCCCGGCACGCAGCGCCTCCAGCCGATCTGGATCGATGACGTCGTGCGGGCCGTCCGCCTTGCCGTCGACGGGGAGGGCGCGAACGGGCCCGTCGAGCTGGGTGGCCCGGACGCGGTGACGTGGAGCGACTTCTGGCGGCGCCTGAAGGCTGCGCTCGGCACGAGGCGCCCGTCGATGCACGTCCCCTTCTGGCTCGCGCGGGGCCCGGCCGCGCTGTTCGAGCGCGTCCCGCCCGCCTTGCTCACGCGCGATCAGCTGCGGATGCTCGAAGGCCCGGACAACGTCGTCTCCGACGGCGGCGCTTCGATGCGGCGCCTCGGCCTCGAAGATCGCGTCCCGCTGGACGAGCAGTTGAGGCGCGCGGTCGCCGCCGCGCCGCGCTGAGCCAGGCACCGACCCGGCCGAACTCAGGCGCCGGCGAAGCCGGCGGCCTGCTTCAGGAACGTGCCCTTGGCCCGGCAAAGCCGGGCCAAGGGAGTTTGTGGCGCGCGTTCCGCGCGAGCGAAATGCACGCTTGCAGAAAACGCGAGGGCCGCCCCGTCAGGGCGGCCCTCGTACGTCGGTACTCGACGTTGGATTTGGTAGAGGCGCTTCCAGCCAGACCAATGAGGTGGT
>DASSBV010000146.1:0-16300 GCA_035698545.1 Gaiella sp. | reverse complement strand
GAGAGCCCGGACATCCGCGCGGGCATGGCGATGGTGATCGCCGCTCTGTGCGCCGACGGGCGCTCGACGATCGGCAATGTCGGCCAGATCGACCGCGGCTACGAGGCGATCGACGAGCGGTTGCGCGGGCTCGGAGCCCGGATCGAGCGCGCCGACCTGTGAGCGTCACTCGCCTTCGGCTTGCTCCCGTGGGGGAAACCATGTTTCCCCCACGAGCCCCCTTCTTCCGGGAAACGTGGGGAATCTCCCGGCTCCCCACCCCCCTCCCCGCTCATGGCCCAAAAGAGGTTGGGCAATGAGCGGCGCAAGGATCGGCGAGGGAGCCGGCGCGATCAACGTCGCGACCGGTGTTCCCGTCCTGGACCACCTCCTCACCGAGCTTGCGCGCGCCGGTGGCTTCGACCTGACGCTCGAGATCGAGCCCGACGATCCCGAAGCGGAGGTGGATGCGGCAGGTACCGCACTCGGCCGCGCGGTTCGCCCACGCCTCGCCGACGGCGCTCTCGGCGAGGCGACCGTCCCGGCCGACGAGGCGCTCGCGATGGTCGTCGTGGAGCGCTCCGAGCGCCCGCTCGTCGCCTCCAATGCCGATCTCACCGGCGCGGGCGGCCTCGGGACCGATCTCGCGGCGCGGTTCCTCGGGCGCCTGTCCGAGGAGGCTGGGCTGACCGTCCACGTGCGCCTGATGGAGGGCGACGACACCGGTCATGCGCTCGCTGCGATCTTCAAGGCCCTCGGCGTCGCGCTCGCTCGCGCGACCGCCGCCTAGAGAGACGGAGGAGACCCAGTGGAGAAAGTCGTGATCCGCACCGAGGCAGCACCGGCGCCGTTCCAGGGCGCGCCGTACAACCAGGCGATCGTCGCGGGCGAGCTGGTCTTCGTCGCGGGCCAGCTGGGGCTCAGGCCGAACGACACGTCGGTCGAGGGCGACATCGGCGCCCAGACCGAGCAGGCGCTCGCGAACCTTGCCGCGATCCTGGAAGCGGCCGGCAGCTCGATGGACAAGCTCGTGAAGACGAGCGTCTTCCTCGCCGACCTCGACGACTTCCAGGGGATGAACGACGTCTATGCGACAAAGGTCGGCGACCGACCCCCGGCGCGCTCCACGTTCCAGGTGGCTCGGCTCCCCTCGGGCGCGCTCGTCGAGATCGAGGCGATCGCGCACCTGTAGGGGCCCGCCGCGCCGGGCGGTGGGAGACAATCGGCGCGTGCCGACCGAGATCCGCCGCTACGTCCGCTCGCTCGGGCTCGACGCCTACGTCGTCGGCGGCGCCGTCCGCGACGAGCTCCTCGGGATCGCGCACTCGGACGAGGACTTTCTCGTGCCCGGGGTCGATCACGCCGGGCTTCGCAGCGCGCTCGAGCCGCACGGGCACGTCGAGGACATGGAGGTTCACGGACAGCTCGTCGGCGTGCGGTTCTACCCGGCCGAGCGGGCGATTCGCGCGCTCGTGCCGTCGGGCATCGAGCTGACGCCGCCGCGGATCGAGCGGAGCACCGGGCCCGGCCACCACGACTTCGAGATCGTCGCCGACGGGACGGCATCGGTCGAGGACGACATGCGCCGTCGCGACTTCACCGTCAACGCGATCGCCAAACGGCTCGAGACCGGCGAGCTCGTCGACCCCTTCGGCGGCGTCTCCGACCTCGGAGAGCGGGTGCTGCGGACGGTCACACCGCAAAGCTTCCGTGAGGATCCGCTCCGGATCTTGCGCGGCCTGCGGCTCGTCTCTCAGCTCGATTTCCAGCTTGCGCCGGAGACGCTCTCCGAGATGCGCGCCGAGGCGGCGGGGCTGCGGCACGTCTCGGGCGAGCGGATCGGAGGCGGCGTCGCCGTCGACGGGATGGGGGAGCTCTCGAAGCTTCTCCTCGGAACTCGGCCCGCGGAGGCGCTGCGACTTGCCCGCGATACCGGTGCGCTCATCGAGGTGATCCCGGAGCTCGAATCGGCGATCGGCTACGCCGTGTCCTCGGCGCGGCAGCCCCTGGCGCTCGACGAGCACCTCTTCGCGGTGGCCCAGTCGGCCGCGGACGCAGGCGCACTCCTGCCGGTTCGTCTCGCGGCGCTCTTCCACGACGTTGCGAAGCCCCTGACCGACGGCACGGATGAGCCCCATGCGGCCGCAGGCGCGGCCACGACCGGCCGGATCATGCGCCGCCTCCGGTATCCCAACACCCTGCGAGACACGGTCGTACGGCTCGTCGCCGGCCACGACTTCCGCCTCGACGGGAAGGTCGACGGGCCCGCCGGGCGGCGGTTTCTCGCCGCCCACGGCCTCGAGGAGGCTCGTCTGCTCGTGCAGCTGAAGCACGCCGACCTCGCGGTGAAGAAGGTCGGCGAGGAGGAGCCGGAAGCGCTCGAGCGGCTTGCCCGGGCGATCGAGGCGGAGCGCGAAAGCCCGCACCGCCTCTCCGACCTCGCAGTCAACGGAAGCGACCTGATCGAAGTCGGCTTCCGCGAGGGGCCGGCGCTCGGCGCGGCGCTCGCGCGTCTCCTCGACGAGGTGCTCGACGATCCGGCGATGAACGAGCGCGACGCACTCCTCTCGCGGGCGCGGGAGCTCGTGGGATGACCGCCGCCGACCTACGCGAGCGCTACCTGCGAGTCCAGGAGCAAGCGGGCCCCGACGTGACGGTCGTCGTCGCCACGAAGTACGTCTCGCTGGAGGGTCTCGCGACCCTTGCGGAGGCGGGCGTCGAGGTCGTGGGGGAGAACCGCGCGCAGGATCTCCAGGCGAAGCACGCGGTATATGGCGACGCGTTCCGGTGGCACTTCATCGGGCACCTCCAGTCGAACAAGGCAAAGGTGGTCAACGAGATCTGCGAGCTTGTGCACTCGCTCGACTCGGAGTCGGCGGCGCGACGGCTCACCATTCCCGCACTGCTCGAGGTGAACCTCTCAGGCGAGCCCACCAAATCGGGCGTGGCGCCCGAGGAGATCGGCGAGTGGGTCGCGCGCCTGCCGACGCTCCGGGGGTTGATGACGATGCCGCCGCTCGCAGACGCCCCCGAGGCGTCACGCCCGTCGTTCAAGCGCCTGCGCGAGCTCGCCGAGGCGCACGGGCTCCGCGATCTCTCGATGGGCACGTCGCAGGACTGGCGGGTCGCGGTCGAGGAGGGTGCGACGCTGATCCGGGTCGGCTCTGCGCTATTCGGCTGACCGTGTGGGAAGGGCGCTCGCCGTCGCATGCAGGGGTTACGATCCCGCCGTCATGGGCATGGCCGACGTCTGGAACCGCACGCTCGTCTACTTCGGCATCGCCGAAGACGAGGACTGGGACGAAGACCTCACCGTCAGCGACGAGGAGGTCGAGCGCGACTACCGGCGCCGCGACCGCGCCAACGTCCGTCGGCTCCCGCGGCGTCGCGAGCAGGAATGGTCGGAGCCGGACAGCATCTCGGAGCCTGAGCTCGAGCCGACTCCATCACGCTCGAGCTCGCGCCGCTCGCGCCTGCGCGGGGTCGACAGCGGCGGCCAGGTGCGTGTGCACCTCGTCCTGCCGCGAAGCTTCAACGACGCCCAGCAGATCGCCGACCGGTTCAAGGACTCGGTGCCGGTGATCCTCAACCTCCAGAACGCCGACACGGAGCTCTCGAAGCGGCTCATCGACTTCGCGAGCGGCCTCACGTACGCACTGGACGGGAGCATGCAGCGGGTTGCCGACAAGGTGTTCCTGCTCACGCCGCGGAACGTCGAGGTGTCCGCGGAGGAACGCGCCCGGGCGCTCGACCCGGCGGGCGGCTTCTTCAACCAGGCCTGAGCGCCTCCGGAGCGGAGGAACCGCCGCTCACAGCGAGAATGCGGCCCTGTGGGCGACGAGAGCGTCGGCTTTCTCCTGCTGGCCGACACGGCGACGTCGGTCCAGCGCTTCGTATCCGTCTTCGTCGGCGTCTACGTCCTGTTGATCCTCGGCTACATCATCACGTCCTGGTTCCCGCCCGGCGCGTCGCCCACCCTGGAGCGGATCAGGCAATTCCTGATGGATGTCTGCGAGCCGTACCTGCGCCTGTTCCGACGCGTGATTCCGCCGCTCGGGCCGCTCGACATCTCGCCGATCATCGCCGTGTTCGCGCTCTACATCGCGGAGCGCATCGTCAACAACGTGATCGGGCGTGTGCTGTGAACGGGCCGGCCGCGCGGATCGCTGGGAAGGAGCGCTGGGCATGACACTGACACCCGTCGAGGTGCGTCATCTGGAGATGCGTCGCGGGCTCTTCGGCTACCGCCGCTCGCAGGTCCACCGCACGATCGAGGAGATCGCGGACAGCTTCGAGGAGGTCTGGCGCGAGCGCTCGGAGCTCGGCGAGCGCGTGCACGAGCTCGAGGGCGAGGTCGCGCGACACGTCGAGCTCGAGACGCTGCTCCGCTCGACGCTCGTCTCCGCGGAACGCGCTGCGCAGGACATGAAGGAGCAGGCACGTCGCGAGGCCGACGTGATCGTCACGGAGGCCGGGGCGGAGGGGCGCCGGCTCATCCGCGACGCGATCGCGGAGAAAGAACAGCTGCTGGCGGAGACCCGGCGCGTACGCTCGATCATGCGGGCCGCGCTCGACGTGCTCGCCGAGGGTCAGGAGAAGAGCGACGCGCCTGACGAGGAGGAGAAGCGCCCCGCGGCCACTCCGCGGCTCACCGAGCCGCAGTCCGGGACAGCCGTCGACCGCCTCGCCGGCTGAGCGGCGGCGCACGCACGTACGCAACCGGCCTGCCGGCTCCGTCGTGGGGCCGACTATCCTTGATGGATGTCCGCCCGCGACACGAGCGTCGAGACTCCGGCGCGGCTCCCCGTCCGCGTGGTTCCGGGCGCGCGCCGCTCCGAGGTCGTCGGCCGCTTGGGCGAGGCCTGGAAGGTGCGTATCGCGGCGCCACCCGAGCGCGGCCGCGCAAACGACGAGCTGGTCGCCCTGCTCGCACGCACACTGCGCGTCCCGCGGTCGTCGGTTCGCATCAGCCGGGGTCACACGACCGGGCAGAAGCTCGTCGAGGTGCAGGACCTGACGCCCCAGGAAGCCGAGCGACGACTCGTCTCGGCGGGAGAGGAGAGAGCATGAGCGTCGATCTCGACGACCGGCGCGCCCAGCTGCTCGACCTCCGCTCGCGGGTGCTCGGCGCCGCCCACGACATCGTCGAAGGCGACGTCGACGACGGCGAGCTGTCGAGCGCCGCCGGCGACCAGCACCTCGCCGACCATGCGAGCGAGATGGTCGATCGCGAGCTCGACGAGTCGCTCGAGGACAACGCCGAGCAGCTCGTACAGGACATCGACCGCGCGCTCGAGAAGATCGACGACGGCACGTACGGCAAGTGCGAGCGCTGCGGTCAGGAGATTCCGCAAGAGCGGCTCGACGCGGTGCCTTACGCCACGCTGTGCGTCTCGTGCAGGCAGCTCGAGGAGCGGGAGTGAGCGAGCCCGCCCGCGCCGTCCCGTCCTCCCGTCCTCCGCTCGAGGTGCGCGTGGGGTCGGCCACCAATGCTCTGGAGCCGATTCCCGGCGCACAGCGCTCCCTCGCGGCCGGCCCGGCCCAGTGGGCCGCGCTCCTCGTGGTCGCCGGCGCGGCGGCCGCCGCCGACCAGCTGACGAAGCTCGTCGTCGCCGGGGCGCTCGAGCTCGGCGGCTCCGTCCAGGTCCTCGGGCCGCTCTCGATCCACCGTGTACGGAACACGGGGATCGCCTTCGGGTTGTTCTCGGACGCGACGAGCGTCGTGATCGCGTTGACGACGGTCGCAATCGCCGCGCTCGTCGTGTTCTTCGCCCGCTCCGGACGGCGGCATCCGCTTCTTCCCGTGGCGGTCGGTCTGGTGCTCGGCGGCAGCGTCTCGAACCTCGTCGACCGCCTCAGGCTCGGCCACGTGACCGACTTCCTCGACTTCGACTACTGGCCGGCCTTCAATCTTGCCGACACGTTCATCGTCGTCGGCGTCGGCCTGCTGTTCCTTTCGTTCGTCGCCGCCGACCGGACGAGCGCCTCGGTTGGCACGTCACCGCTCTCGCGTTTCTGAGGCCGACGCGGGGCGGCGCCTCGACGCGGTCGTCGCAGCCCTTCCCGGCGTGGGAACGCGAGCCCTGGCCGAGCGCCTCGTGCGCGACGGCGCAGTGCTCGTGGACGGCGAGCGGCGCCCGAAGAGTCATCGGCTCGAGGGTGGCGAGGAGCTCGAGGTCGAGCTTCCGGAGGAGACGAAGGCCCTGGAGCCATCGGACGAGCCGCTCGACGTCGTCTTCGAGGACGAGCACCTGCTCGTGATCGAAAAGCCCGCCGGGCTCGTCGTCCATCCAGCCCCGGGGCACGAGGGCGAGACGCTCGTCCACCGGCTCGCTCGTCTTGGCGCGGCGGGCGGCGATCCCGAGCGGCCGGGAATCGTCCACCGGCTCGATCGCGACACGTCCGGGCTCATGCTCGTGGCGCGCTCGGCCGCCGTGTACGCGAGGCTCGTGGAGGAGATACGCGAGCGCCGTGTCGAGCGGCGGTACCTCGCGCTCGTGCGGGGAGCGCCGCGCTCGCGGACGGGCCGGATCGACGCCCCGATCGGCCGCGACCGCGGCGACCGGACACGGCGCTCGCTCGACACCGACACGCCGCGCGAGGCGGTCACCTGGTTCGAGCTCCGTGAGCGCCTGGGTGAACGGTCGCTGCTCGAAGCGAGGCTGGAGACGGGTCGCACGCACCAGGTCCGCGTTCACCTCGAGGCGATCGCCCTGCCCGTGAGCGGCGACCCGGTCTACGGCGCAAAGGGCGATCTCGGGCTCGAGCGGCAGTTCCTCCACGCCTACGCGCTCGCGTTCGAGCATCCGCTGACGGGCGAGCGGCTCTCGTTCGAGTCGCCGCTGCCGCCCGACCTCGCAGAGGCACTGGCGCATGCTCGAGCCGAGGCGTAACCGGCCGCTACCATGCTCCGGCCAACCACAACCCGGCCTGCCTCCGGACGGGGGTGCCTGGGAAGCCCCGGGTTCCGTCTGCGCACGCCGGCGTATCGAAAGCAACCGAAAGGACCTATCGTGGCAGTCGTCTCCATGAAGGAGCTCCTGGAGGCCGGGGTGCATTTCGGCCACCAGACGCGCCGCTGGAACCCGAAGATGAAGCGATTCATCTTCGACGAGCGCGGCGGCATCTACATCATCGACCTCCAGCAGACGCAGGCGCTGCTCGAGGAGGCGTACGAGTTCGCCCGCAACGTCGCCGAGCGCGGCGGCACGATCCTCTTCGTCGGCACGAAGAAGCAGGCGCAGGAGGCGATCGAGCGCGAGGCGACGCGCGTCGGCCAGCCGTACGTCGCGCACCGCTGGCTCGGCGGTCTCCTCACCAACTGGCGCACGATCTCCGACCGGATCGGCTATCTCCAGGAGCTGCGCCGCCTGAAGGACGAAGGGCAGCTCGAGCTGCTTCCGGCCAAGGAGCGCATCGCGATGACCGGCGAGCTCGAGAAGCTCGAGGCGAACCTCGGCGGCGTCTCGAACATGAAGCGGCAGCCGGACGCGGTCTTCATCGTGGACCTCCGCAAGGAGCAGCTCGCGGTCCGCGAGGCGCAGCGGCTCGGTCTGCCGGTGATCGCACTCGTCGACACGAACTGCGACCCGGACGAGGCGACGTACGTCGTGCCCGGGAACGACGACGCGATCCGTTCGTGCTCCCTCGTCGTCCGCGCGGTTGCCGATGGCATCGCCGCTGCGAAGACGCGCGTCACCGAGGAGGAGCTGACCGCCAGCCGGGACGAGCCTGCGCCCGCCGAAGAGGCGGCGGCGGAGAAGGAGGAGGAGCCGGTCGCCGCGCCTGCCGCAGCCGGTGAGGTAACGGAGAAGCCGGAATGAGCCAGATCTCGGCCAGCCTCGTCAAGGAGCTTCGCGAGCGGACGGGCGCGGGGATGATGGACTGCAAGCGCGCCCTCGAGGAGGCGAACGGCGACATCGAGCTCGCGACGCGCCTCCTTCGCGAGAAGGGCATGGCGAGCGCAGCCAAGCGTGCGGGCCGCGCGACCACCGAGGGTCGGGTGCTCGAGCGCGTTGCGGAGGACGGCGGCAAGGGCACGCTCGTCGCCGTGGGCTGCGAGACCGAGCCCGTCTCGAAGAACGAGGACTTCCTGGCGTTCGTCGAGCGTGCGCTCGAGACGGTGGAGCGCGAGGGGCCCGGCGCCGAGGCGGCGCTCGAGGACGAGCGGGTCGCGCTCGGGGCGAAGCTCGGGGAGAACATCGTGATCACCGGCGCGGCGCGATTCGAGGCCGTCGACGGCGGTCGAGTGGCCTCGTACGTGCACCCGCCGGGGAACAAGCTCGGCGTGCTCGTGCAGGTGCGCGGTGGCAACGGCGACCTCGGCCGCAGGCTGGCGATGCACATCGCCGCGTCGTCGCCCGAGTGGATCGGACGCGACGACGTGCCCGAGGAGCTCGTGACGTCGGAGCGCGAGATCTTCGCCGGCACCGACGAGGTCCTCTCGAAGCCGGAGCAAGCACGTGAGAAGATCGTCGACGGCATGCTCCAGAAGCGCTTCTTCGCCGCGCGCGTCCTCGTCGACCAGCCGTGGATCCACGATCCCGCGAGCACGGTCGGGCAGGCGCTCGCAGGCGAGGGCGCCGAGGTGCTCGAGTTCGAGCGTCTCCAGCTCGGATGAGCGCGACCTCCTCGAGGGAGGCAGGCTCCGAGGCACGTGCCGGAGAGACGGGCTTCGGCCGTGTCCTCCTGAAGCTCTCGGGCGAGAGCCTGATGGGCGACCGGGAGTACGGGGTCGACCCGCACACGGTCGCCTCGATCGCGCGTGAGGTCGTGGCCGTGCAGGGAGCGGGGACCGAGGTCGCGATCGTGGTCGGCGGCGGCAACTTCTACCGCGGCATGAGGGCCGCGGCCGAGGGCATGGACCGTGCGACCGCGGACTACGCCGGCATGCTCGCGACGCTGCTCAACGCGCTCGCGCTCCAGGACGGGCTCGAGCGCGTCGGCGCACAGACGCGTGTCCAGTCGGCGATCGCGGTCTCGGAGGTGGCGGAGCCGTACATCCGCCGCCGCGCGATCCGGCACCTCGAGAAGGGGCGGGTGGTGATCTTCGCGGCCGGGACGGGGAACCCGTTCTTCACGACGGACACGGCGGCGGCGCTCCGCGCGCTGGAGATCGGCGCCGAGGCGATCCTCATGGCGAAGCACGGCGTCAACGGCGTGTACGACGGCGACCCGCGCACCGACGCGGACGCGCAGCTCCTGCCGGAGGTGACTCATCTTCAGGCGATCGAGCGGGGGCTTCGCGTGATGGACACGACCGCGCTCTCGCTGTGCATGGACAACGGTGTCTCGATCCACGTGTTCGAGCTGGCGGACGGGAACATCGCCCGGGCCGCTCGAGGTGAGAGGATCGGGACGCTCGTCACGACGGCGACGGGCGACGACGCATAGTGCCCCTTCAGGAAATATCCTCCGGGTCCCTCGCGCGCGATGCGTGGCGCCATGCGTCGTCCTCGGTCGCCCCGATACGTGAAAGAAAAGGTGTGGGGGACAGACTTGAGTCTGTCCCCCACGCAGTTTCCAATGCTCCCTGCGTCCTCGCCTGGTTTGCTCCTCCCACGCGAGGAACGCGGCAACATTCCCTGAAGAGGCACTAGGAGGCGCGTTGGCTGCGATCGAGGAGTTCCTGACGGACTGCACGCGGCGGATGGACGGGACGATCGACCACACCCGCACCGAGTTCAACTCCGTGCGAACGGGGCGCGCGTCGACCGCGCTGCTCGACCGGATCACGATCGACTACTACGGGACGCCGACGCCGCTCTCGAACATGGCGACGATCAGCGCGACGGAGGCGAGGCTCCTCTCGGTGCAGCCGTACGATTCGTCGCAGATCAAGGCGATCGAGAAGGCGATCATGGAGTCCGACCTCGGGCTGACCCCGTCGAACGACGGCAAGCTGATCCGCCTGCCGATCCCCGCGCTCACGGAGGAGCGCCGCAAGGAGCTCGTGAAGCTCGTGCGGCGGTACGCCGAGGAGGGGAAGGTCGCGATCCGCAACGTGCGGCGCGACGTGATGCGCCACCTCGAGGAGCTCGTCCGGAACGGCGACGTCGGGGACGACGAGGAGCGCCGTGCGGAGATGCAGGTGCAGAAGCTGACCGACGACCACGTCAAGCGGATCGACGAGCTGCTGAAGAGCAAGGAAGCCGAGATCATGGAGGTTTGATCGCTTCGCGATCAAACCTCCTAGATGGGGGGAGGAACGATCTCTGGTTCTCCTAGTCCTCGGGACGCAGTCCCGAGGACAGTGGCGATCATCATGGACGGCAACGGCCGCTGGGCGGAGAGCCGCGGCCTGCCGGTCGAGGCCGGGCACCGGGAGGGCACGAGGGCGCTGCGGCGCACGGTCGAGGCGGCGATCGACCTCGGTGTCCGAACGCTCGTCGTCTACGCCTTCTCGACGGAGAACTGGTCGCGACCGGACACCGAGGTCGCGGATCTGATGGAGATCCTCTCCGAGACGATCGATCGCGAGCTCCCCGATCTCGCCGAGCAGGGCGTCCGGACACGGTTCCTCGGGCGTCGCGACCGGGTCGCGGCGTGGCTCGAGGCGAAGATGCGCGGTCTCGAGGACGGCACCGCGCACCTCGACACGCTCCAGCTCTGGATCGCGTTCGATTACGGCGGGCGCGCCGAGCTCGTCCACGCCGCGCGCCGGCTCGTCGAGGACGGCATTGCCTCGAGCGACGTCGACGAGGATTCGCTTGCCGCCCGCCTCTACGGCCCGGAGCTCGGGGAGGTCGACCTGCTCGTGCGGACGTCGGGAGAGCTGCGCCTCTCGAACTTCCTGCTCTGGGAGGCCGCCTACGCCGAGCTCGTGTTCACCGACACGCTCTGGCCGGACTTCGACGCCGACGACCTGCGCGCGGCGGTCGACGAGTACGCAGCCCGCAGCCGGCGGTTTGGCGCTCGAGATCTCGCGTGAGCTCGTTCATCTCGCGGATCCTTGTCGCGCTGGTCCTCCTGCCGGTCGTCTTGGGCATCGTCTGGGCCGGCGGGTGGTGGCTGTTCGGGCTTGCGCTCGTGGGCGGCCTCCTGGCGCTCCACGAGCTGTACGGGATGGCGCGCGGGCTGCACCCGATGGTGCTCGGTGGCTATGCGGGGCTCGTGCTTGCCCTGCTCGGAGCGAAGCTCGGCGGCCTGCCCTGGCTGCTCGGCGGCCTCCTCGCCACGCTCCCTATCGCTCTCGTCGTGTTCTTCGTCTCGAGCGTCCGCCAGAACGCCGTCGCCGCGTTCGCGACGACCTTGCTCGGCGTCGTGTGGGTGGGGGGTGGGCTCGCGCACCTCGTCCTCGTCAGGGAGATCCCGGACAACGGCCGTCTGCTGATCTTCACCGTGCTGCTGACGGTGTTCGCCGACGACACCGCCGCGTATTTCGTGGGCCGCGCGATCGGCCGCCATCGGCTCGCGCCTGCGATCTCGCCCGGGAAGTCGATCGAGGGGTTCGTCGCGGGCACGCTCGTCGGTGTCGCGGTGACGTTCTTCGCCCTGTACGAGCAGGACGTCGTCTCGACCGGGGAATCGCTTCTCCTCGGGCTCGCGATCGCGCTTGCGGCGACGCTCGGCGACCTCTTCGAGTCTGCAGTCAAACGTGATCTCGGCGTCAAGGACTCCGGCACGCTCCTCGCAGGTCACGGCGGCGTGCTCGACCGGGTCGACTCGCTCCTGTGGGCGGGTCCCGCCGCGTACTTCGTGATCCTCGCGTTGGTCTGACGGACGACGGCGTCAGGCATCCTTCCGGAAGTGAGATGCGTCGCCCTCCTGGGGGCGACGGGCTCGATCGGCCGTCAGGCGATCGAGGTCGTCGCGGCTCATCCCGATCTGCGGCTCTGCGCCCTCCAGTCGGGCTCGACGTCGCTCGATCAGCTCGCCGCCGAGCACGGCGTCGAGCACGTGCAGATCGGGGGTGACCCGGTCGAGCTGCTCGAGCGGAGCGCGCCCGACGTGGTGCTCAACGCCGTCGTCGGCTTCGCCGGGGTCGAGGCGACGCTGTGGGCGCTCGAGAGCGGCATCACGCTTGCACTCGCGAACAAGGAGAGCCTCGTCGCGGCCGGTGAGCTCGCAACGGCGGCGCAGGCGCGCGGTGGCGGTCTTCTGCTCCCCGTCGACAGCGAGCATTCCGCCCTTCACCAGTGCCTCGAGGGACGGCTCCCCGAGACGGTTTCAGGGCTCGTTCTCACAGCGTCCGGCGGGCCGTTCCGCGGACGCGCCCGGTCGGAGCTCGGCGACGTGACGCCGGAGGAGGCGCTCCGCCACCCGACCTGGTCGATGGGGCCCAAGATCACGATCGACTCTGCGACGCTCGCCAACAAGGGACTCGAGCTGATCGAGGCGCACTGGCTGTTCGGCGTCCCATACGAGGCGATCGAGGTCGTCGTCCATCCGTCCTCGGTGGTCCACGCGCTCGCGCGGTTCCGAGACGGCGCGCTCCTCGCGCACGTCGGCCTGCCGGACATGCGCGTGCCGATCTCGTACGCGCTCACATACCCCGAGCGCCCGGCGACCGCGGTGGAGCAGCTCGACCTCGTGGGCCTGACGCTCTCGTTCGAGCCCGTCGACGACGACGCGTTCCCGATGGTCGCCCTCGCCCGAGCCGCGGGGGAGCGGGGGGGCACCGCACCGTGCGCCTTCAACGCGGCGAACGAGGTCGCCGTCGCCGCGTTCCTGGACGGCCGACTCGGCTTCCTGGAGATCGCCGAGGTCGTCGCCGAGACGCTGGACGCGGTCGACGGCACGCCGGCACGGGACCTCGACGACCTCGTCGAGGCGGACGGGCAGGCCCGGCGACTCGCAGCGCGAAGGCTTCAGCCGGCATGACGATCTTCGTCGCGATCCTCGGCCTCGGCCTGCTCGTCTTCATCCACGAGCTGGGCCACTTCACCGTCTCGCTCGCGCTCGGGATGCGTCCGCGGAGGTTCTACGTCGGCTTCCCACCGGCGATCTGGAAGACCACGCGCAAGGGGATCGAGTACGGCGTCGGCGCCATTCCACTCGGCGGCTTCGTGAAGATCCCGGGGATGCACCGGCCGGCGCCCGTGGACGTGGACGCCGGCAGCGCCCGCGCCCTCGAGGAGGCGCCCTCGCTCGGCGGGGCCGTCAGCCGTCTGCGCAACGCACTCGGCGCGGGCGATCATGCGGCCGCCCGCGACGCGGTCGACGTGCTCCGCTCGCTTGCGAAGGAGCGCCCACTCACCCCGGCCGCAGCCTCCTCGCTCGAGAAGTCCCTCGACGACCTCGACGACTCGCTCGGCCCGGACGCCTACTGGCGCGCGCCGACGTGGAAGCGCGTCGCGGCGATCGTCGCCGGCCCGGCGGCGAACATCCTGCTCGCGCTCGTCCTCTTCACCGGTCTCTACATGACGTCGGTCGGGCGCACGACGACGACGGTCGACTCGGTCTCGGTTGGCTCGCCCGCCGCCTCGGCGGGGCTGCGTCCCGGCGACGTGATCGTGTCCATCGGCGACAAGCACGTCGAGGCAAACGACATCTCGGACTCGATCGCCGGGTCGAACGGGAAGCCGCTCACGCTCGTGGTCGCGCGGGACAACACGCTGGTCGTCCTGCCCGCGACGGCGGCGCACATGAGCGACGGCCGGTACCGGCTCGGCTTCGTCCTGGCGGGCGAAGGCCTGCCGCCGAATCAGGCGCTCGGCGAGTCGCTGCGCCTCTCCTGGCGTGTCACGCGCGAGATCGGCGCGTCGCTCGGACGTCTCGTCACGGGCGAGGGCCGAAAGGAGATCTCGAGCCCGGTCGGCATCGTCCAGGGGTCGTCCGACGCGGCGAAGGAGGGGACAGAGAGCTTCCTCTTCGTGCTCGGCCTGATCTCGCTCTCGATCGCGCTGCTCAACCTCCTGCCGCTGCTGCCGCTCGACGGCGGCCACATCATCTTCGCGATCGCGGAAGGCGTCAGCGGGCGGGCGGTGCGCCGGGAGATCTACGAGCGCGTGTCGGTCGTCGGCATCGGGATCGTCCTCCTCCTCTTTGTGATCGGCTTGACGAACGACATAGGCCGTCTGTCGTGACGTGGGGGAACCCCTGGTTCGCCCACGAGCCCCCTCCTCCGATCTGCGAAATTGCACGCCCGGGTTGGCCTCCAGGCCGGCGAAGCCGGCTTCCGGCCGCGGAAGCACGCGGTTCCATCACGGCCAAGGGCTAGGAAGCTCGAGCGCCGCTGACAGGCGGCTTCGGTAGCAGGCCCGCGATATCTCTGTCGCGCCGAGGCGTGATAGGTGCGGCGTCAGCCACTGGACATCGAGGAGGCGCCGCTCGGCGTCCCCTGCCTCGCGGAGGCGGCTCACGAGCCCGACGAACGCCGCTTTGGAGGCGTCCGTGCGCGCGTGGTACATCGACTCGGCGGCGAACAGCCCGCCGATCGCAACGCCGTAGAGGCCACCGGCAAGTCCGTCCTCGTCCCAGGCCTCGACCGAGTGCGCCCAGCCGAGCTCGTGGAGCCGCCCGTACGCCTCCTGGATCCCCTCGTCGATCCAGCTCTCCGGCTCACCGGGGCGTGCACAGCCGGCGACGACGTCGGCGAACTCCGTGTCGATTCGCAGCTCGAACCGCCGAGCCGCGCGGAGGAGCGAGCGGGACCGAGTGAACGTGTCGAGCGGCACGACCGCCCGGCGAAGAGGAGAAAACCAGCCGAGCCGGGGACCGATCGGCATGGGAAAGAGCCCGAGCCGATAGGCCTGGAGCAGTGTTCCCGGCTCGAGGTCGGCGCCGAGTGCCCAGAGGTCCTCCGGATGGTCGTCGGGAGCCGCCTCGAGCGACCACGTCGTCGGGGGCGGATCGACGGGAGCCACGGCATGCCCATCGTGCCCGTCCGATTCGGACGTGGCTTCGTGCCTGGCACCCGTCACGCGAGCTCCGCGCGCTTCCGCGGCGCCGAATCGGCATGGAATGGTGCCTGCTCTCGGCGTCCGCTGTCCCGAGAGGCGATGTCCGCGGCGGACGTGTCTACGTGCCTGGCACGTCGTCCGCGGGGCGCGAGGGTACGCTGACTCCGATGCCCAGCACGCACCAGATCAGGGTCGGCGGCGTGCCGATCGGCGGGGGAGCGCCGGTCGTCGTGCAGTCGATGACGTTGACGAAGACGCACGACGTCGAGGCGACGACGGCGCAGATCGCGGCACTCGCCTCCGCGGGCTGCGAGATCGTCCGCGTGGCCGTCCCGAAGCGCGAGGACGCGCAAGCGCTGCCGTTGATCGTGCGGCTCTCGCCGATCCCCGTGATCGCGGACATCCACTTCAACGCGTCGCTCGCGCTCGAGGCGATCGACGCAGGAGTGCACGCCGTCCGGATCAACCCCGGGAACATCGGCGGGCCCGACAAGACCGAGCAGGTCGTCAGGGCGGCGAAGCAGGCCGGGACCCCGATGCGGATTGGCGCGAACGCGGGCTCGCTCCCGAAGCACCTGGACCAGCTCGCCCGAAAAGACACAGCTGAGGCGCTCGTCGCGGAGGCGCTCGAGCAGGTCGCCATCCTCGAACGGCTCGATTACCGCGACTTCAAGATCTCCGTGAAGGCGTCGCACGTGCCGACGATGATCCGCGCCTACCGGATGCTCTCCGAGAAGGTCCCGTATCCGCTCCACCTCGGGGTGACCGAGGCGGGAACGCCGTTCGCCGGGTCGATCAAGAGCGCCGTCGGGATGGGCTCGCTGCTGATGGACGGGATCGGCGACACGATGCGCGTCTCACTCACCGCCGACCCGGTCCGAGAAGTCGAGGTGGCATGGGAGATCTTGAAGGCGCTCGGCCTCAGGGAACGTGGGCCCGTGATGATCGCGTGCCCGTCCTGCGGACGCGACAACGTCGGCGTCGAGAGCCTCGCCGTCGTCGTGGAGGAGCGGCTGCGCGGCTACCCGCAGGCGTTCGAGGTGGCGGTGATGGGGTGCGCGGTCAACGGCCCGGGTGAGGCGGGGGACGCGGACTTCGGGATCGCCGGCGGACGGGACGTCGGGTTCGTCTACGCGCACGGCCGTGTGCTGAAGAAGGTCTCGTCGGACATCCTGATCGACGAGCTCTTCCACGAGATCGACCGCTGGATCGAGGACGGCATGCCTCGCCCCAAGCGGCTGAAGCTGGCGAAGCCGGCGGCGCTGGCGATGGCAGAGGCGAGCCTGATCCCGCTCGAGGGCGTCTCGGCGGGCGACTGACGCTCCTGCCGGCAACGAGAAACCCCTCTAGAAGCTCCCCGAAACGGGCGATACGGTACGCATGATGCGACGGCGCGCGATCACGGCGCTCGCCCTGCTCCTGGCGGCACTCGGCCTCGTGGTCGCGGGCTGCGGCGGCGCGGCAGAGCCTGCCGGCGG
>DASSBV010000145.1:0-14699 GCA_035698545.1 Gaiella sp. | reverse complement strand
GAACCCCGGGGCAGGCGGCCTGTGCCTCCACACGATCGTCACATGGCCCGGCGACCCGTCGAAGCTGCTCCTCGCGATCTCCGCCGTCGGCGTCTGGCTCACCGAGGACGGCGGCGCGTCGTGGCGCCACTCGAACGAGGGGATCGTGCTCCGCTACCTCCCGGAGGAGGCGCGAGCCGCGACGGCCGAGAAGCCCCAGCACTGCGTCCACAACGTCCGCCGTGCCCCGAAGCGACCCGAGCGGCTGTTCATGCAGTTTCACGACGGGATCTACCGCTCGGACGATGCCGGCGCGACGTGGGTCGACGTCGGCACCGACAAGGGCCTGCCGTCCGATTTCGGCTTCCCGATCGCCGTCGACCCCGCCAACCCCGACAGCGCCTACGTGATCCCGTTGATCGGGGCGGAGGACCGGACGACCCCCGGCGGCACGGTGCGCGTCTGGGAGACGCGCGATGCCGGCGACTCGTGGGAGCCGCGAGGCGACGGGCTCCCCGAGAAGGACGCGTACCTGACGATCCTGCGGGAGGCGTTCGACACGAAGGGCGAGGGCGAGCGCCTCGAGCTGTACTTCGGCGCCACCAACGGCGAGGTGTTCGGCTCGGCCGACGCCGGCGCCACGTGGTCACAGGTCGGTGATCACCTACCGCCGATCTACTCGGTGCGCACAGCCTGACGAAGACGGCTCAGTTGAGGGTCGTCGGGATGCCCGTGATCTCGCCGTCGGCGAGCTTCTGCTCGACCTTCTCGGTCGCCGCGACGTCTTGCTTGTTCGCCTTCGGGCTCACCTTGCCGAGCCCGACGCCGTCCTGATCGATCCCGAACTCGACGTTCTCGCCGCCCTTGAACGTCCCGTCCTGGACGGCCTTGATCGTCAGGAACACGGCGCTGTCGACGCCCTTGAGGGCGCTCGTCAACACGTGCGGGCCGAGAAACGACTGGTCTGCGTCGACCCCGATCCCCCAGACTCTCTCGTCCTGCGCCGCCGACAGCGCGCCGAGCCCGCAGCCGCCCGCGACCTGGAAGACGACCTTCGAGCCGGCCGCGATCTGGTTCAGCGCAAGCTCCTTGCACTTCGCCTGATCCTCCCAGTCCTGCGAGTAGCCCCACGTCACCTTGGTGGCCGGAACGGCGGCCTTTGCGCCTGCGCGGTAGCCGGCGATGTAGCGGTCGACCGGGGGCTCCTTGAAGCCGCCGACCGCGCTGATCGACTCGGCGCCCGCCCGTTTCGCCTCGAGCGCCGCGAGGTAGCCGACGAGGTAGCCGACCTGCTGCTCACGGAACAGGAGGCCCTGAACGTTGGCGGGCTTGCCCTTGAGAGACGCCTGATCGACGTCGACGATCGCGAAGTTCGTGTCCGGGAAGCGCTTCGCCGCAGCGGCGATCGCGTCGCCCTGGGCGAATCCGACCCCGATGATCAGGTCGTAGCCCTGGCGCGCGAGCGTCGTCATGTTCGGGACGTAGTCGGCCGCGGAGTTCGCCTCGACGACCCGCCCCTTGATCCCGAGCTCCCGCTCGGCGCGCTTGAGGCCGTTGTACGCGAGCTCGTTGAAACCGTTGTCGTTCAGCTCGCCAGCGTCCGCGACGAGCCCCACCTTCATACCATCGTCGGACGTCTCGTCACTGCCGCCGCACCCTGCGGCGATCGCCGCCGCCACCGCGACGAGCGCGAGTGCAGCCCAACGGGGTGCGCGTCTGTTCATGGACGATCTCCTGTTGCTAGTTTTTGACTATGAGTCGTAAACCCGGGGGCGAGTCTAGCAGACCTCGTCACGGCACCCTGGCGGTCGTCTTTCAGGTGCGGGACGGCGCGCTCCAGGTGCTGCTCTGGCAGCGCGCCCGTGAGCCGTTCCGCGGCGCCTGGGCACTCCCCGGCGGGGTCCTCTCCCCCGGCGAGACGCTCGAGGAGTCGATCCGGCGTCATCTCGCCGCCAAGGTCGACGTCCGCGAGGTCTCGCACCTCGAGCAACTCGCGACGTACGGCGAGCCGACCCGCGACCCTCGGGGCTGGGAGCTCGCGACCGCGTATCTCGGGCTCGTGCAGCTCGGCCTCGACCCCGACGTCCCGGCCGACACGCGCTGGCATCCCGTCGACGAGCTACCACCGACCGCGTTCGACCACGGAGCGATCGTGCTCGCCGGCCGCAAGCGGCTCCGCGGCAAGCTGTCCTACTCCAATGCGGGATTCGCGTTGGCACCGCCGACGTTCACGCTCGCCGAGCTCCGCGAGGTCTACGTCGCCGCCCTCGGCCACGACGTCTCCGCGACGAACCTCCGGCGTGTGCTGGAGCGCCGCGCGGTGATCGAGCCGACCGGCGAGCGCCGTCCCTCGGGCCGCGCCGGCGGGCGGCCGGCGGAGGTCTTCCGCTTCCGGGACGCGCAGCTCGCGATCACCGACCCGTTCGCGGCGCTCCGCCCCCGCCGTCGCTAGACGCTCGCGGCGTCCGTCCCGAGCTGCTCGACCCAGGCCACCCACTCGGGGTCGCCCACATGCTCGCTGTTCTGCTCCTCGAGTTGACCGCGGTAGTAGGCCGCCGCGAGCGAGAGCTGCGCCCGGGCGACCTCGCTGCTGCCGACGGCGCGCGCCACGTAGCCGGTCAGCACCTGGTGGTGCGGCGATCCCGGCGCGCCGAACCCGAACACCTCGTCGGACTGCGTGCCTTCGCGCAGCCAGCGCAGCACGACGGGCAGTGGCCGCCACCTCGCGAACCACAGCGCCGACTCGCGTCCGGCCGATTCGAGGTCGCCGCTCCACGCGTGGACGTTGCCGCGGAGGTCGCAGTAGAGCTCGTCTGGGCGCTCGCGGCCGTCGTGCTCGGGCACCACGTACGGCCGCGGGACGAACCGGAACCAAATCCCGAGCTCGAGCGTCAGCCCGCCCTTGTGCGCCTTGGCGTGGAGCCTCTCGACCCGATCGTCGAGCCGCCGCCAGAACGTCCGCCCCGCGGAGTCGTCGAACCCGGCGTCGCGGAGCATCGGCCCGAGCTCGCCGCGGACGAACTGCCCCGCGATGCGTTGACGCTCCTTGGGCTCGGGGTCGGCGGTGGCACGGACGAGCCGGCGCTTCTCGCGACGGACGCGCTCGTCCCGGGTGCGCGTCGCCTCGACCGGCTCGCCGAGCACCGTTGCGACCCGCTTGAGCAGGTCACGGCGCCGCATCTCGCCGAGCAGCGTGCGCAGCTCGGCGTGCGCGGCGGGAGTGCCGATCTGCGCGAGCGCCTCGATCGCGCCGCTCGCCACCGCGTGGCAAAGGGCGGTCGTGACCTTCGGATGCGGCGACGGGGCGGCGCCCCGCAGGGCCAGCCGGCCGAGGAGGCCCACGACCCACGGCTCGTCGATGTCGACCGTGGCCCACGCGGCGCCGCGCACGAACGGCTCGTTCGGGGGTGCGACGAGCCACGCGGGCGGCCAGGGCACCCCCGACGAGACCAGCTCGATCGAGAGCAGCGGCTCGAGCAGCTCTCGTATGAGCGTTCCGTAGCCGTCGTAGGACGACGCGAGCTCGGCGGAGCGCCGGCGCCATGCCTTCGTCGGCCGCGAGGTCGTCGCCCGGGAGAGGAGCGCAACGAGCTGCTGCGCGTCGTCCCAGCCGGCCGCGTGCCGTCTGAGCGCCTCGTTCGCGGGCTCCGCCCACGCGTCGCGCTCGTCGACGACGGAGAGGTCGAGGAGGCCCCCGGGCGACTGCGCCGAGACCAGGGCGCGGATGCGGCGGCGCAGCGGCCCGCCGTGGGTGGAGAGGCCCAGATCGTCGAGGGCGGGACCGGCTCGGCCGAGTGCCGCGAAGACCGGCGGCGACCCGGGCTCGCGCTCGAGCAGATGCCCCGCCGCCGCGACGCCGAACGACAGCGTCTCGTACGAGCGCGCGAACATGCGGTCGGCTCGCATCGTCGTCGTCCCGAGGTCGACCAGCAGCTCGACGTCCTCACCGGTGAACGGCAGGCGCCGCCGCTTCAGCGCGTCGAGCACCTCCACCGGAAACGAGTCGGACGCCTCGAAGGCGATCTCCCGGTCACTGTCGGCGGCGTCCTGCTGGAGCCTTCGCCGCTCGACCGCCGCCGCAGCGGCCGAGACGGCGACGGGGACGAGTCGCTCCGGGGGCTGCCGCAGGAGCGCCTTGCCTTCGGGGAGCTCGCGCAGCGGGGCTGCGCCCGTGTACGCCGCGGAGGCGAGGAGCAGCAGCTCGAACGCCTCCTCGCGGTGACGTCTCAAGAGCTCGTGCTGCTCCGTGCGCAGGCCGTACATCCAATCCGATCATCGCGATCACGGTGGACGCACGGCCTCGACCCGGGCGATCGCGCGAAGCGACTCTCCGACGCCGAAGCCGAGACGAACCACGTGTCCGTCGCCGTCCACCAGAAGCTCGACGGGATCGGTGAGGTCGACGGGGTCGCGGTAGTCGAGCTCCGCGACGAATGGGCGGGACGCCTCTACCTGCGAATCGCGGAGCGCGTCCTCGATCGCCTGCCAGTAGACGGCGTTGTTCACGTGCCCATGTAGGTCGACGTCGCTCGCCCGGAGTGGCCAAAGACGGCGCGACGCCTCGTCCCCCGGCGCGGCGAGCTCGAGACGCGTCGAGACGCCACGGCCGGCCGTCGCCTCCGCGTAGACGTCGAACCCCTCGATCCGCGCCGGCCGTTGGTCGGGATCGAGATGGATCCAGACGCTGTCGACCTCGAGCCGCCCGCCCGCGTCGCCCGAGACCGACCAACGGCGTCCCGCGGCGATCGCGGCGAGTCCGCTGCACCACGTGACGAGCTCCACCTCGCTGTCCGTGAGGAACGGCTCGCGCACCTCGATCCGAATCCGCCGGATGAACCACAGGTGCTCGGGCAGGCCCCACCCGGTCTCCGAGACGTCTTCGATCGCCACGTCCTGGAGGAAGCGCGCGACCGCATCGAGCCGCAAGCGGCCGCGCTCGTCCATGTCCGCAAGCCGGATGCGCCGCCGGCCGGTGAACGTCCGCCCGTGCGCGGGACGTGGCAGTGACGGATCCACCGCCGGATCCTATGGTCGCGCGGGCACGACCACGGCGAGCTCGACGAAGCGGCACAGGGCGTTCGCGAGCCGCATGTGCTCGATCGTGCGGCAGCCGACCTCGAGCAGCCGCGGCGAGCAGACGAGGTAGGCGAGGCACTGGGCGCGCGAGATCGCCACGTTGAAGCGGTTCCGCGAGAGGAGGAAGTCGAGGCCGCGCGGCACGTCGTCGCCGCTCGACGAGGCCATCGAGTAGAGGACGATCCGCGCCTCCTGGCCCTGGAACTTGTCGACCGTCCCGACCTCGACACCGTCCGGGACGAGCGACGCCAGGAGGTCGACCTGCGCGTTGAACGGCGCCACCACCTTGATCTCGCCGGGCCGGACGCCCGCTTCGACGAGCCGCGCGATCTCCCCACGCACCGCGTCGGCCTCCTCGCGCGACTCCTGACGGTTTCCGCTGTGCGGCACCGCGATCCACCGGAGACCCGTGCCGAACGGCGTCGTCCTCGCCGCCGCGACCGCGTCCGGGCGCAGGCGACCCTCGTAGAACTCCTCCGAGACGAACTCGCACACATCCGGGTGCAGCCGAAAGGTCCGCTCGAGGAAGACCCCCCGGTCGGGCGGGATCGTGGCGTCGTCGCCCATCAGATGCCGCAGCACCGAGAGCTCGCTGCCGGCGGGGTGCGAGCCCTGGAGCACCTGCTCGAGCTGCTGCGGGTCGCCCACGAGCACGGCCGCCTGCGCGGACGTCGCCATCGCACAGGCATCCGCGAGCGACACCTGGCCGGCCTCGTCGATGAACAGATAGTCGAAGCGCCGTTCGTGCCGGCCGTCGGCGAAGAGCCAGGCGGTGCCGCCGACGACGTCCTGGTCGGCGCACTCGGCGTTGTCGAAGACGTTCTCGACGACCTGACCCTCGAACTCCGACTCCGCGTTGCCGCGGCTCGCCTTCTTGACCCCGTGGAAAGAGAGGTCGCGCTCCGCCGCGGCCGTCTCCACCTCGGCAAGCAGCTTGTGGATCGCGCGGTGACTCGTCGAGGCGACACCGACGCTCTTTCCCTCCGCGACGAGCCTCGCGATCAGGCGGGCCGCCGTCCAGGTCTTGCCCGACCCGGGCGGGCCCTGGATCACGAGGTGCCGCGGGCCCATGGCGAGGAGGAGCTCCGCCATCTCGTCGAGGTCGGTCGTTTGCACCTCGCGGCCGAACGGGTCGCGCCGCAGGATCGACTCGAGCACCGGGTACGCACCGCCGCCCTCGAGGAGCGAGCGGCCGAACCGCTCGAGAGCCTCCTCCTGCGCCTTCGTCGAGAAGACGTCTCCGGGGATCAGCGCAGCCGGGAGCGGCACGTCGTCGAGCACCGGCCCGCGCTTCAGCTCGAGCGTGCGTGCGTCGGGGTCGTGCTCGACGATCTCACCAGCCCGCCGGCCTGTCGCCGGGTCGATCGGGGAGCCACGGAGCTTCTGCTGCTGCGGCGGGTAGGTGAACGCGAAGACCGTCGAGCGCTTCTCGGGTCGCGGCTCGCCGACCGGCACGAGCCCGCCGATCGCCTCGGCGTCCTCGACGAGCTCCTCCGCGGTCTGGTCGAGTCGGTCGAAGAACGCCCACCAGAACGGCTTTCGCTCGCGGTCGTGGTAGTCGAGCAGCTGCCCGGCGAGCTCGCTGATCGGGTCGCCGGTGTCGAGCAGCGCCTCGCGCAGGAGACGTCGCGCCTCCTTCTCCGGCTTGATCGGCTTCGCCTCGACGGGCTCGGGCGGCGGGAACGGCCCGAACCGCTCGAGCGCCTCCTCGCGCCGTGCGAGCAGCCAGTCGCGCAGGACGCGCGTGGCGATGCAGTCCTCGCGGTTGTACGCGGCGATCTCGGCGAGGATCCCGTTGTCGCGCTCGACCATCCAGCGCTCGAACTCGACGATCGAGGTGCCGCCCTCACGGATCTCCGCGCTGCGCTCGAACCCGAGCAGGTGCTCGATCTCCTTGAGGCCGTATCCCGGCCGGGAGATGCGGAGCCCGCCCTTGACGACCTTGTAGAGGTCGATGAACACCTCGCGGCGCAGGAGGTCGTCGAGCTCTGCCTCGCGCGTCCCGTAGCGGCCCATCATCCGGCGAAGGGCCGTGATCTCGTACTGCGCGTAGTGGTACACGTGGAGGTCGGGGTGGTCGGCGAGCCGCGCGTGCACCTCGTCGACGAACGACTCGAAGGCGGCGCGCTCCTCGTCGTGGTCGGTCGCCCAGCGGGCGGTGAACTCGTCGTGGGCGTCGGTCTGTCCCCAGAGGTACTCGAGGCTGCCTTCGTGATCCCAGAACGGGTTGCCCTCGAAGTCGAAGAAGAGGTCGCCCGGCGACGGGTCCGGCAGGAGCGCGAATCCCGACTCCGCCGTGAGGGGAAGGAGCTCGTACTCGTCGCGGCCGAGCTCGCGTGCGATCAGCTGGAGGCGCGCCTGGCCACGGAGCTTCGCGAACGTCTCGTCCGCCATCCCCGGCGGCCGCGCCTCGTCGTCCGCGGTCGCGAGCGCCGCGAGCGTGGGCACTCCGCTCGCGCGAAGACCATGGATCTGCCGCCGCTGGATGCCCGCCACGCGGCAGAGGTGGTCGACCGCGTCCCAGTACGCGTCGCAGTGCGGCTTGAACTCACAGATGCCGCAGCGGTCGACCGGGAGCGGCTCCGTCGGAGGCGGGTTCGCGACGAACTCCTCGAGCCGCTGCGCGACCCGCCGCTGGTACGCGGCGAACTCGCGTGGCCGGAACGACTCCATCGTCTGGTTCCCGAGGAGGACGTGGATCCACTCGGGCTCGAGGCCCTGGAGCGCGCCGAGCCGCTCGCTGTAGAAGCAGAGCTGGAGCACGTAGGCGGGCTTCGCGTGCCGTGCGAGCTTCGTGTCGAGCGCCTCGTAGGACCAGGCGCCGAGCGCAGACGGAGTCTCGACCCGAACCAGGAAGTCGGCGATCCCGCGCCAGCCATCGCCGACGAGCGCCGCCTGGTAGACGACGTCGACGCCCGTGCGCAGTGCCGCGAGCGTGTCCTCCACGCCGCGTGGCCAGTCCCCGTCGAGCTCGATCTCAGCAACCGTCAGCCCTTGTTCCCGCAGCCGCTCGAGGTAGGCGTGCTCGTGCTCGAGCCCCTTCCGGAACACGAGCTCCGCCTGGTCGCCGGGCGGCGGCGGCTCGGGTAGCTCGTCGCGCGCGACTTGCAGCGAGAGCGCGGTGAGGTGCTCGCACGCGAGGTACGCCGTCACGTCGGACGGTGAGAGCCAGACGCGACCGTCGAGAACCTTCAAGAGTCAGAGGCCGTACGACTCGAGCAGGCGGAGCCAGAGCTCCGAGCGCGTCGGGAACGCGGGCACCGCGTGCCAGAGGTCGTCGAGCGGCACCGCGCCGACGACCGCGATCGTCGCTGCGTGGAGCGCCTCGGCGACCTCCGGCCCGGTGATCGTCGCCCCGATGACGACGCGCCGGTCCTCGTCGACGACGATCCGCGCCGTCCCCGCCGCGCCCTTCCCCACGAACGAGCCGCCGGCGTTCCCGCCGGTCTCGACGTCGACGCTCTTGACGCGAAGGCCCTTCTCCTCCGCCGCCGCGAGCGTCAGCCCGACGGCGCCGACCTGCGGGTCGGTGAAGATCACGCGCGGCGACGCGCCGCCGTCCGAGCGGAGCTCCACGGGCTTGCCCATGATCGTGTCGGCCGCGAGGCGTGCCTGGTACTTGCCCATGTGAGTGAGGAGCGCCCGGCCGTTGACGTCGCCGACCGCGTAGAGCCAGTCCTTCCCCGGGACGCGCAGCGAGTCGTCGACCTCGACGTGCTTCCCCGGCTCGAGCCCGACCGTTTCGAGCCCGACGTCCGACGTCCTCGGGGCGCGCCCGATCGCGATGAGCAGCTCGTCCGCCTCGAGCGGGTCGCCCCCTTCGAGCTCGAGCCGGACAGAACCGTTTCGGGAGACCGCCGCGACGCTCATCCCCAGGCGCACGTCGACGCCGTACTCGCGGAGGGAATCGGCGACCTGCCCGCTCGCGAACGGCTCCTCGCGCTCGATCAGCCGCTCGCCGCGGTGGATCAGGGTCACCTGGGAGCCGAGCGCGGCCCACGCTTGCGCCATCTCCACGCCGACCACTCCGCCGCCGAGCACGGCGAGGCGACCCGGCACCTCCGTGGCGGTCGTCGCCTCGATGTTCGTCCATGGCCTCGCTTCCGTGAGGCCGGGAAGCGGCGGCAGCGCCGCCGAGCTGCCGGTCGCAACGACGACCGCCTTCCGCGCGACGAGGGCCTCGTCGACGACCGTCACCCGCCGCTCGCCGTCGAGCCGACCGTGCCCGCGGACGAGCGTGATGCCGCGGTCGGTGAGCCAGGGGACCTGCGTGGAGTCGTCCAGGTCGTGGACGACCTCGTCACGGCGCGCGAGAACCGCGCGCACGTCCAGCCCGCCGATCTCGACCCCCTTTACCCGTCCCGCCTCGGCGCGGATCTCAACCGGCCGCAGCAGTGCCTTCGACGGCATGCAGGCGTAGAAGGAGCACTCGCCGCCGACGAGGCGCTCCTCGACGATCGCGACGGAGACGCCCCCCTCGGCAAGCCTCCCCGCGATCACCTCGCCGGGCGCGCCCGCGCCGATCACGACCACGTCGAACTCGCGCTCGTCCACGTCCACCTCCCGTCGTCCGCGACAGTCTGCACGCGTACGCTGCCCGCGTGCCGGCCCGCTCGTACCGCCTGACGACCGACAGCCCCGAGGTCAAGGCCGCCTTCGCGGAGCTCAGGCGTCAGCTGAAGGTCCCGGCCGAGTTCCCGGACGAGGTGCTCGCGGAGGCCGAGCACGCCGCGCGCTCACCGCGGCTGCCTGACGCGGACGAGACCGAGACGCCGTTCGTGACGCTCGACCCGGAGGGGTCGATGGATCTCGACCAGGCGTTCCACTTCGAGCGCCGCGGCGACGGCTACCGGGTGAAGTACGCGATCGCCGACGTCGCCGCGTTCGTCGAGGCGGGTGGGCCGATGGACGTCGAGGCGCACGAGCGCGGCACGACGCTCTATGCCCCCGACGTGAACGTGCGCCTCTATCCGCCGGTGCTCTCGGAGGGCGCGGGGAGCCTGCTCCCCGAAGAGACCCGACCGGCGCTCGTGTGGACGATGGACGTCGACGAGACTGGCGAGGGCACAGCCGTCCACGTCCATCGCGCGCTCGTCCGCAGCCGCGCAAAGCTCGACTACGTCAGCGCCCAGACCGCGCTCGACGACGGAAGCGCGGCCGAGCAGCTGCGCCTCCTGCGCGAGATCGGGATCCTCCGCGAGCAGCGCGAGACGCGGCGCGGAGGCGTGAGCCTCGCGCTCCCGGAACAGCTCGTCACCCACGACGAGCATCGCTACGGCCTGCGGTTCCGCGCGCCGCTGCCGATCGAGGGCTGGAACGCCCAGATCTCGCTCCTCACCGGGATGGCCGCGGCGGAGCTGATGCTGGGTGGTCGGGTCGGCGTGCTTCGCACGGTGCCGCCGCCGGAGCCCGACCGGCTGAAGCGCCTCCAGTTGACCGCGCACGCACTCCGGGTCGAGTGGCCGGAGGACTTCTCCTATCAGGCGTTCGTGCGCGGCCTCAGCCCGTTCGTCGCGCGGCAGGCGGCGCTCCTCGTGGAGGCGGCAGGCCTGCTCCGCGGCTCCGGGTACGTGTCGTTCGACGGCGACCCGCCGAGCGACCCGGTGCACTCGCCGCTCGCCTCCACGTACTCACACACGACCGCGCCTCTGCGCAGGCTGGTCGACCGCTACGTCGGCGAGATCTGCGTGGCGCTCGCGGCGGGCAACGAGATCCCGGAGTGGGTTCGCGGCGAGCTGTGGACGCTGCCGGAGACGATGGCGGCGACCGGAGGACGAGCAGGGCAGTACGAGGCCGGGATCGTCTCGATCGTCGAGGCGGCCCTCCTCGAGCCGCGGGTCGGCGAGACCTTCGAGGCGATCGTGGTCGAGCTCCACACCCGCCGCGGCGGCGCAACCGTGGCCATCCGCGAGCCTGCGGTCACGGCGCGCTGCTCGGGGGACGACCTACCGCTCGGCGGCCGGATCCACGTGCGGCTCACCGAGGCGGACGTGATGCAGCGCCTCGTGCGCTTCGAGCCTGCCTGAGAATCAGGGGCCCGCCGCGCGCCCGCGTCCCGCGTGTTTCGAGACGTGGGTTCCGGGTACCACGAAGCCTTGGTGCGGATCCAGGGAGTGACGCGACCAACGATCCGGTGCGGCGCGAGGCGCGCCCGGGCTGGACGGCACTCCGATCCGGTGACGGCACCGACCTCACGAGCAAGGAGGGGACGATGAGGCGATTCGCCTTCATCGCGATCGCGCTGGGCGCGCTCGCGATGGCGCCACACGCGCTTGCAGACGTGAAGATCACCGAGGGGCCGTACGTTCGCCAGGATGGCGGAACGGACGGGGTCATCTCACGGTGCTCGACGGACAAGCGTCAGCAGAACGAGCCAACCGTATCCATCTCACCGACGAACCCGAGCCTGATGACCGCGGGCTCGAATGACTACTGCACCGTGCCGACCGCGGGCGACGCCTGGGCCGGCTTCTACTACTCGTCCGACGCAGGCTCGTCGTGGACAGACAGCCTGCTCCCGGGCTACCCCGGTGACACGTCGGCCGAGGGCACGGCCTCTCCGTTGCAGGGGCGGGTCGGCTCCGCGGGTGACCCGGTTCAGGCGTGGGACACCTTCGGTCATCTCTACTACGCGGGGATCTCGTTCAACCGGGCCCACCCGCAGAACGGCGACCTCTGGGTCGCCCGCTACTCGTGGCAGGCAGGGCCGAAGCCGCAGTACGACTTCACGAACCTCGTCCGGCGCGGCACCCCCGCCCTGGCAGGGATCTTCAACGACAAGATCCAACTGGAGGTCGACCGCGGGGCCGACAGCCCACATGCTGGCAACGTCTACATCTGCTGGGCCCGCTTCCAGGGTGGCGGCAACAACGGGATCTTCCTGATCCGCTCCACCGACGGCGGACAGACATTCGAGAAGCCGACGAAGCTGTCCGAGTCGGTGCCCGACAGCCAGTTCTGCGACATCGCGGTGACGCGCACAGGTGACGTCTACGTCCTCTGGCGCGGCTTCGGCGGCCGCGGACAAAGCCAGGATGCGGTCCTGTACGCGAAGTCGACCGACGGCGGCGCGACGTTCTCGAAGGCCGGGACCGTCGCGAACATCACGCCGTGGGACCTCCAGGACGAGTACGGCTCGCCCGAGGCGGCCGAGCAGGCCAGGGAAGAGGCCTGCGAGTCCGGCGAGAGCGCGCTTTGCGAGGGCGCCGAAGGCGCGGAGGCGCCAGGCGATGCCCGCGACTGCGGCGACGGCCCGTTCCAGTGCCTTTCGGGCTATGTGTTCTTCCGCGCCGACACGCAGGTGCGGGCGACCGCGGACCCGACGTCCGGGGCGGACGGACAGACCGTGTACGCCGTCTTCGACGCGTCGGTGCCCGGAAGCCAGACTCCGACGGGGTCCAGCTTCGGCACGCTCGAGCCCGGTGTCGGAACCCAGGCGTCGGTGTTCTTCGTGAAGACCACCGACGGCGGGACGACGTGGTCGACCCCGACCCGGATCGACCCGCAGGCGAAGGGCCACCAGTTCTTCCCGGACATCTCCGCCGACTCCGGGAGGCTTGCGGCTATTTGGCAGGACAGCAGAACCGACACGGCGAGCGGACCGCCGACGACGCCGTCGGGCGGCGACTTCCGCACCGTGCCGATCGGCAACGTCTGGCAGTCGGCGAACCCGCCCGGCGCGACCGCGGCGGCACCGGGCCTGCAGACGTTCGTCGCGACGTCGACGGACGGCGGGACGACGTGGTCCTCACAGCTCGCATCGGCGGCGGCGCAGATGCCGCAGTACGAGCAGTTCGGCGACCGCGACATCCCGTTCTTCGGCGACTACAACTACGTCGCCGTGGCGGGCACGTCCACGTTCGGCGCCTGGACGGATCAGCGTGACACCGTCCCGGGCACCGATCCGCGGTACACGAACGGCGACGGCACGGACGGGTTCGACGTCCATCAGTGCCGCACGCAGAACCCCGACGGAACCTTCTCGGCCGACACCTGCCCAGACGACGGCGGGCTCGACCAGAACATCTTCGGGTTGGTCTTCTAGCGAGACCTCCTGTCCGGGGCGGCCATGCGCCGCCCCGGACAGGCACTACAGATCCGCCCGCACGCGCTCGGCGGCGGCAAACGTCGCGTCGCCGAAGAGCACAAGGCGCGCCTCCTCGACCGCCGTCTCGGCACCTCCGAGGGCGTTCAGCGCCTGCCGCACCGCGTCCTCGTGCGGCCAGCCGAACGCGCCGGCGGAGATCAACGGGAAGGCGAGAGTCGTCGCGCCGAGCTCGTCGGCGACCGCGAGGGAGCGCACGTAGCACGACCGGAGCGTCGCGGACCGCACCTCGGCCTCGCCCGCGCGCCAGACAGGCCCGACCGTGTGGATCACCCAGCGGGCCGGGAGGTTCCCGGCGGTCGTCGCGACCGCGTCGCCCTCGGGCAGCCCGTCCGGATACCGCGACGCGCGCAGCGCGCGGCACTCCTCGAGGATCGCCGGGCCGCCCTTGCGGTGGATCGCGCCGTCCACCCCGCCCCCGCCCAGGAGCGAGGAGTTCGCGGCGTTGACGATCGCAGCAACGCTCTGCGCGGTCACGTCGCCCTCGACCAGGTCGATCCGCACCGAACCATGTTAGGTTCCCGCCTCGATGGAGCTCAACGACTGGATCCTTGCGCTCCACCTGCTCTCGGCGGTCGCGTTGATCGCCGCCCTGACGACGTTCTCGGTGATGATCGTGGCGCTCTGGCGGACGGACGACCCGGCCGCGGTGACCTCGTTCATGCGGCTGGGGCTCGTCGGCAACGTCCTCGTAACCGTCGGCTCGCTCGGGACGATCGTCTTCGGCGTCTGGCTCGCGATATCGCTCGACGCGTACCAGTTGTGGGACGGCTGGGTGATCGCCGCGATCGTCCTCTGGGTGATCGCGATGGCCCTCGGCAGGCGGACCGGTGACGGCTACCGCGCGACGTCCGAGATGGCCGCGCAGCTCGTCTCCTCCGGCTCACCGCGGAGCCCCGAGCTCGCAGCGGCGATGGGCACGTCCCGCGCGTTCTGGACGCACTGGCTCTCGGTGATCGTGGTGGTTCTGATCCTCATCGACATGATCTGGAAGCCGGGCGCATGATCGCGGTGCTCGCCTCGATCCGGCCCGACAGCTGGAACTTCCCGCTCTTCCTCCATGTCACCGGGGCGGCGATCTTCTTCGGCGCGGTGACCGTGGCTGCCGTGACCCAGCTGACGGCGGTGAGAGTGCCGGAGCCCGACCGCCTACGCCGCGTCGCGTTCCGCACGCTCCTGATCGTCGGCCTGCCCGCGTACATCATCTTCCGCGTCGGAGCGCAGTGGATCTACGACAAGGAGTTCCCGGACGTCGAGGACGACCCCACCTGGGTCGGGATGGGCTACATCATCTCCGACCTCGGAGCGCTCATCTTCCTGATCTCGCTGATCCTGGCCGGCATCGCGGTGTGGAAGCCGAAGGGCTGGCTGAGCAAGACGAGCGGCGTGCTCTCCGTGATCCTCCTGATCGGCCTCGTCATCGCCGTGTGGGCGATGGGCGCAAAGCCCGACTAGCGGATCACGACGAGCCGGTCGGCGCCGGACTCGGCGCCCCACAGCTCACCGGGGCGGCCGAGCAGCTGCCGCACATCCGCCCCCG
>DASSBV010000144.1:0-3641 GCA_035698545.1 Gaiella sp. | reverse complement strand
AGTCTTCCGACGACGCGGTGGAGCTGGAGCGCCCCGAACGCGAAGTCCAGCACCGGCCGGGCCGCCTCGGTGGCGTATCCCTTGCCGTGATGTGCCGTCGCGAAGACGAACCCGAGCTCGCCCTGCGCGTACGGCTCGCTCGTCCAGTGAAACGACACGTCACCGACGAGCTCGCCCGACTGCCGGAGGGCGACGGCCGCGCTCAGCCAATCGCCCTCGCCCCCGAGTGTGCTGGAGGCGATCTTGCGGTCGAGGATCGCCTGTGTCTCCTCGAGCGACCGGACGTCGTTGAGGAGCCACCGCACGACGTGCTCGTCGGAGTGAATGGCGTGGAGCGACGCAAGGTCGCCCTGCTCGAAGGGGCGCAGCAGCAGTCGCTCGGTCGCCATCGGCCAGCTCGGGGCAGGCATGGCTCCAGCCTACGCCGCGTGCCGCCGCACGAACGGCAGCCCGGGGTGATCGTCAGGCGAGCGTTCTCAGGCGGAAGCCGCCGTGGTGCTCGTACGACGAGGTGACGACGGCAAGTGCGTCACGGGTTGCGCGGTCGCCGAGCCCGAGCGACGGCGCGTCGGCGAGCGGCGTGCCGAGGAGCGATGCGAGCCCGTGGAGCCCCTCCGCGGAGAGCGCGATCCCGCCGCGGTCGCAGCCGGGGCACACTGCCCCGCCCGCGGTGGGGTCGAACGCGACCAGCTCTTCCTCTGCACCGCACTCCACGCAGCTCGACACGTGCGGCATGAACCCCGAGAGCCAGAGCAGCTTGAGCTGGAACGAGAGCACGAGCGGGTCGAGCGCCGGCCGCCCACCTTTGCGTGGCTCATGCTCGTCGAGCGCGTCGAGGAAGCGCGTCAGCGCGAGGAACGCGCGGTCGTTCCGCTCCTCCTCGGTGAAGAGCCGCAGCATTGCCTCGAGGCCGACCAGCCCGACCCGCAGGCGGAGCGGATCGGAGCGGACGCGGTCGTGCGAGCGGATGAGCGACGCGCCGGTCACGGTCGCGAGCTCGCCACGCCCGCGGTGGAGGGAGAGCTCGACGTGCGAGAACGGCTCCAGACGCCCGCCGAAGCGGCTCTTCGTGCGGCGGACGCCCTTCGCGATCGCGCCGAGCCGGCCGCTCGCGGCCGTGTAGACGTGGAGCACCCGGTCCGCCTCGCCGAAGGGGAACGAGCGCAGCACGACCGCCTCGCTGATCGACGGCGCCGCCATGGTTCGAGTGTACGAGCCGCGTGGGACGCGACTACTCGCGGCGCTGGCAGTGCGGGCAGAACCACGTGCCGCGGCCGGCGACCACGATGCGCTCGATCGGGCGGCCGCAGCGGTCGCACGGCTCGCCGAGACGCCCGTAGACGTGGAACTCGTGCTGCATCGCGCCGCGCTCTCCGTCCGGCGTGACGTAGTCGGTCAGGGTCGAGCCCCGACGCTCGATTCCCTTCCGCAGCGCGGCGCGCAGCGCCCGATGGAGCGTCGCGAGCTCCTCCTCGTCGAGCGACCCTGCCGGGCGGAGCGGATGGATCCGTGCCCGCCAGAGCGCCTCGTCGGCGTAGATGTTCCCGACCCCGGCGAGCCGTCGCTGGTCGAGGAGGAACGCCTTCGCGGGCGCCGTCCGGCCCTGCGCGAGCGATGCGAGCCGCGCGGCGGTGAACGACGGCGCGAGCGGCTCCGGGCCGAGGCGGGTGTCGAGATAGGGGGCGAGATGGTCCGCGTCGAGAAGCTCCCAGGTGCCGAACCGCCGCACGTCGCGATAGCCGATCGCATCGCCGGTGTCGAGCGCGAGTGTTGCCCGGCGGTGTGCATCGTCGGGCAGCTCACCACCTGGCCCGTGCCGGAATGAGCCCGTCATCCGGAGATGGACGACGAGCGTGCGTCCGCTTGCGAGCCGCCAGAGCAGGTACTTCCCGCGGCGGTCGAGGGACACTATTCGCTCGCCGACGAGCGCGTCCGCGACCAGACGCGGCTCGACGGGCCGCGTCAGCCGGGGGTCGACGATCTCCGCCTCCTCGATCGTCGCGCCCTCGAGCACGGGCGCGAGACGACGTCGGATGGTCTCCACCTCGGGCAACTCGGGCACGCCGTCATCGTAGGGCCGAGGCGCCGCAGATGGTTGATCTAGATTCGGGCCGTGCCGGACACCGAGCCGACCCTGCGGATCGCGACGACTGAGGACGCATCGGCGATCGAGGCGCTGATGAAGGCGTCCGGTGACGTGCTCTTTCGGCGCTTCTACGACGACCGGCAGGCGGCGAGCGCAGTCCGGTTCGTCTCGCAGATCGACCCGATGCTCCTCGCCGACGGCACCTACTTCGTGCTCGAGGCGGACGGCGGGCTCGTCGCCTGCGGCGGCTGGAGCAGGCGAGACCGGCTCTACACGGGAAGCGGCGTGGGCACGGACGACGCGCGGCTGCTCGATCCCGCGACCGAGGCGGCGCGGGTGCGCGCGATGTTCACGCACGCGGACTGGACGCGGCGTGGCCTCGGCCGCCGCATCCTCGAGGCGTGCGAGGAGGCCGCCGCACGTGAGGGCTTCACGCGGCTCTCGCTGATGGCGACCCTTCCCGGCGTGCCGCTCTACCGCGCCTACGGCTTCGCGCAGCTCGAGGAGATCGAGATCACGATGCCCGACGGCGTCACGCTGCCCTGCGCGACCATGGAGAAGCCCGTAGGAGGCTAGCCTCAGGTGCATGGACCGCTGGGCCACCTTCGACTGCTACGGGACGCTCGTCGACTGGAACGCGGGTCTCGCGGCCGCGCTCGGCGACGAGGCGCTGCTCGAGCGCTACCACGAGGTCGAGCCCGTCGTGCAGTCGGAGAGCCCGGGGCTCAGCTACCGGGCGGTGCTGCGCGAGTCCGCGCGTCGGCTCGGCGTCGACGCGGATCCGGGCGAGACACTGCCGGACTGGCCCGTCTTCGGAGACGTCCGGCCCGAGCTCGAGGCCGCGCGGTCACGGGGCTGGCGGCTCGCGATCCTCTCGAACTCCGACCGCGACCTCATCGAATCCTCCATCGAGTCGATCGGCGTGCCGTTCGACCTCGCGATCGTCGCGTCGGAGATCGGCTCGTACAAGCCTGCGCACAAGCACTGGGAGGCGTTCGCGGAGTCGGTCGGTCGCCCACCGGACGTCCACGTGGCGCAGAGCCACTTCCACGACGTCGTTCCGGCCACCGCGCTCGGGATCCCCACGGTCTGGATCAACCGCCTCGGGGAGACCGCCGAGCCCACGCCGACGCGCGAGCTGACCGGCTTGACCGGCTTGGCGGACACCCTCGAGGAGCTCGCGCAGTGACCGACCGGCTGCCGCGAGCGCTCCTCCACCTCGAAGGAGTCGTCGTAGCGGCCGCCGCGATCGCGCTCTACTTCCACCTCGGCTACCCGTGGTGGCTGTTCCTCGTCCTGATCCTCGCCCCCGATCTCTCGATGCTCGGGTACGCGGCCGGGCCGACGGTCGGTCGGGCGACGTACGACGCCGCGCACACGTATGTCCTGCCGGTTGCGCTCGCTGCGATCGGGGTGCTCGCGGACGCCGACGTCGCGGTGCAGGTCGGGTTGATCTGGACAGCGCACATCGGGGTCGACCGCGCGATCGGCTACGGCCTCAAGTACCGCACCGGGTTCAAGGACACGCACCTCCAGCGCGTCTAGTGCCCCTTGC
>DASSBV010000143.1:0-11079 GCA_035698545.1 Gaiella sp. | reverse complement strand
CCAAGGCGTGTCCCGTCCCGCATCACCGGCTTACAGGTCCGCGTTGAGGACGCGGGCGATGTTGTCGCTCGCCGACTGCGCCGCCTGCTTGACGGTCAGCTTGCCGGTGAGGATCTGGGCGAGCATGTTCCGGAGGATGTTGCCGTTCTCCACATTCACCCAGTTCTTCGCGGTCGGGACGAACCAGCTCCGCTTCGCGGCGCGCTCGTTGACGCTGTTGCCGAGGAGGCTCGTCGTGTTGGGGATGTTGCCGATCGCGCGCAGCGCGGTCATCGACTGGTTGCTCGTGTAGGCCTTGATCCAGTCGGCGCCGAGCGTCTTGTCGGCACCGACGGGAACCGCGAGGAGCGACCCGCCGAGGAACCCGGGCAGCGGCTGCCCGGCCTTGCGGCCCGGCATCACGAACTGCGCGGTGGTCTTCGTGTACTTCTTGCCGACGCAGCAGCTGAACCACGCAGGCCCGACGATCGACGCCGCCTTGCCCTGCGCGTACACGTCGTACGGGTTCGGATGCGTCTCGTCCGTCGTCTTCGACGCACGCGACGCCGCGTTGAAGAAGCTCTTGTACGCCGTGAGCCCCGCGATCGAGCGCGGCGAGCTGAGCTCGCCCTTCCAGCGCTTGCCGACCTGCGACGCGATGCTGCCGCCGTACTCGTAGACGAAGCTCATCGCCGCGTACCAGTCGGTGCCGGCGAGATACACGGGCGAGAAGCCCTTCCCGCCGGTCGAGGAGAGCTTGCGGGCGTCGGAGGTGAACTGCGCCAGCGTCGTCGGGACCTTGATCTTCGCCTTCTTGAACAGGTCCGTCCGATACGTCACGACGCGGGACCCGGCGTAGTACGGGACGCCGAAGGTCTTCTTGTTGTAGACCCCTGCGGCGGCCAGACCCGCGAGCCACGTCGACGAGTTCGCGAACGAGCCCTTCTGCGAGGTGAGGTCCTGGAAGGCGCCGGCGGCCATGTACTTCGTCATCTCGGTGTTCCCCATCTCGATGACGTCGGGGGCGTTGCCGCCCGCGAGGGTCGCGTCGAACTTCTTCAGGTGGTCACCCCACGTCTGGTACTGGACGTCGACGGTGACACCCGGGTGCGCCTTCTCGAACTGGTCGTTCGCCGCCTTGACGATCGGCGCCCAGTTCTCGGCCTGTGCGTCGACCTGGAGCCAGACGGTGATGCTGTCGGCGGTCGTGCCGCCGGATGCGGTGGACGCCACCGCAGCGAGGGCGACGCCGACGAGGACGGCGGCGCCGATGATGCGTGCTCTGATCATGGGCGAATCCCCCAAGCGCATTGGGAGGCGGTGCGCGTCGCTCGGAGTTTCCGTGTGGCCGACGGAGAACAGACGCCGGAGCCGCCTACTGGTTTATACCACTCTGCCACGATTCGGAACAGTCGCACAGTCGCCGGATGATGTCAAGACCACTTTTGCGAAAGCGTAGTGGCCAAATGACTCGAAGTTCCCGCAATCAAGGCCAGAACGGAGACCTGGCCGGATGTCGTCTTGGTCACGAAAGAAGGCCCTCTGGTATTGACCACGGTCAGAATCGTCGTAGGTCGGTGACCAGCTTGTACCGGTCGCCGCGATAGATCGAACGCACGTATTCGACGATCTCCCCGCTCTCCGAGTTAGTCGTTCGCTCGAACTGGAATGCCGGCGAGTGGAGCGGCACGCCGAGGGCCTCCGACTCCTCCTCGTTCGTCACCGTCGGCTCGATCGTCTGCTGACCACCGACGATCGTGATCCCGAAGCGCCCCTCGAGGATCTCGTAGAAGGAGCTGCGCTCCAGGTCGGGCGCCGTCAGGCCCGGGACGAGCGCCTCGCGGACGTGGAGCGTCTCGATCGCCATCGTCTCGCGGTCGGCCAGCCGCAGGCGGCTGATGATCATCACCGGCTCCGACGGCGAGACGTGCAGCAGGCGCCCGAGATGCGCGCCGGCGGGCGTGACGCGGAGGCTCAGCGTGCGGCTCGCGGGCACCATGCCGCGTCGTCGCATGTCCTCGGTGAACGAGGTCATGGTCAGCTCCTGAGCGATCTTCGGCTCGCTCACGAAGGTCCCGGAGCCGTGGCGCCGAACAAGCAGGCCCTCGCGGACGAGCTCGTCGAGCGCAGCGCGCACGGTGAGTCGCGAGACGCCGAGCTCGCGCGTGAGCTGCCGCTCGGAAGGGATCGCCTGCCCCACGTCGAGCTGCTCGATCAGGTCGAGGACCCGGCTGCGGGCCTCGCTCTGCTTCGTCACGACCTGCTTCGTGCCGCTCGCTGTCGCCATCGTCCGCTCCGTTCCCGTCGAGATCGCCATCCTACCGTCCGGCGGGCTGTGGTCAAGACCACCTATTCGACGGAGAGCGGCTCTGCCCTCGTCGGCTCAACCTGATCCGTCCCGCTCGCCAGGGCTGCGCCCGTCGCTGGATCGAAGAAGTGCAGCCGTGTCGTGTCGACCGCGAGCTCGTGCCGCGTACCGACGGCGGGCGCGAAGCGAGGGTCGATGCGAGCAGTGAACAGCGTCTTCTGGCCCACCGGAAGCGTCGCGTCATCGCGGTCGTCGTCTCCCGCATCGACGTCGGGCCGGTTCGCCTCGACCCAGAAGCAGACGTGCGTGTCCGCTCCGAGCTCCTCGACGACCTCGACCGTGACGTCGATCCGAGGCAGCTCGGGCGACGCGGCACCCGCGTCCGTGAAGGCTTCGGGGCGGATGCCGAGCACGACAGGGCCGCTCGCAGGCGGACGGCGGTCAGAATCGAGCGTGAGGGTGTACTGGCCGAACCGGACGAGGCCGTCGTCGACCGTCGCCTCGACGAGGTTCATCGCCGGTGAGCCGATGAAGGCAGCGACGAAGACGTCGCGCGGGCGCGCGTAGAGCTCCTGCGGCCGGTCGACCTGCACGATCCGGCCGTCGCGCAGGACTGCGACGCGCTGTCCGAGCGTCATCGCCTCCGTCTGGTCGTGGGTGACGTAGATCGTCGTCACTCCGAGCCTCGCATGGAGCTGGGCGAGCGAGGCGCGCATCCCGACGCGAAGCTTGGCGTCGAGGTTCGAGAGCGGCTCGTCCATCAGGAACGCGCGCGGTTGCCGGACGATCGCCCGGCCCATCGCGACCCGCTGCCGCTGTCCGCCGGATAGCTGTGCCGGCCTGCGGTCGAGCAGGTCCTCGAGCCCCAGGAGCTCGGCTACCTCCGCGACCCGCTGCCTGGACTCCTGCTTCGGCGCGCGACGCACTTTGAGCCCGTAGCCGAGGTTCTCGCGCACGGTCATGTGGGGATACAGCGCGTAGCTCTGGAAGACCATCGCGATGTCACGGTGCCGGGGCGCGAGGTCGGTCACGTCCTTGCCGTCGATGCGGATCGCGCCGGCCGTGACCTCCTCCAGCCCGGCGAGCATGCGCAGGAGCGTCGACTTCCCGCAGCCGGACGGCCCGACGAGGACGAGGAACTCGCCGTCCTGGATCGAAAGGCTGATGTCGTCGACCGCGACGACGTCGTTGCCGAAGACCTTCGTGACGTGGTCGATCTCGATCGTCGCCATGTGCTACCGGGTCGTGAGCATAGTCGTCCTCCGGGACAGTTCAGGACCAGCGTGGCACGCAGTATCGCATATTGGTCTTGACCACTCAACCGCGACATGCGTAGACTGGCTCTCGTGACAGGACGAACGGTGTTCGACGAGCTTGCAACCGAGGCGCGCGATCACGACGCCCCGGATCTCGACGTCCAGACCACGCTCGAGCTCGTTTGCCGGATGAACGCCGAGGACGCGGGTGTCCCCGCCGCCGTCGCTCGCGCCGCTGCCGCGATTGCCGCCGCGATCGACGCCGTCGCCGAGCGGCTCGCCGCCGGCGGCCGGCTCGTCTACCTCGGCGCAGGAACCTCCGGGCGGCTGGCGCTCGTCGACGCCGCGGAGTGCGAGTCGACGTTCGCCGTCCCACCCGGACGCGTGGTGGCTCTCATCGCAGGCGGTCCCGAGGCGGCGGCGACGGCCCAGGAAGAGGCCGAAGACGACCGGGATGCGGGCGCGTCGGCGGTCCGTGAGGTCGACGTCGGCCCCGCCGACGCGGTGGTCGCGCTCAGCGCTAGCGGCCGCACGCCGTACTCCGTCGCCGGGCTCGAGGCGGCGCGGAAGGCGGGCGCGGCGACCGTCGCGATCGTCTCCGTCGAGGAGTCCGAGCTTGGATCGATCGCGGAGCACGAGATCGTCGTCCTCGTCGGCCCCGAGGTGATCGCGGGCTCGACGCGGCTGAAGGCCGGCACCGCCCAGAAGCTCGTGCTCAACATGATCTCGACCATCTCCATGGTCAGGCTCGGCAAGACCTACGGCAACCTGATGGTCGACGTCGTCGCGACGAACGACAAGCTGCGCGCGCGAGTTCGCCGGATCGTCGCCGCCGCCAGCGGCGCCCCGGTCGAGCGGGTCGAGGCGGCGCTCGACGAGGCCGACGGCGACGCCAAGGTCGCGATCGTGGCACTCGTGCGCGAGATCGACGCCCCCAGCGCGCGCGCGAGGCTCGACGCGGCGAGCGGCGACGTCCGAAAGGCGCTCGCCCAGTGAGGCTCGGAGTCGAGGCGGCACTCGTCGACGGCGCGCTGGTCCCCGGCGACGTCGCGGTCGAGGGCGACCGGATCTCGACGGTCGGGCTCGAGAAGAACGGCGGCCAGGGCATCGCCGTGCCCGGGTTCGTCGACCTCCAGGTCAACGGCTTTGCGGGCGTCGACTTCCTCGGTGCCGACGCGGACGGCTACGCGACCGCCGGTGACGCCCTCCTCGAGACGGGCGTCACCGCGTATCTGCCGACGTTCATCACCTCGTCGGAGGACGACCTGGTCGGCGCCCTCCGTGCCGTGCCGGCGAACAGCCCGCACGGCCCCCGCGTTCTCGGGGCGCACCTCGAAGGCCCCTTCCTCTCCCCCCTCCGGCTTGGCACGCACCGGCCCGGCGGCCGCCGAGACCCCGACCCTGCGCTGCTCGACCGGCTGCTCGACGCCGGCCCGGTGAGGCTGATGACGCTCGCGCCCGAGCTTCCCGGCGCGCTCGACCTCATCGGCCTGCTCCAGGTCCGCGGAGTGGCCGTGTCGCTCGGGCACAGCGACGCCACCTCCGCCGAGGCGAACGCGGCATTCGACCGCGGCGCCCGGACCGTGACGCACGTGTTCAACGCTATGCGCCCGTTGCTCCATCGCGATCCTGGGATCGTCGGCGCCGCGCTCGTCCGACGCGAGGTCGTGCTCCAGGCGATCGTCGACAACGTCCACCTCGACACCGACATCGTCAAGCTGCTCTGGGCCGTCGGCGCCGGCCGGCTGGCACTGGTCACCGATGCGATCGCCGGCGCGTCGCTGGGCGACGGCAGGTACGCCCTCGGGGACGTCGAGGTCGTCGTCGCAGACGACGTCGTCCGGCGCGAGGACGGCGTGCTCGCAGGGAGCACGCTCACCATGCCTCAGGCCGTCCGGAACCTCGTCGCCGCCGGCGCGACGCTCGAACAGGCGCTCGAGGCGGCTTCGGCGGTACCCGCGCGCGTCCTCGGGATGCCCGAGCTGGGTCGGCTGTTCCCGGGCGGCCCGGCCGACGTGACCGTGATCGACGACCGGCTGGAGGTCGTTCGCGCGATCGTCGGAGGCGAGACTCGTGTCGCAGGTTGAGAGCGCGACCCGCAGCGACGGACCCGGCGCGCAGTTCCTCGCGGAGATCCACGAGCAGCCGAACGCGCTGCGTCGCCTGCTCGGCCACGAGAGCGAGATCGCCCGTGCTGCGCAGCTCGCGGTCGAGCGCGACGCCAGACTGATCCGCCTCGTCGGTCACGGCTCGTCCGACAACGCGGCGTCATTCGGCGTGTACGCGTTCGGGCTGCTCCCGCGCTGGACTGCGATGCGCGACGCGATCACCCTCACCGTCCACTACGACACCCCGCTCGACATGACCGGCTCGACGGTGATCGGGCTCTCGCAATCGGGCCAAACGCCCGACGTCGTCGAGTACGTCGCGCGTGCCCGTGCCGCCGGAGCGCTAACGATTGCGGTCACGAACGACCCGAACTCGGAGCTCGCCACCGCCGCCGAGGTGGCGATCCCCCTCGCCGCCGAGCCGGAGCTCGCGGTCGCGGCGACGAAGACCTACGTGAACACGCTCGCCGTCCTCGCCCTCTTCGCCGGCCACGTCGCCGGCCGCGGGCCCGAGGTCTCGGAGGGAATCCGCCACGCTGCGGAGCAGCTCGCCGAGGTGCTCCCGTCGCTCGAGCGCGCCGCTGCGGGCATGGCCCTGCCCTTCGCATACACGGGACGGATGTTCGTGATCGGGCGCGGAGTCGAGTTCGCGACGGCCCGCGAGATCGCCCTGAAGCTGCTCGAGACCTGCCGCATCGCGGCCGAGCCGCTCACCGCCACCGACCTCGCCCACGGCCCGGTTGCGGCGCTCGACCCGCTCTTTCCGGTCTGGGCGATCGCCTCACCCGACCCGACCCTCGCGCCGGTGCAGGAGGCGGCGGCGCGGGCGCGCGCCATGGGCGCGACGCTCGTCGCGAGCGGGACCGCGGCCTCGGAGCTCGACGGCGCCGCATATGTGCTCCCCGTGCCGGCGCCCACGCCTCAGCTCCTCTCCCCTCTGCTGTCGGTCGTGCCCGGCCAGCTCTTCGCGTGGGCGCTGGCGCGCGCCCGCGGCCTCGACCCCGACGCGCCGCACGGCCTCGCGAAGGTCACGCTCGCCCTCTGACGCCTCCCGCGCGAGGCTTGCGAGGACGAGGCTAGGCTGGCCGGCGTGACGCGCTTCTGGCATCCCGTCGCCGACATGTCCGCGGTCGCCACCGAAGGCGAGCTGATTCTCGAGCGAGGCGAGGGGGTCCACGTCTGGGACGAGAACGGCCGGCGGTATCTCGACGCCACCGGTGCGCTCTGGTACTGCAACGTCGGCTACGGCCGGGACGAAATCGTCGACGCGGCCACGGCGCAGATGCGCCGCCTGCCCGCCTACTCCCACTACGGCGACGTCTCCTCGCGCTCGACCACCGACCTCGCGGAGCGAATCTCGAAGATCGCGCCGATGGAGGACGCCGTCGTCTTCTTCGCGTCGGGCGGCGGCGAGTCGACCGAGACCGCGGTCAAGCTCGTACGCCGCTACTGGAGCCTTCTCGACCAGCCCGAGAAGACGATCGTCGTCTCGCGCGAGCGGGCCTACCACGGCCTCGCCGGGTACGGCACGTCGATCGTCGGCATGGACGCGTTCACGGTCGGCGTCGGACCGCTCGCGGCCGGCACCCTCCAGGTGCCGTGGGACGATGCCGACGCGCTCGCGAGCGCCATCGACGAGGCAGGGCCGGAGCGCGTGGCGGCCTTCTTCTGCGAGCCGATCGTCGGCGCGGGCGGCGTGCTTCTTCCCCCGCCCGGCTACCTCGAGGAGGCGCGGCGCGTCTGCCACGAGCGAGACGTTCTCTTCGTCGCGGACGAGGTGATCTGCGGCTTCTGTCGTGTGGGCGCCTGGTTCGCGAGCACGCGCTTCGGCCTCGATCCGGACCTCGTGACCTTCGCGAAAGGCGTCACGTCCGGCTATCTCCCACTGGGCGGCGTGATCGTGAGCGGGAGAGTCCGGGAGCCCTTCTGGACGGCCGGCGCAGGCGTCTGGCGGCACGGCTACACGTACTCGGGCCATGCGACGGCGACTGCCGCCGCGCACGCGAACCTCGACATCATGGAGCGCGAAGGGCTCGCCGAGCGCGCCCGCGGGCTCGAGACGGAGCTCGCCGAGGCCCTCGAGCCGCTTGTTGCGCATTCGCTCGTCTCCGAGCTCCGCGCCGGCCTCGGCGTGGTCGCGGCCGTGCAGCTCTCCGCCGATGCGCTCGCGGACGACCCGGCGATCGCTGATCGAGTCGTCGCCGCCGCGCGGGACGAGGGAGTGCTCGGGCGCGCGCTCGCAGGCGGCAGCCTCCAGGTCTCGCCGGCGCTGACCATCGACGCCGAGGGCCTCGCCGAGCTCGTGGGCGGTCTCGGCGCGGCGCTCGACGCCGTCTAGACGTTCGTCCGGGCACGCGCGGCGAGGCGCTGCGTCTGCTGGCTCTTCCGCACGCTGTCGAGGAACGCCTCGACCGGAAACCCGTCGCCCGGGTCCCAGTGGTCGCTTCGCTCGAACGCCCGGCTCACCTCGCTGTGCCCCGTGAGCCCGCGCCGGCCGGCGAGGAGGTCGTCCGCGACCAGCCAGCGAACCGGGATCCGCCGGCGCCGGCAGACGTCGGCGACGAGGCTCGAGGCCCGGGCGAGGACTCCGCTCGAGTAGGGATCCTTCCAGTCACGCGCGGTCTGGCTGGCGAAGCCCGCCAGCTCGACGCCGATCGAGTTCGTGTTGCCGCCGCGCGCGTGCCACGCGATGTCCTTCTCCTCGACGCACTGGATCACGGAGTCCGCGTCGACGCAGTAGTGGGCCGAGACCTGCGAGACCTTCGTCCGAAACCAGCGCGCACAGATCTCGGCCGCGTCAGGGCGTTCGGCGATCTCCATCGTGTGCATCACGACGACCCCGATCGCGCGGCCGTTCGCGGGCGTGAAGTTGGGGCTCTCGACGAACGGGTACGCCACGCGACCAACCTCCCGGACCGCCGCAGGCGCGCCGAGCATAGTGCGGCGTGGCGCGTGCGTGCGAGGATGGCCGGGTGACGCGGCAGCTCTGGGCACCGTGGCGACTCGAGTACATCGGCGAGGCCGGGACGCAGGATGGCTGCGTCTTCTGCGCCGAGGCGGCGAGCGAGTTGGGCGACCAGAGCCTCACGGTGCACCGCGGTGAACGGGGGTTCGTCCTCCTGAACAAGTTCCCGTACGCGTCCGGGCACGTGATGGTCGCCTCGACGCGCCATCTCGCCGAGCTCTCGGAGCTCACCCCCGAGGAGGCCGCCGAGCTCCACGACCTGACCACGAAGTCGATCGCGGCGATTCGCGCGGTTTACTCGCCGCATGCGTTCAACGTCGGCTGGAACCTCGGCCAGGTGGCAGGCGGGTCGATCGCCGCCCATCTGCACGAGCACGTCGTGCCGCGCTGGTCGGGGGACACGAACTTCATGCCGGTGCTCGCGGACGTCAAGGTCGTCCCCGAGCATCTCCTCGAGACGCGCGATCGCCTGCGCGCCGCCTGGCCCGACTAGCCCAGGGATCCTCCGAGCCGCGCCATGGCCGCCCACCCGGCCGGCGTGGTCGTCTGGAAGTCGTAGAGGCTCCAGCCCGTCGCCGTGCCGTCGTCGAGCACCGCGTCGTCGAACGCCTTCAGCTCGTCCTTCGTCATCCGGTTCGCAACGCCCCCCGCGGCATGCACCGCGATCTCGTCGCCGACGGCGGCGCGCAGGAGCCTCAGCGAGCGGGCGACGTAGCCGTAGGTCGCGTCGTAGCCCTTGAAGCCCCCGCCCGTGTAGAGCATCGGGACGATCGCGTCGACCTTGCCGGCGATCTCGGCCCACGGAAACCCGGGCCACCAGCTCAGGTGCCGCTCGAATGCCCGCGGCGGGTACGTGATCGCGGCGACCGGCGTAGACCCTGCCTCTTCGCGAAGGCGGTCGAGCAGGGCCAGCATGCGCGCTGTGCGCTGCTCGACGTTCTTCGTGTGGAGCGACTCGATGTCGAGGGCGACACCGTCGAACCCGTCCCCGCCCGGCGTCCGGAACGAGAGCATCGCGCGGGCTCGACGGAGATCCTTCCCGCCGGCTGCGTGACCGGGGAGGTACCAGGCGACCGCCGAGATCCGGCGGGCATGCAGCGCGTCGACGAGCCGCGCGAGGCCCGCGGGTTGCACCACGTCGGTCTTCGAGCGGTCGTTGGCCGTCTCGATCCACGCCGTCCGCACGCCGCGTGCCGCGAGCCGACCCGCGACCGCCGACGGCGAGTTGTAGAGCGTCGTGTCGTACACGTCGATCCATGTCCCGAGCCCCTGGAAGACCTCTGCGCCCGTGCTCCGGTCGCGGCCGGCATGACCTTGTGTCGACTCGACACAAGCGACGCCAACGGCAACCAGGAGCGCGAGGAGGGCAGTGACCGAGCGCATGGGCGAGCCGGAGCGTACGCGCGGTGTGTGATGGATCTTTGATTCCGCCGCTTCGGCGCGTTCAGTGGGGTCGTTCGTCGCGCATGTCGGCGTCGGTCACGTCAGCGCCCGGCACGCCGTCGGAGATGCAGACGTCCAGGTCGAGCTCCGAGAGCGCCGGCCAGTCGGCGTCCGGCTCGAGAGCGTCAGCGTCGACCGCTTCGCCTGGATCGCCGCTCTCTTCCCCCTCGCCCACAGACACGTCGTACCCGGGGCACTGCAATCCAAACGCTGCTGATCTCGGTCCCAGATGCCTCGGGGTCCTGTGGAACTCCTCCCGATCGGGTTGTAGGGTCGCCCGAAGTCAACGCCTGCGGATGGAGGACACAGCGGGGATGGACGACGATCAGAGGATCGCCCGGATCTTCGGGGTCCTGTTCATCATCACGTTCATCACCTCCATCGGGGCGCTGGCCCTCTTCCAGTCGGTTCTCGACGACCCGGCCGCGTACATCGCCGGCGGCGGGAAGGACAGCCAGATCCACCTGGGCGCTTTCCTGGAATTCCTTCTCGTCCTCTCGAACGTCGGAACGGCCGTCGTGCTCTATCCGGTCGCGAGGAGACAGAACGAGCTCCTTGCGATCGGCTACGTCGCCGCTCGAATCATCGAGTCCGTCTTCATCGCAGCCGGGATCATCTTCGTGCTCGGCGTCGTGAGCCTGCGCGACGACTCTCCCGGTGCGGCCGACCTCGCCGTCTCGCTCGCGGCGCTCAAGGACTGGACGTTCCTGTTCGGCCCCGGAATGGTCGTCCCCTTCGGAAACGGGCTGATCCTCGGCTACCTCATGTACAAGTCCGGCCTCGTCCCGCGCCGCATGGCCTGGCTCGGAATGATCGGCGGACCGCTCCTCCTGTTCGGCAATTTCGGCGTGCTCTTCGACTGGTGGGATCAGACCGGCGTCGTGAACATCCTGGTCGTCCCCGAGTTCATCTGGGAGGCCTTCCTCGGGATCTACTGCGCGATCTGGGGATTCCGGCGCGATTCCCCGATCCTGGCGCCGAGCGCACGCTGAGACACGGGTAAACCGGCGCGCGAGAAGC
>DASSBV010000142.1:0-25255 GCA_035698545.1 Gaiella sp. | reverse complement strand
CGCTCGACGGCCTTCTGGAATGCGCGGAAGCTCGCCTTGCGCTTCCCCGTCACCGTCGTCAGGCCGGACTGCCAGCCCCCGAGGCGCTGCTCGTCGCGGAGAAGAAACCAGAGGAAGACGTCGACGCGCGGGTTCTTCCGCGCCCACGCGACCGCCTGCGTGAGGTAGGTCGCCTGCTTGCGAAAGCTGACGCCGAAGATCCTGTCCGGCGGGTTCGTCTGGTACCCGTACTCGGTGATCCAGATCCGCATCCGCGTGCCGTAGAGGCGGTCGATCTCCTTCACGAGCACGTCGAAGTTGCCGAGGGTGACGGCCGTCGGCGGCTGCCCGCGCTTCCCGGGTGGCGGCTTCGTCGTCGGGGTTTCCGCCGGCGAGCCGTAGTACGGATGGTGCGCGTATGCGTCGAAGCCCTTCGCCCCACCCGCCTTCATCGCACGCAGGAACGGCAGCGGCGAGACCGACGGCCGGCTCGAGTTCGGGTTGTTGTTCCCACGGGGGCCGGTCGCGCCGCACGCCACCTTGGAGCTCCGCTGGACGGACTTCACGCCCTGGACGACCGCATTGCAGATCTTCGCGTAGTCCCGCCCCGACTGGATCGTCCATCCCTTGCGGGTCCGCCGGTACTGCGGCTTGAGGAAGACGGGGTTGTTCGGCTCGTTCCAGGCCATCCAGAGGCTCACCCGCGGCAGCGTCACGCCGTCCGCGTTCACGAACGTCCCGCTGTAGCGCTTCTGCGCGGCCGCCGCGAAGCTCCTGAGGTCGCGGGGCTTCGTGGGCGCGACGTTCCAGCCCTTCGCCGCGTTCGCCCAGGGCGGCGTGCCGATGATCGAGAAAATCGGCTCCATCCCGTTGACCACCGCGAACCTGACGGTACGGTCGTACGTGTCCCAGTTGTAGGCCGGGTCGTTCGGGTCGGCGGGGTGCCGCGGACGGGCGGTCGCGACCTTGAGCGACGGCCCCGCCCACCAGAGGTTTACGCGGACGAGCTGCGTCTCGGTCTTCGCGAGCTGCCCGAAGACGGCGTCGGGCTCGCCGTAGAGCACCATCCCGTCGTCGAAGATCCCGATCCGCAGGGAGCTCGACGCCGAGGCGGTGGGAGCGAGTAGGAGAGCGAGGCCGGCGGCGGAAGCGACGAGCGCCGCGGCGAGGCTACGCACGCGCCGGGTCTCCCTCGAGGGTCGCCAGGGTGCGGCGGAGCCCTTCCTCGAGCCCGACCTCCGGCTCCCAGCCGAGCAGCTGGCGGGCGCGCGTGATGTCGGGCTGACGGACTTGAGGGTCGTCGACGGGCAGTGCCTCGAAGACGATCGGGCTCGACGACCCGGTCGCCGCGACAACCGCCTCCGCGAGCTCGAGCAGCGACATCTCGGCGGGGTTGCCGACGTTGACCGGCATGTGCTCACCGGACTCGGCGAGCAGGATCAAGCCCCGGACGAGGTCGTCGACGTAACAGAAGCTCCGGGTCTGCGACCCGTCCCCGAAGACGGTGAGCGGCTTCTGCTCGAGCGCCTGCCGGATGAAGGTCGGGATCGCGCGCCCGTCATGCGGCCGCATGCGCGGGCCGTACGTGTTGAAGATCCGTACGATCGCGGTGTCGACCCCCTGCTGCCGGTGGTACGCCATGGTCAGCGCCTCCGCATAGCGCTTCGCCTCGTCGTAGACCCCGCGCGGCCCGATCGGGTTCACATGGCCCCAGTAGGTCTCGGGCTGCGGGTGTACCTGCGGGTCGCCGTAGACCTCGCTCGTCGAGGCGAGGAGGAAGCGTGACCGGTGTACCTTCGCCAGGCCGAGCGCGTTGTGTGTGCCGTGCGAGCCGACCTTCAGCGTCTGGAGCGGCAGGCGCAGGTAATCGATGGGGCTCGCGGGGCTGGCCAGGTGGTACACGAAGTCGAGCGTCTCGGCGATGTCGACGTGCTTCGTGAGGTCCTGCGGCACGAACGCGAACGCGTCGCTACGGAGGTGTTCGATGTTCGCGAGCGATCCGGTCTCGAGGTTGTCGAGACAGATCACGCGATGGCCCTTCGCGAGCAGCGCTTCGCAGAGATGCGAGCCGAGGAAACCCGCGCCGCCGGTCACGAGAGAGGTCGGCATCGCGGGCGATCCTACCCGGCACTGCCGCCGAATCGAGGCCGAGCTTACGAACTCCTCACGCGGTGCGCGCTCGTCCGGGGGATTGGCGTGCATTGACAACGGTGGTAGCGTCGAAACGCCGTGTCTTCGGGCCTCCGCCGCCGGGTCCCGCGCACGCGACGCGTCGTTCTCGCCCTTGGTACGGCGACACTCGCGTCGGCACTCGCCGTGTCCGCCGTCACCGCGGTCGGTGCGCCATCGCGCAGCGCAGCACCGCAGGAGAAGGTGCGGATCTGCCACGCCACGGGCTCGTCGGGCAACCCCTACGTGTCGCAGGAGCCTTCGATCGGGAACAACGGCGACCTCGAGGGCGGTCACCTGAACCACGAGCGGGACATCATCCCGCCCTACGAGTACGTCGACGCGAACGACGTGCCGCGGACGTTCCCGGGACAGCACTGGACCGACGAGGGCCAGGCGATCTGGCAGAACGGCTGCACTATCCCGCCGCCCCCGCCGAGGCCGATCACGCCGGTGCTCGAGTGCGTCGAACGCCTCGACGCCGGATTCCTCGCCCACTTCGGGTACGACAACCCGAACGGCGGCCGGGTCACGCCCGCAGCGGGCCAGAACGTCTTCTCCCCGCCACCCGAGAACCGCGGCCAGCCGGCGACGTTCGACCTGGGACGCGTCGAGGACGACTTCCAGGTGGAGTGACGGGAGCCCATCACGTGGTCGCTCATGGGGAACACCCTCACGGCGTCGGAGGACTCGCCGCGGTGTCAGGGCTCGATCACGGTCGTCAAGCATCTCGTCCCCGCCCACGACGAGGGCCGCTTCGACCTCAGGATCGACGGTGACGTCGCCGGCAACGCTTCTTCGGTGGGCGACCAGGGGACGACCGGCACGATCGCCGTCACGGCAGAGCGCCACACCGTGAGCGAGACAGCCGTTTCGCCCGCCTCGCTCGACGACTACACCATCGAGATCGTCTGCCGGACGAACGGCGGCGCCGGTGACGTGGTCGCCGACGCCGCGGCGGCATCCGTCTCGGTGCGGGTGCGGCGAAACGAGGCGGTCGTGTGCGTGATCACGAACACGGCGAAGCCGCGGCCGTCGACCGTGGTCCCCGAGCTCGAGTGCGTCGTCTTCGACGACGCAGGGGCCGACGTCGCGGTGTGGGGCTACCAGAACGGCACCGGCCACGAGGTGATGATCCCGATCGGGCCGCGGAACCGCTTCATGCCGGGAGACGAGAGCCGCGGTCAGCCGACGCGGTTCGAGGACGGCAGGCGCGTAGGCGTCTTCCAGACCGCCTTCGAGGCGAGCTCGGGGGCTCTCGTCTGGCACCTGGGAGCCGAGACCGCAACGGCGTCGGCGACCTCGCCACGCTGCACCGCGTCCCTCGAGCTCCGCAAGGTCGTGGCGCCCGCTTCCGATCCCGGTGTGTTCGACCTGAAGCTCAATGGGACGATCGTCGCGAGCGGTGGGAACGGCACGACGACGGGCCCGTTGCTCGTCGGTGTCGGTGAGGGAACGGTGAGCGAGAGCGCAGGTCCCGGCACGCAGCTGGCCGACTACGACTCGAGCGTCGAGTGCACGCGGAACGGGAGCGAGGCCGTTTCCGTGGAAGGGACGAAGGTCGACGGCGCGGTCGCGAACGGTGACGTCGTCGTCTGCACCTTCACGAACGTCCGCAAGGGGACGCCTCCCCCGGGGCCGCCGACGCCACCCACGCCGCCCGCGCCACCAACCCCACCGGTCCCGCCTCCCCCGCCGACCCCGCTGCCCCTGCTCGACCTCGTGGTCGTGAAGACCGCGTCGCCGACGACCGTCACGGTCGGCCAGCGCATCACCTGGACGATGACGGTGACGAACGAGTCGGACGTCGAGGCAGCGGACGTGAACGGCCTGAAGGTGAACGACCCACGGTCGTTCCGAACGAGGTTGGTCTCGCTGAAGAGCTCTCAAGGCACCTGCGTGCCCGTCACGTGCGACCTCGGCCGCCTCGCCCCTGGGGCATCCGCGACCGTGACGGCTGTCACGCAGGCCACGGAGGTCGGCGTCGTCGTCGACATCGTGCGGGTCTCGTCGGAGGAGGTCGAGTCGAACTACCGGAACAACGTCGCGGCGGCGCTCGTCCGCGTGATCGGTCCCTTCCGGCCGCCGACCGCCCTCGGTGCATGTCGCACACTCGTGGCCTCCCCGCGCGTTCTCGAGTCGCGGCGCTCCTCGATCGTGCGTCTCGCCGCCTTCGATCGGCGCGGGAGGCCACGTGCCGGAGTGAAGGTCACCGCGGCCGGAGCGGGAATCGCGGCGCGCGGCCGCACGGGTCGTGACGGCGTCGCGCGGCTCACGCTCACGCCGCGCGCGGAAGGGATCGTCCACTTCGTCGGCAGCGACCGCGTGGCCGCCGGCACTCCCCTGCAGTGCACGACCAGGCTCGGCGTTCTCCCCGCCCAGTCGACCAACGTCACGGGCTAGCGCACGACGTCGATCGGCGTGCCGAGCGGTGCGAGGCGCGCGAGGCGACGGGCCACGTCGTTCGAGACGCGCACGCACCCGTGCGAGACCGCCCGGCCGAGAAGCTCCGGCCGATTCGTGCCGTGAATCCCGACGACGTTGGTCGGCCAGTCGGTCACGCCGGCGTAGGCCGTCGTCTCGAGCGCGAACGTCCCGTAGAACGGGTCCGTCGGGACGAAGGCGGACTGAACGTAGAAGTCCCGACCCAGGGGGGTCGGCGAGCCGGCGGTGCCGACGGCGGCTGTCGTCCGCAGCAGCAGCTTGCCGTCGCGAAGACGCCGCACCTCGAGCTTCCGGGCGCCGAGGCGCACGACGATGCGGTTTCGCACGGGCTTGACGTCCGTCGCATCCGCGGGCACCCAGCCGCGGGCGCCGTTCGGACGACCTGGAAGGCTGATGCGGTACCACCAGGCGCCGTCGGCCCCCTGCCGAGATCCGACCGCGAGCACGATCTGGAACTGCGCATCCGCCCGAAAACGGCGGAGCACCCGGACGATCCGCGCCGCCGGCCGTGGAGCGGAGCGAACTGCGACGGTATGGAGAAGCTCGCCCGCCGCAGGCAACCGCAACGGAAGCTCCGCGCGGGCGATGGCGTTCGGCGGTCCGATCGCGCAGAGCGCCAGCGTTGCCGCGAGCACGGCGAACGATCTCCGGATCGAGGTCACGGGGCCGGACAGACGATAGAGCGGGCCGACGTGCTGCGGCATCCCTGAGCCGAGGGCAGTCGAGCATCTGCTCCGACTGCCCTCCCAAGATCGCGGCCCTACTTCTTGTTCGTGATGTCCTGGGTCACGTACGCGGTGACGTCCTTGATCTGCTTCTGCGTGAGCGTGCCCTTGAACGCCGGCATTCCGCCGCCGCCGTTCTCGACCTGCTTCATCACCGCAGCTGTGTTCTTGGCGGAGGGGATCGCGGTCAGGTCGGGCCCGCCGTTCCCTCCGGTGCCGGACACGCCATGACAACCCGCGCAGTTGTCGGCAAAGACCATCTTGCCCGCGGCAGGATCGGCCGCCGCCTGATTGCCGCCCTCGCCCGCGTGCTCCGTGCCCTGACCGCTGCCTGGCGCGGGTGCCGGCCCCATCGTCCCGTCGAGCGAGAACAGCCACAGGCTGTCGCCGTGCGCCGAGGCCATCAGCGAGTTGCCCGCCGAGAGGAAGGCGACGTACTGCTTGCCGTCCTGCTCGAAGACGGAGACCGTGTCGTTCGCGCCCGCGCCGGTCTGGAAGCTCCAGAGCTGGTCGCCGGTCCGCGCGTCGTACGCCTGCAGCTCGCCGGCGTTGCGACCCACGAAGACGAGGTTGCCCTTGGTCGTGACCGTGCCGCTGTAGCAGGCGTCGGGCCAGACCTTCTGCCAGGCGACGCTTCCGTCGGTCGCGTCGATCGCGGTCAGCGTCCCCGACGACTCGTTATAGCCGATCCCCGCGATCGCGCCGATGCCGGCGAAGCTCTTCCCTTCCTCGAACTCCAGGTCCGCCGCCGCCACGCCGACCGTCTGCACGGCGGCGCAGACGTAGAACATCTGCGTCTCGGGGTTGTAACTCGTCGGCTCCCAGTTGTTCCCGCCCTGCGGGCCCGGCCGGTAGATCAGCATCTGATGGGTCGTCGCCGGCGTGAACATCTCCTTCGCGACGACGACCGGGAGGTTCTTCGCCGCCCCCGTGATCTCGCTCTTCACCCGCGCGATGTCCTTCGCGGTCGGCGGCGTATGCGGGATGAACTCGCCGTTTCGCGGGAACGGCTGCGTCTTCGCCGTCTTCTGCTCCGCGTCCTGCGGCACCGGCTTCTCGTCGATTCCGTAGAGAGGCTTCCCGGTCTCGCGGTCCAGGAGGTACAGCCAGCCGGTCTTGCCCGGTGCCCCAATGCCCTTGACCGTGTCGCCGTCCTGCTCGACGTCGAACAGCACGGGCGCAGCAGGCGAGTCGTAATCCCAGATGTCGTGGTGCACCTCCTGGAAGTGCCACTTCACCTTTCCGCTGTCCTTGTCGATCGCGACGATCGAGGCCGCGTAGAGGTTGTCGCCCTCCCGGTCGCCGCCGAACCAGTCATTGCCCGCGTTGCCGGTCGTCACGTAGAGGAGGTTCAGGTCATCGTCGTAGGCGGGCGTCGACCAGATCGACGCGCCGCCGCGCAGATACGCGGGGGAGTTCGGCGGCCAGGTCTCGTTACCGGGCTCGCCCGGGCCGGGAACCATGTAGGCACGCCAGACGCTGTCTCCGCTCTCGGCGTCGATCGCCTCCAGGAAGCCGCGCGTGCCGTAGTCCGCGCCCACGACGCCGATGTAGATCTTCCCGTCGAGGAACAGCGGAGCGCCGGTGATCACCTGGCCCTTCTGCCACTGGACGAGCTGGCGCGTCCAGAGTGTCCCGCCCGTGTCCGGGTCGAGGGCGACGACCTTGCCGTCGAGCTGGCCGAGGTAGAGCCGCCCGTCGCCGAGGGCGACCCCGCGGTTGAGCCACCCGCAGCAGATCGTCGAGATGTCCTGGCTGATGTTCGACTTGTGCTCCCAGAGGATCTTCCCGCTGTCGACCGAGACCGCGAACACGTCGTCGTTGCCGGTCGTGATGTAGATGACGCCGTCCTGGACGATCGGCTGGCTTTCGCCCGAGTACTTCGCGGCAACCCCGGAGCCGTTCAGGTGCGTGCGCCAGACGCCCTTCAGCTGCGCGACATTCGACGTGTCGATGTCGTCCAGCGGCGAGTAGCGCTGGTTGGACATGTCGCCGCCGTTCGTCGACCAGTCGGAGCCGGCTCCCGTCGCCTCGCTTCCACCGCTCGACCCGCACCCGGCGACCACCGAAGCGACGGCCGCTACCGCCACGGCGAGTGCGGCCATCTGCACAACACGACTCCGGTGCACACGCATTCCGGCCCCTTTTCTTGACGACGCAACCGACGCTAGCGAGGCAACGATTCCCTGCGACGCAGCGACCGAAACGACCGGCGCTCGTCTCGGCCGTCCGGCCGTGGGGTGCGCGGCACCGCAGTCGCTGGACGCACACTCGCTGCGTTAGGCTGGCGAGCCCGCGGGCCGACCGTTTGGGATCACCGGATGTCACAACAGCCGCTCGATCACCTCCCGCTCCTCCTCGTCGTCCTCCTCTGCATCGGGATCACGCTGGCGTTCTACGAGATCGGCTACCGGATCGGGCGGTGGCGAGAACAGCGGGCGACCGGTGAGATCTCAGGGCCGACGGGGATGATCGTCGGCTCGATCCTGGCGCTGATGGCCTTCCTGCTCGCAATCGCGACCGGCATGGCCGCGGATCGCTTCGACGCGCGGCGGGGGCTGGTCCTCCAGGAGGCGAACTCGATCGGGACGACCTATCTTCGCGCCGGATACCTCCCCGCTCCGTACGGCCCGCAACTGGAGACGCTGTTGCGCGAGTACGTGCCGCTTCGCATCGTCAAGAGCCAGCACGGGCTGAAGGCGAAGATCGCGCGGTCGGTGGAGCTCCAGAACGAGATGTGGGTGATCACCGAGAAGCTGGCGCGTGAGCACGGCGACCTTCCCGTCGTTGCCATCTTCATCGACTCGCTCAACGAGACGATCGACCTGCACGAGTCCCGGATCACCGCGGGCCTGTACGCGCGCGTGCCGCCGACGGTCATCTGGTTCCTCCTCGTGGGCGTCGTCTTCAGCGTCGGGATGGTCGGCTACAACGCCGGGCTCACGGAGCGCCGCAGCATGATCAGCGCGGTCGTGCTCGCCGTCGCGCTCAGCGCGGTCCTGGGCTTGGTCGTCGACCTCGATCGACCGTCCGGCGGGCTGATCCGCACCAACCAGCAGCCGCTCGTCGATTTGCGCAACTCGCTCGAGCGACACTGACCAGAGCCAGCGGGGTCACGTCTCCGAACCGGCTAACGGCGCTCAGCGAAGCTCCTTGTTCGCCTCCTGGTCGAACCACATCGCGAACAGCGTGAACTGCGTCCCCGAGACGAGGAGCAGCGCGACGAGGACGACGGTCGCGGTCGTGATCTCGTTGCCCCAGAAGATCCGCGAGCAGGCGACGACCAGACCGAGCAGGAGGCCGAGCACGGTCATCAGGCCGCCGAGGGCGTAGAAAAACACGAGCGGGTGGAAGTCGCGGATCACGTACTTCTGCGTCATTCGCCACCAGAAGCCCTTGAAGAGCAGCCACGCGATCCGCGGCGCCACGCGGTGGATGCGGATCCCCGACCTCTCGCCGACGCCGTAGATCGGCCGCGAGGGGATGTCGCGCACCCGCGCGTTCTGGACGTTCAGGTGGACGAGCATGTCGTTCGGGAACCCGTAGCGGCGGTAGACCCGGTCGAGGTCGAGACGGCGCAGGGCCGCGAGCGAGAGAGCCGTGTACCCGGCCTGCGAGTCGGCGACGTGCCAGTAGCCTGACGCGATCTTCGTGAGCAGCGAGAGCACGGCGTTGCCGAGGTAGCGGGCGCGGGGAATGAGGTTCCAGGCCTCGCCGCTGACGAGCCTGTTGGCCTTCACGTAGTCGGCCTCTCCGCGGGCGACCGGCTCCACGAGCGACGCGAGCTCGTCCGGGTCCATCTGGTTGTCCGCCGCCATCACGCACGTCACGTCGACGCCGAGCTCGCGACAGCGGGCGTAGCCGGTGACGATGGCGGCGCCGACGCCCTTGTTCTCGTCGTGGCGGATCACCTCGAGCCGTGGATCGGCCGTCTCGCGTGCTCGCTCCGCGGTCTCGTCGGAGGAGCAGTCGTCCACGACGACGACGAGGTCGACGAAGTCGGGGATCCCGCGGATCGTCTCCGCGACGAGCTGCTCTTCCTCGTAGGCGGGGACGACGACCGCGACGCGCTTGCCCTCGACCACGGCGTGCTTCCGCTATGCGGAGGCGGCGCTCCTGCGCTGGAGCCACGGATCGGCCAGCACGGCGGCGAGCCCGCCGAGGAGGAGGCCGATCAGGCCGCCGACCGCCGCGGCGTTCCGCCGGCTCGTGGCGGACGCCTTGCGTGCGACCGCCGGCTGCACGACACGGCTTTGTTCGACGTTCTCCGCCAGCGACAGCAGCTGCTTCGCCGCGTTGAGGTCCTGGAGCACGGTCCCGCGTCGCTGCTCGGCGTTGTTGATCGTGGCGTTCGAGTTCGTCGAGATCAGCAGCTTCTCCGCGAGCGAGAGGTTGTTGTCCGCGAGGGCGAGGCTCTGCTGCTGCTCGGCGGCCGAGATGCGCCGACCGATGTCCTCGATCTGCGACTCGTCGCCCTCGATCTGGGTCTTGAGCTGGGCGATCTTCTGCACGACGTAGGGCGAAACCTGGTCCATCACGCTCTGCGCGAGCGAGTTTGCGGCCTTCTCCGCCTTCGCCCGGGTCGGCGCGTGCACCTCGATCGTGACGAGCGGCGAGAGGTTCCGCGGCTGGCCGGCGGCCGTGATGGTGCTCGTCGTGACGTTCCCCCGCAGCTGTCCCGGCCGCATCGCGGCGGCGCGGGCGGCCTTCCGGAGCGCCGCCTCGGAGCGAATCGTCTCGCTGACCGTCTTGGGGTTCGTCGCGAGGCTCTGGATCTGGCCGCCCCCGCCCGGCGTGAACGGCTGGCCGAGGTAGAGCAGCGTCTCCGCCTTGTAGACCTGGGCGCTTCCGACCGAGACGAGGACACCGAGGATCGCGCCGACGACGAGCCCGCCGACGGGCAGCCACCAGCGTGCCGCGAGCCGCGACCAGGCCGATCGGAGGTCGACCTCGCGCTCGGCGTCGGGGTCGACGTCTGTCCGCCGCTCGCTCACGGGGCCGCGACCCTACCAGCGACCCAAGCCCACTGAGCCTCGAGGCCTTCGGCGAGCGACGTGGTCGGCCGCCAGCCGAGCTCCTCCTCCGCCTTCGCGACATCGGCACGCGTCCGGCGCACGTCGCCCGCGGCCGCGCCGTGGCGCTCGACGGCGAGCGTCCTGCCTGAGATCTCCTCGGCGAGCGCGATCGCCTCGGCCATCGTGGCCTCCTCCCCGCCGCCGACGTTGTAGAGCTCGCCCGGACGCGCACGCTCCATCGCGGCGACAGTTGCGTCGACGGCGTCGCCGACGAACGTGAAGCTCCGCGACGCCGAACCGTCGCCGAACAGGCGGAACGTCCCGCCGTCGGCGAGCGCCTCGAGCAACGGCGTGAACGCCATGTCGGGGCGCTGGCGCGGGCCGTAGACGGTGAAGTAGCGGACGCCCACCCCCTCCAGGCCGGTCGTGCGCGCGTGCGCGTACGCCAGGTGCTCGACGCAAAGCTTGGTGACGCCGTACGGCGAGATCGGCCGCGGCACGGCGTCCTCTCGGGTGGGGTAGCTCTCCGCGTCGCCGTAGATGGACGACGAGGAGGCGTAGACGACGCGAACCCCTCGCCGGGCCGCCGCCTCGAACACGCGTCCGCTCGCGTGCACGTTTCGCTCGACGTAGAGCTCGAAGCCCGGCCCGAAGCTCGACCGCACGCCGGGCTGCCCGGCCAGGTGGAACATCCCGTCCACGCCGTCCAGCAGCGCCTCGAGCTCGACCGACAGAAGGTCGGCCTCGAGCACGTCGAGCTCGCCGGCATTCTCCCGCTTCCGCTCGGGGTCGTAGTAGTCCGTGTACGAATCCACGCCCAGGACCTCGTGCCCGGCGGCCAGAAGCCTCTCCGCCAGGTGCGAGCCGACGAAGCCCGCGGCGCCGGTGACGACGTATCGCACTACGCCTCGCCCGGCTCGGCCGCGACGGGGTGCGGAAGCTCCTCCGCGAACGGCACCAGCTCCCCGTCCCCGTTCTCGACGAGGCAGAGGTCCGAGAAGAAGCGCGTCATCACGACGCCCTCGCGGAACTCACCCAGACGCGGCTCGGGGCGCTCGCCCCGGGCGAGCGCGAGCGCGAGCTCGGGATACCGGCTCCCCGCCGCGAGCGGCAGCGGGAACGCACCGCCGAAGCGCGGGTTGACGTCCGTCACCGGGAGCGTCCCGTCGGGCTCACGGAAGCACTGCACGTTGGCGGGCCCGACGATCCCGATCGTCTCCGCGACGCGCGCGCCGTGCTCGATCAGCTGCCTGTCGTTCAGGGAGCGGCCCTTGATCGACTCGCCGCCCTTCGACTGGATCATCGAGCGCGGGATCGCGTTGAGGCAGCGACCCTCGAGGTCGCAGAAGACGTCGATCGAGAACTCCACTCCGAGACAACGCTCCTGCACCATCGAGTCGACCGGGGTCGTCGCGAGGTGGAAAGCGAGCTGCGCGGGGTCGTCGGCGCGGTGGATGTGGCGCGAGCCGAACCCTTCCCGCACCTTGACGAGCAGCGGGTAACGCGCGTCGTCCGGGACGTCGGCCGGCAGCCAGGTGCGCGGGCTCGGGATCCCGTGCTCGACGAAGAAGCCGTGGGCGAGGTACTTGTCCCCCATCGCTCGGCAGACGGCCGGCGTCGGTGCGAGCACCAGCGCCGGCTCGAGAGCGTCGCGGGCCGCGGAGACGATCTCCTGGTCGAGATCCGTGAGCGGCACGACGAGCCGGACGTCGTGCTCGGCCACCAGGGCCGCCAGGGCCGGCACGTAGCCGGGGTCGTCGACGCGCGGCACGAGCGCGCGGTGGTCGGCGTGGTACAGCGCGGGCGCCAGGAGGTCGAGGTCGGCGGCAACGGTCGTCGCGCCCGCCCGCCCGAACGCGCTCACGATGTCGACCCGCTGTCCCGCGCAGGTGAAGAGGACCGCCGTCACGACGGGAGAGCGTAGCGACGCTCGCTCACAAGACGAGAAACGGCAGCTGCGCCACGACGAAGGCCGCGACCGCGACACCGACCACGATCGCGGAGGCGCGGCCCGCCGGCCGTGCAGCGTCGACGACGAACGCTGCCCCGACCGCGGCGGCGGGGAGCGCGACCAGCAGGTACGTCGCCTTGATCGTGTCCCCGTCCGTCGACGGGTAGCGCACGGCGAACAGCACGTAGGCGAGCGCGACGGCGATCGCCGCGAGCGGCGGCAGCCCGAGCGCCGCACTGCGCCGCGCAAGCGCCAGCAGCCCGAGCGCGACGATTCCCGCGAGCGCGAGAAGCGTCGGCACGAGCCCGAGGGCGTCCTGCCTCACGCGCGCCGTGACGACGCCTTGCCCGAGGAGCTGGCCCGGAGCCGGGGGCGGCGGGGTGTCCCACGTGAGCGCCCAGTCGCCCCACCAATCGGCGTACAGGTGCGGCAGGAGCTCGTTGCGGAACGCCGGCGTGACCGGGTGCCGGTAGACGTCGAGCGTCCGCGGGCCGAGGTAGAACGAGGCCGGACGACGCTCCACGAGCGACGTTTCGGGAGCGGGGCGGTTGAACGCGAGCGCGCTGCCATGCGCGAGCTGCTCGTTCACGAGCCACGGCCCGGCGAGCACGGCCGTGACGGCCGCGAGCGCGAGCAGCGGACGCCAGCTCCCGCGGCCCCTGGCGTCGAGCGCCATGACGACCGCCGCGGCCGCGAGGACCGGCAGAGCCCACGCACGCGTCAACGCGGCCAGCCCGAACAGGGCGCCCGCCCCCGCCCCGGTGGCGAGGGTCGGCCCGGTTCGAAGCCCCCGGACGCAGACCAGGAGGCCGCCGCCGGCGAGCGCCGCCGCGAGCGTCTCCGGGTGGTACATCGCCGACGCGCGGACGAGGGCCGGCGAGGCGGCCGTGAGCACGAGCGCGAGCAGGTGCAGGCCGCGCCGCTCGGGCCAGAGCGCGCGGGCGAGCAGGAACGCGACCACGCACACGGCGAGCCCGGCGGCAGCCGCGAGCAGCTGCCCCGGGCGCTGCACGGGCTCCCAACCCGCGGCGTCCGACATCCGCCGCAGCGCGCCGGCGAGCCCGAACCAGAGCGGCGGCGTATGCCACACGCTCGTCTCCGCCACGGTCGGAAGGCGTAGATCGGCGGAGACGACGCGGGCATAGAGGTCGTTCCCGGACGCGTCGTAGCCCCGTAGCCAGTCGAAGCGCCAGGCGTTCCAGGTGAGGAGCGTCGCCTCGGCCACGAGCACGGCTGCGACGAGCATGCGGTAGGAACGGAGGGACACCTCAGTACTCGCAGCCGGCGGCCGTGCGGCGCTGGGAGGGTGACGGCGGCCGGCGCCAGAGCCTGACGTAGCGGCCGCGAACCTCCAGGCGTGACTCGACGTCGCCCCCGAGAGCGAGGTACGCCGCGCGGAGCCGCTCCGCCTCGCCGCTCGAGGTGACGATCGCGATCGTGACGAGGTTTCCCTCGACGATCGTCGTGAGCGTCCCTCCACGCGCGGCCGCCGCGACGGGATCCCCGGTCGTCCCTTCCACGCGCAGCGCCATCTCGCGCGAGAAGCAGCGTCGTGTCAGGTCGAGCTCGGTCGGGTCGTCGTGCGACAGCGACCAGGCCGCGCCCACGACGAGCTGGGCGCCGACCACGACCACGGCGACGAGGAGCCCGAGCCGCGCGGCGCGGGCCTCGGTCAGCGGTCGGGGCGCCAACCCCCGCTCGAGCCCCTGTACGTGTTGCCGAACAGCACGAACGGCGTGCGGAGCAGGATCTTCAGGTCGAGGAGCGCTGTCCGATGCTCGACGTACCAGACGTCGAGCTCGATCCGCTCCGCCCACGAGAGCGCTGCCCGGCCGTTGATCTGGGCCCAGCCGGTCAGACCAGGGCGAATCTCGAGCCGTCTGCGCTGGCGCTCGGAGTAGCGGTCGACCTGGTAGCGCAACGTCGGTCGCGGGCCGATCACCGACATGTCGCCGCGGAGCACGTTCCAGAGCTGCGGCAGCTCGTCCGCCGAGGTGCGGCGGAGCAGGCGGCCGACACGCGTGATCCGCGCATCGCCCGCGTCGATCGCGTAGCCCGCCCCGGTGTGCTCTGCCCCGACCTTCATCGAGCGGATCTTGACGAGCTCGAAATCCTCGCCGTCCTTGCCGACGCGCACCTGGCGGAACAGCACCGGCCCCCCGTCGTCGAGCTTGATCGCGAGCGCGGCGGCCGCGAGCAGAGGGCTCGCAAGCGCGAGGCCGACACCCGCGAGCACGACGTCGGCAGCGCGGTTCAGCGCGTGGCCGCCGTGTCCCAGGCCGCGGGGACACCGCGGCGGAGGTAGTTCCAGAGCGCCTGCACCGTCGCCCAGGTGACGTACGTGTAGTACCGGGCGATCGGGACACCCGCCGCGAACGCCGCGAGGAGCGCGAGCTGGCCCAGGAGCGCGAGCGCATACGGCCAGCCCTCGGGCGCGAGGACGACGCTCGACGCGAGCAGCCCGACGTGGAGCAGGCCGCTTCCGTAGCGCACGACGCGGTGGGAGACGATGGAGGCGAGGTACCCGATCGGCAGCTGCCGGAGCATTGAGCCCCGCAGCGTGATCTCCCAGCAGTGCTCGAACATGCGGACCTTCCGCGCATACTCGGTCTCGTTCGTAGGGGTCGGCTGCTCGAAGGCCTTCGCGGCCGGCTGGTAGACCGCCCGCCGGCCCGCCTGCACCATCCGGTACGGGAACGCGAGATCGTGGCCCCAGCGGGGATCCACCTCGACGTAGTCGTCGCGGTTGAGCGCGTAGATCGAGCCGTTGCCGCCGGTGATCGAGCCCAGCAGCGACTCCCGCTCGCGCAGCCAGAGCTCGTAGCGCCAGTAGAGCCCCTCGCGGTTCGAGCCCACCGCGTCCTCGAGGAGCAGGCGCCCGCAGACGTAGGCGACCTCGGGGTCGGCGAGGTCGGCCACGAGGTGCCGCAGGGCATCCGGCGCCCACGTCGCGTTCGCGTCCGAGAACGCCACGACGTCGCCGGTCGTCTCGCGCACGGCCCGGTCCTGCGCTGCGACCTTCCCGGCCCGGGGGCAGTCGAGCAGCCGGACCCGCGGCTCGCGCGCCGCGACGGCCTCGACGAGCTCGTTCGTCCGGTCGGTGGAGGCATCGGACGCCACGACGATCTCGAGGCGATCGGGCGGGTAGTCGAGACCAAGCAGGTTGTCGAGTCGCCGCTCGATCACCGCCTCCTCGTTGTGTGCGGCCACGATCACGCTGACCGACGGCTCGGAACTGTGGTCGGCCGCGACGGGGCGCCGACGCGCACGCGCGAGCGCTCCGGCCGCGAGCGGGTAGCCGACATGCGTCCAGGCAAGCGCGCCGAGAGAGCCCCAGAACAGGGTCTTGACCACGAGCACCGGGCGAGTCTAGCCCGCCTTCCCGGTACGCTCGCCGCGCGATGAGCGACCGCGCGAACGGCCGTCCGATCCGCGTCCTCCGCGTGATCGCGCGACTCAACGTGGGCGGTCCCGCCCTGCACGTGACGTACCTCGCCCGCGGCCTTGCCGCGCACGGCTACGAGACGACGCTCGTGGCCGGGGACGTGGCGCGCGGCGAGGAGTCGATGGCGTTCGTCGCAGAGCAGGCCGGTGTCGAGGTGGTGCCGCTGCACGGGCTCTCGCGTGAGTTGTCCCCCGTCAGGGACGCGCTGGCCGCCTGGCGTCTGGCGGGCATCATCCGCCGCGTCCGCCCGGACGTCGTGCACACGCACACGGCAAAAGCCGGGGCGGTCGGCCGGGTCGCCGCCCTGCTCTCGCTTCGCCGGCCGGTCGTCGTGCACACGTTCCACGGTCACGTCCTGCGCGGATACTTCGGGCGCGCCGGGACGCTGCTCTTCCGCGGAATCGAGACCGCGCTCGCCCGCGGCACGGACCGGCTGGTCGCGGTGAGCCCAGAGGTGCGGGACGAGCTCGTGGGGCTCGGAGTCGCGCCCGAGGAGAAGTTCTCGGTGGTGAGGCTCGGAATCGAGCTCGAGCCGCGTGTGCGCTTCGAGGGGGATACGGCCGAGGTGCGCCGCCGCCACGGGATCGGGGCCGAGAAGTTCGTCGTCGGGTGGTTCGGCCGGATGACGGCCGTCAAGCGGACCGACGACCTGCTCACGATGCTCGCCGGCGTGCGCGAACGAGGGATCGACGCGCTGCTGCTCCTCGTCGGCGACGGGGACGACCGGGAGCGGCTCGAGCAGCGTGCGCACGACCTCGGCCTCGCGCGCTCGTGCCTGTTCCTCGGCTACCAGGAAGACGTCGCGATGTGGTACTCAGTGTGCGACACAGTCTGTCTCACATCAGCGAGCGAAGGCACGCCGGTGACGATCATGGAGGCGCTCGCCGCCGGGCGACCCGTCGTCGCGACCAGGGTCGGCGGGGTGCCCGACGTCGTCGACGAGGGCGAGACGGGGTTCCTGGTGCGACCAGGCGACACGCACGCGCTCGCCGAGCAACTCGAGCTCCTTGCGCGGGACCCGGAGCGCCGCGCCGCGATGGGACGGCTCGGGCGCGAGCGGGTGCTGCATCGCTACGCCGTGGAGCGGCTCGTGGACGACGTCGACGCCCTCTACCGCGAGCTGCTCGACACCACGTCGGCGACGAGGCGGCGGTAGCGGCCGAACGCGACCTCGCGGTCGGCCTCCTGCTCCACCCACGCCCGCCCGCGCTCCCCCATCCCGTCGAGCGCGAGCCGCCCCTCGATCGCGTCCCGGATCACGCCCGCAACGAGCTCGGGGCGGCCCGGCGGCACCACGACGCCGCAGCCCACCTCCTCCACGAGCCTGACCGTCTCGCTGTCCGCGTCGGCTGAGACGAGAGCGGGACGGCCGACCGCGAGGATCCCGTACAGCCGGCTGGGCACCACGAACCCGGACAAGCCGCGGGCGAGGCCGACGTAGTGAAGGTCGCCAGACGACAGCGAGAAGGAGAGGCGGCCGCGCGGCTGGTAACCGAGGAAGCGGATGGTGCCCGTCACCTCGAGACGCTCCGCGAGGCCCGTCAGTTCGGCGTGCCGCGCCCCGAAGCCGATCACCATGATCTGGAGCCGCTCCAGGTCGCGCAGGAACGTCGCCGCGCGGACGAGCGTGTCGAGGTCCTGGGCATGACCGACGTTCCCGGAGTGCATCACGACGAACGCGTCGTCGATCCCCTTCTCGGCCGACCACGGGTTCAGGCGCGGCTCCGGCCGGAGCTCCGTCGTGTCGACCCAGTTGGGGATGACCTCGACGCTCGCGGCCAAGGCGCCCTTCTGCACCAGGCGCAGCTTCATCGTCTCGCCGATCGCGACCACGCGATCCGCGCGTCGCAGGTACAGCGCGACGAGCTGCCGCAGGGCACCGACGACGAGCGGGTGCTCCAGGCGCTTCACCCGTTCTGCGATCTCCGGGAACACGTCCTGGCTGATGACCAGGAGCGGTGCGCCGAACCGCCGCGCGACGACGAGACCGATGTCCCCGACGATCGGCGGGTCGGTCATGCAGAGAACGAGATCCGGGCGCTCGCCCCGGAGCGCCGTCAGCACGCTGTCGCCGAGGTAGCTCAGATAGTTCGCCGCCCGGAGGTGGAGCTGCGAGCGGTCATAGGTCGTCGACCGGACGCGCACGATGCGGACGCCGTTCCGCAGCTCGGTGGCGGGCAGATCGTGCCCGTGCAGGTTCCCGGTCACGACGGTGACGTCGTAGTCGACCGCGAGCGCCTCGCAGAGCTGCGAGAGCAACTGCGCGGTCGCCTCGACCCCGGGCCAGTAGTACTGGTTCAGCACGAGGATGCGAGGGCGACGACCCGTCAAGCGACGCAAGTTACAACTTGCAACTAGCTGGTCGGGTCGTTGTGCCCGTCGCCGGCCGAAGCGACACTAGGGTCTCAGCCGTGGAGCAGCGACTGCGGATCCTCTTCGCAAGCCCGGCCTACTGGCCGGCACACGCCTTCGGTGGCCCGGTGGTCGTCGCGCGCGAGCTCGTCTCGCGGCTCGTGGCCCGCGGGCACGACGTCGACGTCCTGACGACGACCCTGCGCGACGTCGGCGAGCGCCCGTCGGCGACGACGAGGATCGAGACGGTCGACGGAGCGAGAGTGACGTACCTCGGGACGCCGCTCAAGTACCGCTGGATGGGCATCACCCCAACCCTCCCGCTCGCTCTCCGGCGCCAGACACGACCCGACGTCGTCCACGTCCTCGGCTTCCGCGACCCGGTCACCACCGGCGTGGCGGCATGGTGCCGGCTGCGCCGTGTGCCGTACGTCTTCGAGCCGGTCGGCATGTTTCGCCCGCGGCTGCGCAAGGTGCTCCTCAAGCGCGTGTTCGACTCGACGCTCGTGCGCGGCGTCACCGGCGGGGCACGACTCGTGATCGTCTCGTCGCCGCGGGAGCGCGACGACGTCGTCGCGGGCGGGGTCGACCCCAATCGCATCCGCATCCGGGGCAACGCCTTCCCCGAGCCACCGCCGTCAGGAGATGCAGATCCCTTGGAGGGCGTCGTCCCACGGGACGCGCCCGTCGTGCTCTACGTCGGCCGGATCGCGGCGGAGAAGGGCGTGGAGCATCTCGTCGAGGCCGCGCGTCGGCTGCCGGACGCCCACGTCGTCCTCGCCGGGCCGGACGACCGGCATGGCACGGTCGCCGCGGTCCGGGCGGCGGAGGCCGATGCCCGCACTGCCGGGCGCGTCCACCTGCTCCCAGCCACACCCGGTCCACCGTTCGAGCTGTACCGGCGCGCCGATGTGTTCGTCCTGGCCTCTGGCGGCGAGAACTTCGGCCTCGTCGCCGCCGAGGCCGCGTCCGTCGGCACGGCCGTCATCGTCACCGACCGAACCGGCGTCGCCGCGTCGTTCGAGGACGGCGAGGCGCTCGTCATCCCGTACGACGCCGAGGCGACCGTCGCCGCGATCGCCCGCGTCCTCCACGACGACGGGCTCCGCAAGCAGCTCGAGACCGGTGCGCTCCGCGCAGCGCAACGGTCGACGTGGGGCGCGGTCGTCGACGCCCAGCTTGCGATCTACGAGGAAGCACTCGGCTGAGAACGCGTCGTGCGGCGCCTACGGGCGGCGCCCGGCCACTCGACGCACGACGCGAATGAGGTTCTCGACGCTCGGCTCGTAGCCCCAGTCGTCGACGATCTCCCGGGAGGCGGCGCCCATGGCGCGGCGTCGCTCCGGATCGGCGAGCAACATGCGGAGCGCATCGGACGCGGCCGGGACGTCGTCGACCGGGACGAGGACGCCGTTTCGACCCTCCTCGAGCAGGTCGTACGCCGCGCCGACGCGATCGGAGAGGACGAGCGGAAGACTGCACGCCGCCGCCTCGTTCACGACGACCCCCCACGGCTCGTGGCGCGACAGGAGCGCGAAGACGTCCGCGACGACGTACCGCTCGACGATGCGCTCCCAGGGCACGTCGGGCAGGAGCACAAGCCGGACGCCGAGAGCGTCCGCGAGCGAGCGTAGGCGGTCGCGCTCGGGCCCCGAGCCCGCGAGGAGGAGGACGAGGCGGCGATCGCCGGCCGCATCGACGGCCCGCACCAGCGTGTCGAGCCCCTTTTCGGGCGAGAGGCGAGCCACGGAGAGCACCGCGATGTCGTCCGCGGCCAGACCGATCTCGCTGCGGAGCTCGCCCCGCCGCACAGCGAGCTCGTCCGCCTCGGCCGAGAACCGCTCGACGTCGATCGTGTTCGCGACGACCGACACCCGCTCGGGGTCGACACCACGCGCGAGCATCGACTCGCGCGCCAGCGTGCCGACGACGAAGACCTCCGCGGCACCGGCGACCACGGACGGGACGACGGAGCCCTTGACGGCTCTCCGCCAGCCCGGCCGTGCGTCACGCTCGTTCGACTCGACGAGCAGGACGTACGGCACTCCCTGTTGCCTGCTCCAGGCCAGGGAAGCCTGTGAGGCGAACGTGCTCCAGCCCGAGACGACCACCACCTCCGGGCGCGCCTCGCGTAGCGCCCGGAAGATGCCGAGCGAGAGCGGATAGTCGTGTCGGAGCACGCGCGACGCGCCCGGCACCCGCCGGCCACCCAGAAAGACAGCGCGGTGACCGAGCTCCACCTCCCACGCGCGACGCTGGACCGCACGTGCCGCGTAGACGACGGTGAGGTCGAGCTCCCGTCGCTCCGCGAGGCGATCGAGCATCCCGGTTCGGTACGGCGTCGGCTCCGGAAGGACGATCGTCAGCCGCACCGGGGCGTCGGCAAGGGTGTCGCGAAGACGCTGTGCCGCTTTCCGCTCCCCACGAGCTCGACGCCGGTCGGCGAGGCGCGCAGTCGCGTCGACGGCCAGGGTGGGATCGAGCGACAGGGCGCCGCGGAGGCGCACGCCGCGGTCCGCGTTCCCGGCACGCGCAAGAGCCCACGCTGCGGCACCCCGTGCCTCGCGTCCGCCGTGACGCGCCTCGAATGCCTCGACGAGCTCTCGCAGCGCCTCGACGGCCTCGGCAGCGCGCCCCTCCCCTAGGGGCAGCCCACCGCCGGCGCGCCAGGCCAGCTCGGCGCGCTCGCCGGCCAGCGCCGGAGCAAGCGCCGCGATCTGGCGTCGCGCCACGCGGCGGCGGCACGCGTGCTGGAGCTCCGCTCGACGTGAGGAGGCTTGCGCCACGTGCTTGCGGTAGAGGACGAGCGCCTCCGCCACGTTGGCTCCGTCTGCGACCTCGAGCAGCCTCGCCCACAGGTCGTAGTCCTCGCTCTCCTCGAACGACGGGTCGTAGCGGAGCCCGTGACGCGTCAGCACGTCTCGGTCGACGAGCACGGTCGAATGGAAGAACGGCGAAGAGAACAGCGCCGCCCAGCGAACCGCCCGCGTCCCGGCGGGCATCCGATGCACCGTGCCGAGCGACCCGTCCGGGTGGAGGTCGATCATCGCCGTTCCCACCACGGCGGCGTTCGGGGCCGTTCGGATGCGACGGAGCAGCCGCTCCAGCCATTCCGGCAACGCGACGTCGTCCGCGTCCATCCGCGCGACATACGTTCCGCTCGCCTCCTCGAGACCGACGTTCAGCGCACCTGCCAGGCCAAGCGGCTCGGCGTTGCGAAGCACACGAAGCCTCGAGTCGTCGACGGCGCCGAGCACGTCCGCGGTGCCGTCGACCGAGCCGTCGTCGACGACGAGCAGCTCCAGGTCGGCAACGGTCTGGCCGAGGACGCTCCGGACCGCCTCGGCAACCGTCGCCTCCGCGTCGCGCGCGGCGAGGACGACGGATACGAGCGGGGTGGCCACGGCGGCTGAGGGTAGCCTGCGCCGGTGGCGAAAGCCGCCCCCGACCTCCGCTTCGATCTCGTCGTGGCGACGGTCGACCGCACCGACGACCTCGCGAGGCTGCTCGGCGCTCTCGCGAACCAGACCCACCGCGCGCTGCGGCTCGTGATCGTCGACCAGAACGCGGACGACCGCGTCGGCCGCCTACTCTTGGCCCACCCGGGGCTCGAGACCCTGCATCTCCGCTCGGAACGCGGCCTTTCGCGCGCGCGGAATGCCGCGCTCCGCGAGCTCGACGCCGACGTCGTCGGCTTCCCCGACGACGACTGCGCGTACCCGCCGGATCTGCTCGAGCGCGTCGCGCGACGCTTCGCGTCGGATATCGAGCTCGACGGGCTCAGCGGCCGGGCCGCCGACCGTGACGGCCGCGGCGTCGGTCGCTGGCCGGCCGTGGCCACGCCGATCACGCGGGACACGGTCTGGCACACAGCGAACTCGCACACGATCTTCCTGCGGCGCGCCGTCGTCGAGGACGTGGGCTCATTCGACGAGGGGCTCGGGCTGGGCTCCGGCACGCCGTGGTCGTCGGGCGAGGAGATCGACTACCTCGTGCGCGCGCTGCGCCGCGGCGCGCGGATCGAGTACGACCCGTCCGTCGTGGTCACGCATCCGGTCAAGCCGGTCAGCGCGGGCGAGCTGGTTGCGCTCGGCAGGCGGGATGGGGGCAGCGTGGGCTACGTGCTCGCCAGGAACGGCTATCCGCCGCGCACGATCGCACGCATGCTGGTGCGTCCGGCGCTCGGTGCCGTCGCTTCGCTCGTGCTCCTCGACACGACCCGCGCGCACTTCCACGCGGCGACCCTGCGCGGCCGTCTGGGCGGCCTCCGCGCGGGGGCGCGCCGCCGCTGACCCGCTCCGGCTACTCGACGAGCGCCGCGAAGATCTCGGCGTGCCGGTCGAGCCAGTCCGCCAACGCGAACCGCTCGACCGCCCGACGGCGGGCGCCGGCCGAGTACCGCTCACGCTCCGCGAGCACGTCGGAGATCGCGGCCGCCAGCGCCTCTGCCGAGGGCGGCTCGTCACGGTCGAATCCGTCCGGGTGCGGCACCCCGACGCCCGCTTCGTCGCCGACGAGCTCGAGCGTGCCGCCGCTCGCCGCGTAGGCGACCGGGACGCCGCTCGCCATCGCCTCGATCACCGTCGTGGGGCACGGGTCGTTGACCTTCGTGTGGAGGAGGACGTGCGCGCGGCGATAGAGAGCGGGCGCCTCGGACTGGGGGTAGCGGCCCACGAGCTCGACCGCGTCCTCGACGCCGAGCCGGCGCAATGTCGGCTGCGGGTCCGTGACCAGCCTCCCGCTCACGAGCAACCGTGCAGTCGGGTGCGCAGCGCGCATGCGACAAAACGTCTCGAGCGCCAGCTCGAGACGGTATCCCTGTGTCTGGTCGCCTCCGAGCAGCACAACCGGCCCGTCGTCGGGTGGAGCGCCGGGAGTGAACGCCTCGACGTCGACCGCATTCGGGAGAACCTCCCAGGTTCCCCTCGGCCTGCCGAGGAACTCGTCGGACGAGCGCTTGCTGAACTCGCTCTGGTAGACGACGTGGTCGGCTGCAAGCACGGCCCGACGCAGCGGCACGTTCAGCTCGTCCGTCCTGTCGCCCGCCCAGCCCGGGTACGCGACGCCGTCCTGGTTGACGACGACGCTCGCTCCGCGCCGGCGCGCAACCCAGAGGAGCTGCCTCAGGTCGCGCGGCAGGTACGTGGTCCCGAGGTACAGGAGGGAGAAGTCGCTCGGCCGGTTGGGCCACCGCGCCGAGAGCTTCTGAAGCTTCGCTGTCCCCCCCGCGACCGGCTCTCCCGGGCCGGGGATCCGATCCCAGCCGTAGAACAACCGTAGGCCGGGTCCCGCCCTGCCTCCCGCGAGCAGGCGCGCCCAGCGAGCCGCTGCACGCCCGTAGCGCGCGGGCCGCTCCCTATCCACGGAGGCGCTCCGCGAACCCGTCGAGCAGCTGTTCCCAGCGCACGGCGAGCCGCTCGTGCGAGTTCTCGACCGCGGTCTCGCGACCCGCCCTTCGGAGGCGGGCGACCACTGACGGTGTCCGGTGGATCTGCCTGAGCCCGTCCGCGAGCCCTTCGGGGTCCTCGACGTCGACGAGTATCCCGTTCTCGCCGTCGACGACGAGGTCGGGCGCCTGCCCGGCGCGGCTCGTGACGAGCGGCACACCGGTCGCCATCGACTCCAGGATGCTCTTCGGCCCCCCTTCCTGCCTCGACGCGACGACGTAGGCGTCCAGGGCGTGATACGCGACGGTCAGGCCGTCACGATCGGGCAGCAGCCGATGGACGAACGGGATCTCTCGCCGCTCCAGCTCCTCCCGCACGTACCCCCTGGCCGGGCCGGTGAGCAGGACGACGAGGTCGTCGATCGTCGCGCGGGCGAGGTCGAGCGCCTCGACCAGCACGTCGGGGCCTTTGATCGACTTCGGCTCGAGACCGTCTCCGAACCCGACGCCGTCCTTCTGGAAGGAGCCGACGACGAATGCCTCCAGCGGCAGGCCGAGCGTCGCACGAGCCGCGCGACGACGCTCCTCGTCACCGGGCGGAAAGCGCTCGAGCTCGATCCCGATCGGGATGCGGTGCACGCGCCTCCGGTCGACTCCCGCGGACACGACGATCTCCTCCATCTCGCGGTGGGTCACCTGCACGCGCGCGAAGCGATCCGGTGCCCGCGCCAGCGCCTCGAACGCCCTGTCGAACTCCGGGAAGCCGAGGGTCCCTGGGCGGCCGTGGAAGTAGGCCAGGCCCAGGCGGTGCGACGACCCGGTCCACAACGGGTCGAGCGCGGCGAAGTGGCTCGTGTGGAAGACCGCCTGGCGACGAGCGAACCGCGCCCAGGGCGGCGGCCCGAGCCGGAAACCGGCGCGCCGCGCGACGCCGGCGACGTACGCCGCCTCGTCGTCGAGAGCCCAGCCGAGGGCGTCGCCGAGCACGAACAGGTGCGACCGGTCCGGCCAGCCCCGGGTCCGGACGCGGACCGAGGCGGCACGGGCGATCGTCCGCGGAGCCCTCAGCAGCCGCCGCGCGATCATCCGCGCAGCACCTCGAGGTAGCGCTCGACGACGTCGTCCAGGGACGGGACGACGATCGCCGCCCGTCGGTGATCCAGGTCGGCGACGAGGCGATCGAGCGCGCCGGGCGCATCCGCCGGCTCGTCGAAGCCGACGCCCGCCTCCCCGACCAGCTCCGGGTGGCCGCCGCTCGTGCGGAAGACCGCGGGCAACCCGCACGCGAGCGCCTCGAGCAGCGCGTTCGAGCAGGGGTCGTCGACGCTCGGGGCGACGTAGCAATCCATGCCGCGCAGGAGCTCTGCGAGCGCCTCCGAAGCCAGGGGAGGCACCTGTCGCCAGCCCGTCAACCCAGCCGGCGCCCGCCCGACGAAGGTCAGCTCGAAACGACGCGGGTCGGCGGTCGCGGCGAGCGCCTGGAGCGCGTCGCTCCCCTTCCGCGGGTTGTCCGACCAGCTGACGGCGACGACCCGCACGGGCCGCCCCCCGGTGGTCGCTTCCCTTTCCGAGGAGGGATGGAAGATCGCAGGGTCCGGCGCGTTCGTGATCACGACGGGCTCGACGAGCGCGAGGCCCAGGCGCGCATGCGCATCGAGGCTGAACCGGGACTGGAGCACGGTCGCGTGGGCGAGCCCCGCGTTCATCGCCACGATCCGCGCGTCGGTGCCGTCGTCGAAGCCGCGGTAGACGCCGATCGGCCCGTCGACACGGTGCACCATCCGGACG
>DASSBV010000141.1:0-13319 GCA_035698545.1 Gaiella sp. | reverse complement strand
GTCGACTCCGGCCGCACCTACGCCAACGTGCCGGTGGGTTGGGGCCTCGATCCGGTGCGGCTCGTCGCGCCCCGGGCGATCGTCCGCCCCGCGCCACTCGACCGGCCGCTCGTCGAGCGCGTCGTCGCACCGGCCGTCGCCGCGCTTCCGGTGCCGGCCGGTGCGCGGCTCGGCACGCTCGTCGTCTCGGACGGCACACGCGTGGTCGCGCGCTCGCCGCTCGTCGCCGCGTCGGCACGCGCGGAGCCGGACGCGTTCGCGAAAGCCGGCTGGCTGGCGGGCCGGACCGTGCACCATCTGGTGGGACTGGTCTCATGATCCCGGGAGGCAGTCGATGATCATCACCGTCACCCTCAACGCTGCGCTCGACCGCTCGCTCACCGTGCCGATCCTCCAGCTCGGCCAGCGTCATCGCGCGAGCGACGTGCTCACGCTGGCCGGCGGCAAGGGAATCAACGTCGCCCGTGCCCTGAAGCGGCTCGACCACCCGGTCGTCGCTACCGGGCTCGCCGGCGGCCGGACCGGCACGCGGATCATCGAGCAGCTGACGGAGGAGTCGATCCTCAACGACTTCGTGCGGATCCGGCAGGAATCGCGCACGTCGACGCTCGTGGTCGATCCGACCTCCGGCACGCAGACGGAGATCAACGAGTGGGGCCCGAAGGTCTCCGAGACCGAGCTCGAGATGCTGCTCGACAAGATCCGCTACCTCTCGCGGAGCGCCGAGGCCGTCGTGTTCGCGGGCTCGCTCCCGCGTGGGGTGGCCGACGGGTTCTACGACGAAGCCGCCCGCGAGCTCTCCCGGCGCGGCGTGCGCGTCGCGCTCGACACCGAAGGCGAGCCCCTCCGGCTCGGGCTAGAGGCGGAGCCGTGGCTCGTCTCCCCGAACCAGCACGAGGCCGAGCAGCTCGTCGGGCAGGAGCTGTTCGACGACGAGGACTTCCTCATGGCGCTCGACACGATCGCCGAGATGGGCGCCCGCAACGTGCACATCACGCTCGAGAACGGCTGCTTCGCGCTCGTCCGCGAGGAGCGCCAGGTGCGGCGGTACCGGGCGGTGACGCCGCGGCTCGAGCCGGTCTCGGTCGTCGGGGCGGGCGACGCACTGCTCGCGCAGTGGCTGACCTCCGTGCTCGACGGCGCGCCTGCCGAGGAGGCGCTGCGCCTCGCCGCGGCGGCGGGCGCCGCGTCCGTGCTCGAGGTGGGCGCCGGCCGCTTCGATCCCGCCGAGGTCCGCCGTCTCCTGCCGGCCGTCGAGGTGCACGAGCTCGCCCACGCGTAGGAGGCGAACCCGCGTGGGCGGTGTCGGACTTCAGTCCGACACCTTCGGGCCACGCGTCGCGTAGGGCATGAGGTGTCCGACCGAGGTCGGACACCGGCGCGGATGGCCCGCTCGTCCAGCGTCGGCCTCGCCGGACGCGCTGTTAGGATCGACGTCACTTGGAGAGCCCGCGGGACAAGTTCGCGAAGGAAGGGCTGACCTTCGACGACGTCCTGCTCGTCCCCGCCGAGTCCTCCGTCCTCCCGAACGACGTCCTCACCGCGAGCCGCCTGACGCGGACGATCGTTCTCGAAATCCCGATCGTCTCCGCCGCGATGGACACGGTCACCGAGGCGCGGATGGCGATCGCACTTGCACGCCTCGGCGGGATCGGCGTGCTCCACCGAAACCTCTCGATCGCCGACCAGGTCGCGGAGGTCGACAAGGTCAAGCGCTCCGAGGCCGGGATGATCGTCGAGCCTGTCACGCTCTCGCCGGACGCACTCGTCGGCGACGCGCTCGAGCTCATGGCCCGCTACCGCGTCTCGGGGATCCCGATCACCGATGCCGACGAGCGGCTCGTCGGGATCCTCACGAACCGCGACCTCCGCTTCGGCGTCCCCTCGTCGATGCGGATCGCCGACGCGATGACCAAGGAGGGCCTCGTCACTGCGCCGGTCGGGACGACGCTCGAGGAGGCGGAGGCGATCCTCGGCCGGCATCGGATCGAGAAGCTGCCGATCGTCGACCTCGAGGGCCGGCTCAAGGGTCTCATCACCGTGAAGGACATCGCCAAGCGCGAGGCCTTCCCGCTCGCCACGAAGGACGAGCGCGGGCGGCTGCGCGTCGCCGCCGCCGTCGGCGTCGGCACCGATGCGCTGGAGCGCGCCGAGGCACTCGTCGACGCAGAGGTCGACGCGCTCGTCGTCGACACGGCGCATGGCCATTCGCGCGCGGTGATCGACGCCGTGCGCCGCCTGAAGGACGCACACGACGTGCAGGTCGTTGCGGGGAACATCTCGACCGCCGAGGCGGCCGAGGCGCTGATCGACGCGGGCGCTGACTCGTTGAAGCTGGGGCAAGGCCCGGGGTCGATCTGCACGACCCGCGTGGTCGCCGGCGTCGGCGTGCCCCAGATCACGGCGATCTACGACTGCGCCGAGCTGGCCGCCGACGAGGGCGTGCCCCTGATCGCCGACGGCGGGCTCACGTCGTCGGGCGACGTCGCGAAGGCGATCGCCGCCGGCGCGGACACGGTCATGCTCGGCTCGATGCTCGCAGGCACGGACGAGTCGCCCGGAAACGTGCTCGTCGTGCAGGGCGAGCGGTTCAAGGAGTACCGCGGGATGGGCTCGCTCGGCGCGATGAAGGCGCGCTCGTTCTCGAAGGACCGCTACTTCCAGGGTGACGTCGAGGACGTCGCGGAGCTCATCCCGGAGGGAATCGAAGGCCGCGTCGCGTACAAGGGGCCGCTCGGGCCGATCGTGCACCAGCTCGTCGGCGGGCTCCGGCAGGCGATGGGCTACTGCGGCGCGCCGACCCTCGAGGATCTGAAGCGGGCGCGCTTCGTCCGCATCACCGGCGCCGGCCTCCGCGAGAGCCATCCACACGACGTGACGATCACGAAGGACGCGCCGAACTATCGCCGAGGCTGAGAAGAAAGCAGCGTCGGTGCCAGGCTTCAGCCTGGCACCGACTCCGTTTCCGCCGGAGCCCTCCGCGCAGGAGCGCCCGGTGCTCGTCCTGGACTTCGGCGGCCAGTACAGCCAGCTGATCGCGCGGCGGGTGCGCGAGGCGCGTGTCTATTCCGAGCTGGTCTCGCACCGGCTGACCGCCGAGGAGATCCGTGCCCGGCAGCCGCTCGCGCTCCTCCTCTCGGGCGGTCCCTCCTCGGTCTACGCCGAGGGCGCCCCACTCGCCGACCCGGCGATCTTCGAGCTCGGCGTTCCGACGCTCGGCATCTGTTACGGGATGCAGCTGATGGCCCGGGAGCTCGGCGGCACCGTCGAGTCGAACGAGGTGTCGGAGTTCGGCAAGGCCGACGTCGAGCTCTCCTCGGCCGGCGCGCTGTTCCGCGACCTCCAGCCCGACCAGGTCGTCTGGATGAGCCACCGCGACTCCGTCACCGCGGCCCCTCCCGGGGCGCAGGTGACGGCCTCGTCGGAGACGACCCCGATCGCGGCCTTCGAGGACCCGGAGCGTGCGCTCTACGCCGTCCAGTTCCACCCCGAGGTCGTGCACACGCCGCAGGGGCAGCGGATCCTGGAGAGCTTCCTCTACGAGGTCGCGGGCGCGCCGCCGTCGTGGACGCCGGCCGCGGTGATCGAGGAGCAGGTCGAGCGGATCCGCGCGCAGGTCGGGTCGGAGAAGGTGATCTGCGGCCTCTCCGGGGGCGTCGACTCCGCGGTCGCTGCGCTTCTCGTGCACAAGGCGGTCGGCGACCAGCTGACCTGCGTCTTCGTCGACCACGGCCTGCTCCGCGAGAACGAGGCCGAGCAGGTGGTCGAGACGTTCGGCTCGCACTTCCACGTCCCGCTCGTCCACGTCGAGGCGCGCGAGCGGTTCCTCGCCAGGCTCGCCGGTGTCTCCGAGCCCGAGGAGAAGCGCCGGATCGTCGGCGAGGAGTTCATCCGCGTCTTCGAGGAGGAGGCACGGACGCTCGGAGACGTCCGGTTCCTCGTGCAAGGGACGCTCTACTCCGACGTGATCGAGTCGGGCGGCGACGTCGGGGTTGCGGCGAAGATCAAGTCGCACCACAACGTCGGCGGGCTCCCGCCGGACATGCGCATGGAGCTCGTCGAGCCGCTCCGGTCGCTGTTCAAGGACGAGGTGCGGCGCGTGGGCGAGCAGCTGGGGCTTCCCGAGCGGATGGTCTGGCGGCACCCTTTCCCGGGCCCCGGCCTCGCGATCAGGATCATCGGCGACGTGACCGAGGAGCGGTTGGCGCTCCTGCGACACGCCGACGCGATCCTGCTCGAGGAGATCCGCCGCGCCGACCTCTACCGCGAGCTGTGGCAGTGCTTCGCCGTGCTGCCCGCGATCCGCTCGGTGGGCGTCCAGGGCGACGAGCGGACGTATGCCTATCCGGTGGTGATCCGGGCGGTGACCTCGGAGGACGCGATGACCGCCGACTGGGCAAGGCTCCCGTACGAGCTGCTCGACACGATCTCGAGCCGGATCGTCAACGAGGTGCCCGGCGTCAACCGCGTCGCGCTCGACCTGTCCTCCAAGCCGCCGGCGACGATCGAGTGGGAGTGAGCCGCGCGCCTCTCTCGGGCGCTTGCTAGACGCCGTCTCGCCAGACCGGCATCTCGAGCACCCCCGCCGGGTCGATCTCGACGGCGACCACGTCACCGGGCTCGGGCGCCTCCCCGAGCGACACCGCATCGAGCTCGAGGCCGTCGTCGCGGCGGACCCGGAGGCGGACGACCGGCCCTTCGCGGTTGGCGGCGACCACCGTCGCGCCCGTCCCGGGGCCGATCCGAACGGCATCGGGTCGGGTCACCGTTGCGCGGCCGCCGTCGCGCGTGACGTTCCGCATCCCGAGGAAGCGCGCGACCCAGTCGTCGGCGGGGCTCGCCCACAGCTCGTCGGGTCGCGCGATCTGGGCGACCTTTCCTGCGCGGAGGATCGCGACGCGGTCACCGAGCGCGAATGCCTCGCCGACGTCGTGGGTCACGTGCACGACGGTCAACGAGAGGCGCTCGAAGAGCTCGCGCAGGTCCTCCTGGAGTCGTAGGCGAAGCGGGCCGTCGAGCGCGCCGAGGGGCTCGTCCAGCAGCAGCGCGGAGGGTCGCGGTGCGAGCGCCCGCGCGAGGGCGATCCGTTGCGCCTCGCCGCCCGAGAGTGTCGTGACGTCGCGGTCCGCGGCATGGGCCAGTCCCACGAGCGCGAGCGCCTCCTCGACCCGCGCTGTCTGCTCCGCGCGCGGGAGCCCCGCCACCTTGGGGCCGAAGCCGACGTTCTCGGCGACCGTTCGATGGGGAAAGAGCGAGGCGTCCTGGAACACGAGCCCGATCCTGCGGCGGTGGGCGGGCAGGGCGGTGACGTCGCCGCCGTCGGCGAGCACATGCCCGTCGGACGGCCGTTCGAGCCCCGCGAGGATGCGCAGGAGCGTCGACTTGCCGGCGCCGCTCGGCCCGAGTAGCGCGAGGCGCTCGCCGGACGCCACCTCGAACGACACGTCGTCGACGATCGAGACGCCGTCCATCGTGACGTCGATGTGCTCGAGCGCGAGCCTCATCGCGCACTCCTTCCGAGCCCCCGCTGCGAAAGGAGCGAGGCCAAGACGACGAGCGCCATCAGCACGACGCACAGCGCCATGGCGGTGCCGACGTTGTCGGCGCCCGGCCGCCCGAGGAAGCGGAAGATCGCAACCGGGACCGTCGGCCAGTCGGCGCGGAAGACGAAGACCGTTGCGCCGAACTCACCGAGCGCCACTGCAAACGCGAGCCCCGCTGCGACGGCCAGCGGCCGAGCGATGAGTGGAAGCTCGATCTCGCGTCGCACCTGCGACGGGGTCGCACCGAGGGCCGCCGCCGCCTCGGGAAGCCTCGGATCTCGGGCGCGGAGGGCGGGCACGAGCGAGCGGACCACGAACGGCGTCGCGACCAGCGCCTGCGCGAGCGGGACGATCACGAGCGAGGAGCGGAGGTCGAGCGGCGCGCGGTCGAACGCGAGGAGGAACCCGAAGCCGAGCATCGCCGCCGACGCCCCGAGGGGCAGCATCAGCGTCACGTCGAGCCCTCGGCTGCCGCTCGCGACCGCAATCGCCGCCGGCACGCCGACGCCGAGCGCGATCGCGGTCGCGGCGGTCGCGAAGACGAGCGAGTTGAGAATGGCGTGCCACGGCGAGACGAGCAAGGCCGGCGTCGTGTCGAAGAGCGAGGCGAAGTGCCGAAGCCCATAGCCGCCGGACACCTGGAGCGACCGGACGACGAGCGCGAGCGGAGGAAGCGCGAGGAGCCCGAGCGAGACGGCGACCACCGCGGCCACCGTGAGGCGCTCTCCGTGGCGCGGCCTCGGCGGCCGGCGACCCGCGCGTCGCGCCCCGCCGAGCCGTCGCTCGAGCACCCCGGAGACGGTGACCACCGCGGCGACCGCGGCGAGCTGGAGCAGCGCGAGCGCGGCCGCTGTGCGCAGGTCGAAGAGCCGCGCCGCCTGGTTGTAGATCTCGGTCTCGAGCGTCGCGTAGCGAATCCCGCCGAGCACGACGATCACGCCGAACGACGTGAAGCAGAAGAGAAACGCGATCGACGCAGCGGAGGCGAGCGCAGGCGCGAGCAGTGGCAGGGTGAGCCGGAGCTGCCGCTGAGCCGGGCCCGCGCCGAGCGTCGCCGCCGCATCCCAGAGCCGTGCGTCGAGCGCGCCCCAGTAGGCGCCCACGATGCGCACCACCACCGCGACGTTGAAAAAGACGTGCGCGAGGAGGATCGCCCAAACCGAATGCTCCATCCCGTCCGGCAGCAGGGCGACGAACGCCGTGGCGACCACGACCGTGGGAAGCACGAAGGGGACGAGCACGAGTGCCTCCACGAGCGAGCGCCCCCGGAACGAGAAGCGCGAGAGCGCCCACGCGAGCGGCAGGCCGGCCAGCAGCGTCAAGACGGTCGAGACCGTCGCCTGCCAGAGCGTGAACCAGGCGATCTCCCGGGTCGTGGAGGCGGTGAGGACGTCGAGTGGGACGTCGAGCGCCCCGTCGACCACGAGGCTCCGGCGCAGGATCGCGAGGAGCGGCCACGCGAAGAACAGGGCGAGAAACGCGACGGGGATCGCGACCGTGGCCGCCCGCGCCGCGCGCTGCGCCAGGGAGTGAGCTCGCTGCGGGGCGAGGACTTGTGCCGTCGGGACGTGCTGGGCAGGCACGCTGTCGCGTCCTCGGTCGCCCCGATCTGGCTTCATATCGGGGCTCCCTGCGTCCTTGCATCGCACACGCCCATCACGCCCGGCCGACGAAGCATCGCTCCGCAGCGAGCTCAGCGCACGACGATGTCGGTCCACGCGGCGAGCCAGCGGTCGCGGTTCGCGTCGATCTCGGCCGCGGGCAGGGAGAGAGGATCCTTCGGGACGAGCGCGTGCTTTACGAACGCCTCGGGCAGCGGAACCCCCGCCCGCACCGGGTACACGAACATGGAGCCCGGCACGTCCGCCTGGAAGCGCCGCGACAGCATGAAGTCGATCAGCTTCTTCGCCCCGTCCTCGTTCTTGGCGCCGCGCAGCACGCCCGCGTACTCGACCTGCCGGTAGCAGCCGTCCTCGACCGCGGCGGTCGGCGCAGTGGCAGGCGGCTTCGAGGCGAAGATCACCTCGGCGGCGGGGCTCGACGCGTACGAGACGACGATCGGCCGCTTCCCGGGGCTGCCCGAGGCACCCGAGAACTGCTGCGTGTACGCCTCTTCCCAGCCGTCGACTGCAAGGACGCCGTTCGCCCGCAATGCGCGCCAGTACCCCTCCCACCGGTCGCCGTACGTCGCGATGGTCGCAAGGAGGAAGGCAAGCCCGGGTGACGAGGTCGCGGGGTTCTCGACGACGAGCAGGTTCCGGTACCGGCTGAGGACGAGGTCGGCGAGCTTGCGAGGCGGGGAGATGCGATGGGACGCGAACCAGCCGCGGTCGACGTTGAGGCACACCTCGCCGTGGTCGATCGGGGTGACGTGCGGGTCGGGCGAGGAGAAGTCCGGCTCGACCGTCGAAAGCTCGGGGGACCGGTACTCCTCGAGCAGGTCGCCGTCGAGCGCACGCGAGAGAACGCTGTCGTCGAGCCCGAAGATCGCGTCCCCCTGCGGATCTCCCGCGGTCAGGAGCGCGCGGTTCAGCATCTCGTTCGCGTCTCCTCCCTGGAGGATCCGCAGCTCGAGGCCGCTCTCCTGCTCGAAGGCGGCTTTCACGTCCTTCGAGATCGCGAACGAGTCGTGCGTCACGAGCACGACCTCGTCCGGTGTCGAGCCGCCTCCGCCGCACCCCGCGCACAGCACGGCAATCAGGACCGCGAGCGCGACCGCGGGCCACCACCACCGCCGCCGCAGGCAACGCTTGTGGTGATTCACCACAAGCTGCCTTTCTCGGGCGCGGGTCGGATGGCGAGCACCGTGCCGGCGCCGACGCGGACGGTCGCGATCTTGGCGAGGAAGACGTTCGAGACGCCTCGTGTGGTGCCGGGCGCGAGGGTCTCTCCTGCGAGCGGGTATTCGAGGCCCTCGGTCGCGACGCCCTCGGCAGGGCCGCCGAGCGGCACGAGCGTCAGCAGCTCGCCCGCGCTGCCCTCGAGCCGTCGCTCGTCGCGGACGACGTGGACGAGCGCCTCGCCGACGAGCGCGTCGAGCTCGAGCGCTGCGTACCGCTCGGCCGCGAGGAGAAGCAGCGAGCCGAGCAGGTGGTCGAGCCGCCCCTCGGCGCTCGCGACGACCAGCACGCGGGAGGCGCCGAGAGCGATGGCCTCGTCGAGCGCGAGCTCGAGGTCGGTCGCGTCCTTCGCCTGCGGGTGCCGGACGATGCGCGCGCCCGTCGACTCGGCCTCCGCGAGCGCCTCGGGGGTCGCGGAGTCGAGGTCGCCGACGACGACGTCGACCGCGAGACCCAGTGCCCGCGCCCGGAGCAGGCCGCCGTCCGCCGCGACCACCGTGCGCGCGAGCGGCACCGCAACGTCGGGCCCCGGCCCCGAGGCGACGACCACAACGTCGAGCTCCACCACGTCCGTTCCTCCGCTGGCATTACCCAGGTCAGGTTCTGCGGGTCGGCGGCGCCTCAGCCGCCCTCTCAGCCCGGTCGCCCGAGCTCCCCGGTTCGTCGCCCCGATACTAGATGGTTGATCGGGAATCAGCGCGAACCGGATGACACCCCAGACGCTGCGCCGGATCGACGTACTCGTCCACGACACGTACTACCAGTACGCGCCGTGGACGATCACGCCGCCCGGCTTGGTCTGGGAAGCCCCCGGACGTCACGCCAATTCCCGATCAACCATCTAGAGGACGGCGACGCCCGCAGCGCGTGGGATGTCCGTGGGGCCTCGTAGGCTCGGCTGGTGGTTCGCCGTCTCGTCACCGGCCTGGCGCTCGTCGGGCTGTGCGCCTCTGTCTCCGTCTCTTCGGCGCTCGCCGACGCGGAGCAGGACCTCGCGGCGAAGTACGCGCCGGTGGTTCGGCTCGTGGAGCAGACCGAGGAATGCGGGCCGGGCGAGCCGTACCGTCCGATGGACGTCGACCGCCTCTTCGGCGACCCGACGGTCGCTCTGCGTGGGCCGTGGAATGCGACCGACCTGGTCAAGATCGGGCCGAGCGCCAACGACCTCGCGGGCCTGTTCGAGTACCACCTCGACTTTCCGGGGAGCGCGCTCGACCCCGGGTGCGATTACGAGAAATGGGCGCGCAGACTGGAGAAGGGATCGCCCCCAACCGTCTACGCCCACGTGGCGACCGACCCGGGCGCGCCTGGCAAGCTCGCGCTTCAGTACTGGTTCTTCTACGCCTTCAACGACTTCAACAACAAGCACGAGGGCGACTGGGAGATGATCCAGGTCGTCTTCGACGCAGACGACGCGTCGGACGCGCTCCAGGCCGCCGAGCCGACGGAGGTCGGCTACAGCTCGCACGAGGGAGCCGAGCGGGCGGCCTGGGACGACGAGAAGCTCGAGCTCGTCGACACCACCCACCCCGTCGTCTACCCAGCGGCGGGGTCACACGCGAACAAGTACACCGAGGCGCTGTACATCGGCAGCTCCGCCGACGCCGGGGTCGGGTGCGATGACACGCGCGGGCCGCACACCGAGATCCGGCCGGACGTGCAGACGATTCCGAGCAATCCGCAGGCCGCGGCGTCCGCCTACCCCTGGATCACGTTCGAAGGGCGCTGGGGGGAGCTGCAACAGGCGTTCTTCAACGGGCCGACCGGACCGAACATGAAGACGCAGTGGACGACGCCGCTCGAATGGGCGGACGGCTGGCGCGACCGCAGCTACGCCGTCCCGACGGGCGGGCTGCTCGGCACCGGCGCGACCGACTTCTTTTGCACGAGCGTCGAGCGTGGCTCCTCGGCGCTGATCAAGCTTCTGCGGAACCCCGGCGCCACGTTGCTCGTGCTCGGCCTCCTCGTCGCGCTGCTGGTCTTCGCGATCGTCAAGGCGACCTGGACACCGGTCGCCCCGTTCCGCGTCGCCCGCCGGCGCGCCTGGGGTCAGATCCTCTCGGCGTCGGCGCGGATGTACGTCGGTCACCTGCGGCTGTTCCTTGGCCTCGGTCTCCTGCTCATCCCGGTGGTCGTGGCGATCACGGTGCTCCAGTGGCTCCTCCTCCGGCTCGCGGACGCCTTCGGCAGCGTCACCGGCGATCTCGCGGGCCTCGTGACCTATCTGGCGCTGGTGATCGGCCTGCTGCTCACGCTCGGCGCGTTCGGCGTCGTGCAGACGGCAACCGCGCGGGCGCTCGTCGAGCTGGACGAGGGGCGAAGGGTCGGTGCGAAGGAGGCCTACCGCTTCGCGCTCCGCCGGCTTCGCCCGCTGCTCGCCACGATCGCGATCGTCTCCGTGATCTGGGTCGCGCTGACCACGACCGGGTTCCTGATCCCCATCGCGATCTGGCTCGCCGTGCGCTGGTCGCTGCTCGCACCCGTCGTGGAGCTCGAGGACCTCTCGGGTCGGGCCGCGCTCCGCCGGAGCGGGGGGCTCGTCCGCAGGCACTGGATTCGGGTCGGCTCGCTCGTCGGGCTCAGCACCGTGATCGCGCTCGTCGCCGGCCCACTGCTGGGCACACTCCTGATCTTCGCGTCGAACTCGTCGCTGGCGCTCCTCAACCTCGTGGCCGGCGTCGTCTACGCGTTTGCCTTGCCGTTCGTGGCGCTCGTCACGACGTTCGTGTACCTGGACGTCCGCGCGCGGCACGAGCTCGAGGACGAGGCAGCCCCGCGCGAGGTGGCCGCCGAGATCGCCGTCTGAGGACGTGAGGGAACCCAGGGTTCCCCCACGAGGCCGGCCCAACGAAGTCAATGGCGCGGGCCCCGGCTGCTACACTCCGCCGCCGGCGGTCGACGTGATCGCCCTCTTTCCGAGCGATGACGACCTACACCGCCAAGCCGGGCGAGATCCAGCGCGACTGGTACGTCGTGGATGCCGAGGGCAAGACCCTGGGGCGTCTCGCGACCGTGATCGCGGACACGCTGCGCGGCAAGGGCAAGCCCGCCTACACGCCGCACGTGGACACCGGGGACTTCGTCGTCGTCGTCAACGCGGAGAAGATCCACGTGACCGGCAAGAAGCTCGACGAGAAGATGGTGCGCAGGCACTCCGGGTACCCGGGCGGCCTCAAGGAGCGCACCCTCCGCGAGCAGCTCGAGCGCCGGCCGACCGAGGTGATCCGCAAGGCCGTCAAGGGGATGCTCCCCAAGAACCGCCTCGCAGCCGCCCAGCTCAGGAAGCTCAAGGTCTACGCTGGCCCCGAGCACCCGCATTCCGCCCAGGCGCCGAAGGAGTTGAACCTGAGTCGGTAACAGGCTGAAGCCTGTCACGACACTCTCAGCCAATGGCCGAACTCGCAACGTATCGCGGTACCGGGAAGCGCAAGACGTCAGTCGCGCGCGTGATCCTGCGGCCCGGTGACGGCGGCACGTGGATCAACGGCCGCACGATGGAGGAGTACTTCCCCCGCGCGTCCCAGCGGACGCTCGCGCTCGCGCCGCTCAAGGTCGCGGAGGCAGAGGGGCGCTACGACCTCCGCGTCCGGGTGCACGGCGGTGGCATCAGCGGGCAGGCAGGCGCCGTTCGGCACGGGATCGCGCGCGCCCTCGTCGAGGCCGATCCGGAGCTTCGCGTGCCGCTCAAGCGGCAAGGGTTCCTCACGCGGGACGCCCGCAAGGTCGAGCGCAAGAAGGCCGGCCTGCACAAGGCGCGCAAGGCGCCTCAGTTCAGCAAGCGTTAGGCGCTTCCCTTGCGGGAAGCGTCTCGACCAACCACTGTGGGTCGGTGGGGAGAACGTCGTTGAGGAAGACTCGGGGCCTACAGCCGGATGGGCGGCTCGCAGGAGCGGGAGCCCGCCGGCGAAGCTGGTTCGGCACGGATGGCGTGCGCGGCGTCGTCGGCGAGACGCTGACCCCACAGCTGGTCGAGCGCCTCGGTCGAGCGGTCACGCTCTGGTCGGGTCGCGGGCGCGTGCTGGTGGGTCGTGACACGCGCGGCTCGGGCCCTGAGCTCGAGACGGCGCTTGCCCGCGGGATCGTCGACGCCGGCGGGACGGCCGTCCTTGCGGGAGTCCTGCCGACGCCCGCCGTCGCGCTGCTCGCACAGGACCTCGGCCTCGTGGTCTCCGCCTCGCACAATCCGCCCGAATACAACGGAGTGAAGGTCTTCGACCGCGAGGGTCACAAGCTCACGGACGACGACGAGCTCGAGATCGAGGCGCTGATGGACACGCCCGGGCCGGGCGGCGGTTCGGTCGAGCGCGCGGAAGATGCGGCGGCCGGGTACGTCGATCACGTCGTCGAGCACTTCGGCTCGAGCCTCGCCGGGCTGCGGATCGCCGTGGATTGTGCGAACGGCGCCTACTCGGGCATCGCCCCGGCTGTGTTCGAGCGGCTCGGCGCGGACGTGACGCCGATCGCGAGCGATCCGGACGGGTCGAACATCAACGAGGGCTGCGGGGCGACCGACCTCTCGCTCCTCCGCTCGACGGTTCGGGCAGGCTCGTACGACCTCGGGATCGCCTTCGACGGCGACGGCGACCGGATGCTGGCGGTGGACGCCTCGGGGCAGCCGCTGGACGGCGATCAGATCCTCGCGATCTGCGCGCTCGCGCTCGATCCAGAGCTCGTCGTCGTCACGACGATGACGAACCTCGGCTTCCATCGGCTGATGGACGAGCACGGCATTCGAGTGGTGACGACCGACGTCGGCGACCGCTACGTCCTCGAGGCGCTGCGCGCCGAGGGCGGCGTCCTCGGCGGAGAGCAGTCCGGGCACCTGATCGTGCTCGACGGGCACGTCACGGGCGACGGGCTCGCCGCGGCGCTCACCTTGTGTCGCGCGCTGGACGGACGCTCGCTCGGGGAGGCCGCCGCGGTGATGCCCATGTAC
>DASSBV010000140.1:0-3957 GCA_035698545.1 Gaiella sp. | reverse complement strand
CGGAGCACTACCCGCGGCTCGTCCGGCACGCGCTCGCGGGCGAGATCCAACTCGACGTGGAGCGTGTTCCGCTTACCGACGTCGCCGACGCATGGCGCCGCCAGGCCGCCGGGGAGGCGACGAAGCTCGTGCTCGTTCCCTGATGCTCAGGGCGCGACGAGCTGCCCTGCAGCGGGGTCCCAGCGCCAGACGGCATCCGTGACGACGTGCGTGCCGCCGACCCAGCGGTCGATGCCGAGGAGCTCGACGCGGTCGTCCTCTCCCCGGAGCACTCGCTCGCCCCTCGACGTGAGGCGAAGCGAGAGCCCGGCGAACGCGGGTCCGTCGCCGAGCGGTGGAGGCGTCGGGAGCTCGGCGCCGGCCTCCGTCTCGACGAGGCGCGCCGGTCCACGGCCGAGCTCCGCAAGCGACCGGTAGGACCAGGTGTCGCCGAGGAACGGTGCGGGCTCGAGGTTCTGCGCGGCGACGAACGCGGCGGCCGGGGCCGACACGCCGTCTGCGATCACCAGGAGCGTCGTTCGCTCGGTCGTCGAGAGCCCGTCGCCGGGAGCCGGAAGCTCCTCGAGGAGACGCCGTAGCGCCGGCGCGAGGAGCGGCAGCGCCGCCGTGCCCGGCACGGCCCACCCGGCGAGCGCGCCCGGCTCGGGCGCCCGGAACGCGTCCCAGACCGCGGCAGCCGTTTCCAGCGCCTCGCCGCTGACCGTCCGGCGGACGGGCCAGAGCGTCTCGAGCTCCTCGGAGGTCAGCTCGCCGAGCCCGCGGAACGACGGCCTCCCGGGGAACGAGTCGACGACGATCGCGCTCGGCGCGGCGCCGAGCTCATGGGCGACAGCGAGGACGTCGACGAGCTGCAGCTGGTCGTACAGGTCGTGCTCGAACCAGAGGACGACCTCCGTCCCGTCGGCGAACGCGCGTCGCAGCTGCTCGTCCCGGTCCTGGAGCGAGGCGAGCATCGCCGGAGCGGTTCCCCATCCGCACTCGGAGAGAAACGCTGCGCGCCGTTCCAGGAGCTGCGGCCGTGGCTCCGCGGGCACCGGCCCCGCGTGAAGGACGTCCTGCCATGGCAGCACCCAGCCGCCGAGTGTCGTGCGCCGCAGCGTCCCGGCCGTGCTCTCGCCGTTGGTGACGTGGAGGATCGTCAGCCCTCCGAGTTGACGTCGTTAGGCGCGCGTCACGGCCGGCCGAAGCTCCTCGCCGAACTTCGCGCGGGCGACGAACTCGCCGAACCCGGGCTCGACCCGGAGCTCTCCGTCGTCGACGACGACCGTCCCGCGGATCAGCACCGTCTCGACGTCGCCGGTGACCTCGGTGCCCTCGTAGAGGTTGTAGTCCGTCTTCGAGTGCTGGTCGGCGGCGGTGATCGTCTTGCGCTTCACCGGGTCGAAAATCACGAGGTCTGCGTCGGACCCGGGCGCAATCGTCCCCTTGCGGGGATACAGACCGAACAGCTTCGCCGGGTTCGTCGAGAGGAGCTCGACCATCCGGTTGAGGGTGATGCGGCCCTCGCCGACGCCAAAGTGGTGGATCATGTGGAGCCGGTTCTCGAGCCCGGGCCCCCCGTTCGGAATCTTCGAGAAGTCGTCCTTGCCCATCGATTTCTGGCCGTCCCACAGGAAGGCGCAGTGGTCGGTCGAGACCGCCGAGAGGACGTCCGTGCGCACCGCGTTCCAGAGGACGCCCTGGTTCTCCTTCGCGCGCGGCGGAGGGGTGTAGACGTACTTCGCGCCCTCGAAGTCGGGGCGCTCGAGGAACGTCTGGTCGACGAAGAAGTACTGCGTGCAGGTCTCGCCCCAGACGTCCCAGCCCTTCTCGCGGGCGAGGGCGATCGGCTCGACCGACTCCTTGCACGAGACGTGCACGACGTAGAGAGCGCAGCCGGCGACACGGGCGAGTTGGATCGCGCGGTTCGTCGCCTCGCCCTCGGTCTCGGGCGGGCGTGTCAGCGCGTGGTAGTGCGGCGCGGTGTTCCCTGCCGCGAGCGCCTGCTTCACGAGCACGTCGATCGCGTCGCCGTTCTCCGCGTGCACCATCACGAGCGCACCCGAGGCGGCCGCGACCTCCATGCTCTTGAAGAGCGTCTCGTCGTCGACCTGGAGGGCGCCCTTGTAGGCCATGAACAGCTTGTACGAGGTGACGCCCTGCTCAGGCAGTGTCGCGAGCTCCTCGAGCCTCTCCGGATCGGAGAGATCGGTGATCGCGATGTGGTAGCCCATGTCGATCACCTGCTTGCCGTTCGCCTTCGAGCGCCACTCGTCGAGCGCGGCCGCGAAGGTCCAGCCCTGCGGCTGGATGCAGAAGTCGACATGGCAGGTCGTACCGCCGAACGCCGCGGCCGTCTGGCCCGATTGCACGTCGTCGATCGTCGTCGTCCCGCCGAACGGCATGTCGAGGTGCGTGTGCGGGTCGACGAGCCCCGGCAGGACGAGCTTGCCGGACGCGTCGATCGTCGTGTCGGCCGTGACGTCGAGGTCTTCGCCGAGAAGGGAGATCCGCTCGCCGTCCACGAAGACGTCGCCGACGTAGTCGTCGGTCGCCGTCACGACACGGCCGCCCTTGATCAACACGGACATCGCGGATCTCCCTTCCTCGGTCGCTTCCTCCGGAGGGCTACTTGCCGCCCACCGTCACCTTCACGGTCGCCTTCTTCCACTTCGTCCCGTTCACGTCGACGCCCGACTTCTTGAGCTGGGCGACTGCCTTCGCGGCGTACGTGTAGTTCGTCGCGCCCTTCGGTGCCTTCTTGATCACGCCGTAGGTCTTCGCGATGTTGGCTGTCTGCGCGACCGTGCCGGCCGGAGGCAGCCCGATGCCGCGCGGATTCGGCCAGACGAGCGCGTTGATCTCGTTCATCTGCCAGGTCTGGTGGCCGCGGCCGAGCAGCGAGCCGTTCTTCAGCACGAAGTTCACGCACTCCTGCCTGTGGTCACGGCAGTAGATCCAGCCCTCGAAGGAGGCTTTGAGGAACTTCACCGCCGTGTCCTGATTCGTCTTGTCCGCGATCCAGTCGGAGCGCACGAAGATGTTGTCCTCGAGCATCCCCGTCCCGACCGACGGGCTCGCCATCTTGAAGACGTTCAGGTCCTTGAGCGTGTAGAGCTTCCCGGTCTTCGGATTCTTCGTCTCGAGCACCTGGGCGAGCTCGTTGTACGTCATCGCCGCCGCGGCGTCGACCTGGTTCTTCAGGAAGAGCTGCATGTCGAACGGCTGGTTGACGATCGTCACGTCGCTCGAGTCGGAGTGGTCGATGCCGTTCTTCTGGAGCGCCGCGAACAGCTCGGGCTCGTTCCCGCAGCACCAGACCCCGACCTTCTTGCCGCGCATCTTCTTGATCGTGTTGATCCCGCTCGACTTCCAGGTCAGCTCGGTCATCCCCGAGCGGGCGAAGACCTGCGCGATCGAGACGAGGTTCGACCCCTTCTCCCTCGTGGCGAAGAGGTTCGGCAGCCAGTCGAGGCCGAACTCCGCCGCCTTGCCCGCCACGACGGTCTCGGGCGTGATGCTCGGCCCCCCGACCTTGATCGTGACGTCGAGCCCTTCCTTGTCGTAGTAGCCCTTCTCGAGCGCCGCGTAGTAGCCCGCGAACTGCGCCTGCGTCACCCACTTCAGCTGCAGGGTCACCTTCGTCGCCGCCGGCTTGGCCGGTGCGGCCGTCGCGACCGCGACCCACGCGGCGAGCGCTGCACATGCGACCGCTGCTGCGGCGAACCCGATCCGCTTCCGCCTCAACGTCCTCCTCCTCCGGTTCGTGTCCCCATTGCGAAATCCCGTCACTCCCCGCGGAAACCGCGTGACGACGAGTGCCAGCTCGTCGTCAGCCGCTCCACGAGGGCGACGGCTCCATAGAACACGATTCCGAAGGCACTTGCCAGCACGATTCCGGCCCACGCGCGCGGGAAGTTGAAGAGCTGCGTGTCGTTCAGGATGCTCACGCCGAGCGCGTTCGTCGGCCCGCCGAAG
>DASSBV010000139.1:0-6892 GCA_035698545.1 Gaiella sp. | reverse complement strand
TCGAGGTCCTTCGCGTCGCTCGCCTCGCTCCACAGTCGCGACGCGTCGCCGTCGTACTCGTCCGCGACGAGCGCGCACAGTGCCTGGACTCGCTTCGCCATCGAGCCGGGGAAGCGGTGGATCGCCGGACGCTCGCGGAAGATCTCCTCGAGCCGGCCCGGATCCATTGCGGCGATCGCCGCGGCGTCGAGCGTGCCGAGCCGCTGCTGGAGCTTGAGCGGGCCGCCGAAGGCCGTCGGCACGGTGACCTGCTGGTCGAGCGCGAATCCGATGAGGAGCGCGAGCGGGTCGCGCGCAATGAGCGCGTCCGCCTCGTCGTCGCCGGTGAAGTGGAGGCGAGCGGGCGGAGCCATGGCTCGATCGTACGCAATCGCGATGGTTGCGAGCGAGTACCGACGGCACGGGCTCACCGTCGTCACCCGTGACCCGGGCCCCTTCGAGCGCGTCGGCGTGCCCTGGCTCGACCCCTGGTCCGCCTGACGATCGCAGCGACGGGTCAGTCCGTCGGAGCCACCTCGGGCGACCACACGTACGGCGTGGTCGTCGTCACCGCGCGGAAGCCGAGACGCTCGAGGATCGGACGGCTGTCGTCCGAGGCGTCCGTCTCGAGATAGCGGAAGCCGCGTTCGGCAGCGAGGTTCGCCCGGCAGGCGACGGTCGCCCGGTAGATGCCGCGCCGGCGCCACTCCGGGAGGGTCGCGCCTCCCCAGAGGGTGGCGAACTCGGTCCTGCCCTCGAACCGGATCCACGCGGCGCAGACGACCTTTCCACCGGCCTCGGCGACGACGATCGAGATTGCGTCCGGATCGACCGCGCGCTCGGAATCGAGCATGTCGACAAGCCAGCTCTGCTGGTCATGGTCACCCCAGACCGCCATTTCGAGCGCAGCGATCCGCTCGAAGTCGCCGCGACTCGTGACCTCCCGCAACGAGACCGCCTCGGGCAGTTGCACCTCCCCGGCTATCGCGTCGACGCGCGCGATCACGACCGTCTCGATCTCCTCGGGGACGAAACCGGCCGCACGCAGCCGCTGCGGGAGGTCTTCGGGACGATCGTGCCCGTGGAGCTTCCATTCGAAATGCTCGCCGCGCTCGGCGAAAGCCCGCACCTGGCGCGCGATCAACTCGTCGAGCCCGTCGCCTTCGAGCCCACCGAGGTCTCGATAGACGACGAAGCCGCGGCCTGACAAGCCGAAGAAGCGGACGAGCGGCCCATCCCGCTCGACCGTTACGCCGGTCGGCAGCGGGTCGGGGATGCGGTCGCGCAGCTGCGCGTCGTAGGCGGCCAGCAGCTCCGGCATGTCGGACACGAGCCTAGGACATCGGCCAGGATCCGAGCGTACGGCCGCCCGTACATCCGCCGCGAAACGCGAGAGCTACGCTCGCAGGATGGACGCGCTCGCTTCGCTCTCACCCGCGACGAGAGCCTGGTTCGGGCGCGCGTTCAGTGGACCGACCCCGGCGCAGGAGCTCGCCTGGCCGGCGATCGCGACCGGCGCGCACGTGCTCGTGCAGGCACCGACCGGCTCGGGCAAGACGCTCGCTGCGTTCCTGCACGGGATCGACAGCCTCAACGACACCCCGGGCGACGGGCTCCGCCTTCTCTACGTCTCGCCGCTGAAGGCGCTCAACTACGACATCGAGCGGAACCTTCGTGGGCCGCTCGCCGGCCTCCGATCGGAGCTTGCTGTCGGGGTCCGAACCGGAGACACGCCCCAGCGCGACCGCCAGCGGATGCTCCGCCGGCCGCCCGACGTCCTGATCACGACGCCCGAGTCGCTCTACCTCCTCCTCACCTCGCAGGGCCGCGAGATGCTGCGGAGCGTCGAGACTGTGATCCTCGACGAGGTGCACGCCGTCGCGGGGACGAAGCGCGGCGCCCATCTCGCCGTCTCGCTCGAGCGGCTCGAGCGGGTCGCGTCGCAGCCGTTCCAGCGGATCGGCCTCTCGGCGACACAGCGGCCGCTCGCGGAGATCGGCCGCTTCGTCGTGGGGACGGATCGGGAGATCACCCTCGTCGACGCTGGCCAGCGCAAGGAGCTCGATCTCGAGGTCGTGATCCCGGTCGAGGACATGCGGGATTTGAACGCCAGAAACACGCTGCCGCAGCCGGTGGTGCAGGACGGCGTCGAGATGGATTCCGGGTACGAGGCAAGCTCGAACTCGATCTGGCCCTCGATCTACCCGGCCCTGCTCGACCTCGTCCGCGGCCATCGCTCGACGATCGTCTTCGTCAACAACCGCCGTCTCGCCGAGCGCCTGGCACTCAGGATCAACGAGCTGGCCGAGGAGGAAGTTGCTCGCGCGCACCACGGTTCGCTCGCCCGGGAGCAGCGGGTGGTGATCGAGGAAGATCTGAAAGCTGGGCGGATCCCCTGCCTCGTCGCTACGTCGAGCCTCGAGCTGGGGATCGACATGGGCGCCGTCGACCTCGTCGTCCAGGTCGAGAGCCCCAAGTCGGTCGCCCGCGGGCTCCAGCGGGTCGGTCGGGCGGGCCACGAGCTCGGCGCCGTTTCGAAGGGCCGCATCTTCCCCAAGTTCCGCGCCGACCTGCTCGAGTGCGCCGTCGTCGCGAAGGCGATGCGCGAGGGGGCGATCGAGGAGACCGCGATTCCGCGAAACCCGCTCGACGTGCTCGCGCAGCAGGTGGTCGCGATCTCGGCGGAGGAGGAGATCGCGGTCGACGAGCTGCACGCGCTTCTGCGTGGCGCCTATCCCTTCGCCGACCTGTCGCGCGGGCAGCTCGAGAACGTCCTCGACATGCTCGCCGGCCGCTACCCGTCGGACGAGTTCGCGGAGCTGCGACCGCGGATCGTCTGGGACCGCACTGCCGGGGTGATCCGCGGGCGTCAGGGCGCGCGCCGCCTCGCGGTGACGAACGCCGGGACGATTCCCGACCGGGGCCTCTACGGCGTCTTCCAGGTCGGCGACGGCGGTCGCGTCGGCGAGCTCGACGAGGAGATGGTCTACGAGGCCCGCGAGGGCCAGACGTTCATGCTCGGCGCCTCCACGTGGCGGATCGAGGAGATCACGCGCGACCGGGTGCTCGTCTCGCCCGCTCCGGGCGTCCCCGGCGCGGTGCCGTTTTGGAAGGGCGAGGGCGTGGGGCGGCCGTACGAGCTCGGACGGAAGATCGGCGAAGCCTCGCGAGCGTTGTCGGCACTTTCTGACGAAAGTGCCAGGAAACGGCTGCGCGGTGAGTACCACCTCGACGAGCTGGCAGCACGGAATCTTCTGGCGTTCCTGCGCGAGCAGGAACGCCTCAGCGCGTTGCCCACCGATCGGACGATCGTGGTTGAGCGCTTCCGCGACGAGATCGGCGACTGGCGGGTCTGTCTGCTGACGCCGTTCGGCGGACGCGTCCACGCGCCGTGGGCGATGGCGCTCCAGGCGAAGCTGCGCGATACGCTCACGCTCGAGGTGCAGTCCCTCTGGTCGGACGACGGGATCGCCCTCCACTTCCCGGATGCGGACGTGCCGCCCTCGCTCTCCGAGCTCCTCGTCGAGCCGGAGGAGCTCGAGGACCTCGTCGTGCAGGAGGTCGGCCGCACCGCGCTCTTCGGGTCGCGGTTCCGCGAGAACGCCGGGCGCGCGCTCCTGATCCCGCGGCGCCGGCCCGGGCAGCGGACCCCGCTCTGGCAGCAACGCCTCAAGGCGCAGAGCCTGCTCGAGGTGGCGCGGCCCTACGGCTCCTTCCCGATCATCCTCGAGACCTACCGCGAATGCCTCCAGGACGTCTTCGACCTGCCCGCGCTGCGCGGCATCCTCCACGGGCTCCGCTCGCGCGAGCTGGACCTCGTCGAGCTCGAGACGCCGTCGGCGTCGCCGATGGCCTCGTCGCTCCTCTTCGACTACATCGCGACCTACATGTACGAGGACGACACCCCTGCGGCCGAGCGCCGCGCTCAGGCGCTGTCGCTCGACCGCGACCTCCTGCGCGAGCTGCTCGGTCAGGAGGAGCTGCGCGACCTCGTCGACCCCGGCGCGCTCGCCGACGTCGAGGCGTCGCTCCGGCCCCTCCCGCGCAACGCCGATGAGCTGCACGACCTCCTGCGCCGCGTCGGAGAGCTCCGGGACGCGGAGGCCGACGCCGGTTTCGCCGAGACGCTCGTCCGCGAGCGGCGGGCCTTCCGCGCGCAGGTCGGCGGCGCCGACGCGCTCGTCGCGGCCGAGGACGCGGGCCTCTACCGTGACGCGTTCGGCGTGATGCCGCCGGGCGGGCTTCCCGAGGCGTTCCTCGAACCGGTCGACGGCGCGCTCGAGCGCATTGCCCTGCGCTACGCACGCTCGCATGGGCCGTTCACGACGGGTCAGCTCGCCGGGCGCTACGCGCTCGAGCCCGTGGATGCCGAATCGCTCCTCGCCGGGCTCGAGGCGCGCGACCTCCTCGTCCGGGGCGAGCTCCGGCCGGGCGGCATCGAGCGCGAGTGGTGCGACCCGGACGTCCTGCGCCGGATCCGCCGCGCGACCCTCGCGACGCTGCGACGCGAGATCGAGCCCGCCGAGCAGGCCGCGTTCGGCCGCTTCCTGCCAGGCTGGCACGGGATCGACCGCCGTGCCTCGCTCCGCGAGGCACTAGTTCCGCTCCAGGGGCTCGCCTTACCCGTCGCGTTGTGGGAGGCCGAGATCCTGCCCCGGCGTGTCCCGCAGTACCAGGCCGCGCAGCTCGACCAGATCTGCGCCTCGGGCGAGGCCGTCTGGGTCGGCGCGGGGCTCGACCGGGTGGCGCTCTACTACCGCGAGGACGCGCCGCTCCTCGGGCCGCCGACTGCCGGGGAGCCGCTCTCCGGGCCTGTCCACGACGCGCTCCGGGCGGCGCTGGCGCGGAGCGCGGAGTTCTGGACGGATCTTCTCGCCGCCGCGGAGCTCGACGGCGCCGACGCGCTGCCCGCCCTGTGGGAGCTCGTCTGGGCGGGCGAGGTGACGAACGACGCATGGGCGCCGCTCCGCGCCAAGCGGCGTTACGGGGTGCCGACGGCCGAGCGGCGGCCGCGCCGCTTCTCTCGCACCCGCGGCTCGGGGGAGGTCGCAACCGCGGGGCGCTGGTCGCTCACCTCACGGCTGTTCGCGCAGAGCGGTCCGCCGGCCGACCGCCGGCCGCTTGCGGAGCTGCTCCTCGAGCGGCAGGGGATCGTCACGCGCGACGGCGTCCGGGCGGAGGGGATCTCCGGGGGCTACGGCGCGGTCTACGGCGAGCTGCGGGCGCTCGAGACCGTCGGCGCCTGCCGGCGCGGCTACTTCGTCGAGGGGCTCGGTGGTGCGCAGTTCGCGCTCCCGGGCGCGGTCGAGCGGCTGCGGGAGCTCCGCAACGCCGACGCCGAGGAGCCGCTCGTGCTCGCCGCGGCCGATCCCGCGCAGCCGTACGGCGGCGTGCTGCCCTGGCCTCGACGCGCCGCGGCGCGAGCGGCCCGGGTCGCCGGGGCGCACGTCGTCCTGCTCGGGGGCGAGGCCGCGCTGTACGTCGAGCGCGGTGGGCGCTCCCTGCTCCCGCTTCGCGAGCCAGACCCGGAATGGCTGCGATCGGCGCTCGATGCACTTGTCGCGTGGGTGCGAGCCGACCGCGGGCGTCGGCTCTCGGTCGAGCGGTTCGACGGCCGTCCCGTCGTCGAGACGGACGCGTTGCAGCTGCTCGTCGACGCAGGCTTCCTCGCCGGACCGAAGCGCGCCGTCCTCAGACCCTGACCGTCACTCCCAGTCGACCGGCAGCCCGTGCGCCGGCGCATGCCCGAAGACTCGCTCGGCGCCGCCCGGCCACGTGCGCACGCTGATTTCGAACGCGGTCCCCGACTCGGGCGTGAGACCGGGCGCCTCGAGCGCGACGTGCGCGAGCGGCGATCGCTCACCGGCCTCGGCGCCCGCGCGCTCGAGCTGCGCGAGCACCGTCTCGCGCTCCGCGCCGTCCAGGTACATCCACATCACCGAATGCCAGACGACCGTCCACGTCTCCTCGACGGGGGCGAGTGCGGCGAGGAACTCGGCGGCGCTCTCGCGGACGACCCTCACGGGGACCTCGCGTGCGATCGCGAGCGCGCCGCGCAGGCGGTCGAGTCGCTCTGCCTGGTCAGGCCAGACGTACGACATGAGCGTCAGCGCGCCGTCATCGCTCGCGGGGTCGACCGGCGAGCGGTCGCAGCCGCGCCGCTCGACGATCTCGAGCTGCGATCCCGCGCTCGGGATTGCTCCCTGCCAGGCGTCACGGAAGACCACGGGCGACTCCGGAGGGCCTGTCACGTGTCCTTCGGTCTCGAAGCGGAAGCGATCTGCGAGGAGGTTGAGACCCGCGCTCGCGCCGATCTCGAACAGCCGAATGGGCAGCGCGCGGATCGATTGGAGGTGCCACAGTGCACCGACGAGCGCCGCCGCCCGCCCGACCTCGTTCGTCTGGGGAGGCCGGGCCAGACCCGCCTGGAGATCGTCTGTCTCGGCAGCGAGGCCGGCGAGGAGCGGCACGATCGCCGCCTCGGCGTCGCCGTCCCCGCCTGTGCTCGGGTAGTGCGCTGCGAGCCCGGGCTCGAGGCCGGCCAGCACCCTGCGATGGACGCCTCCGAGGAGCCGCAGCGTCAGGAGCGAGTCGAACGGGTCGTTCTCGTGCCCCGCGAGCACACGTGCGGTCACGCCGCCCGCCTCGGCGTCCTCTGCGAGGCGCTCGAGGATCGTCGCGTAGAACGGCGAGCCGAGCGCGGCGCACGCGTCGGCCTGCCAGCGGAGCTGCGCGGCGAGCCCGTTGCCCACAACGCTATTCAAACGCACGTGCACGTGAGGACGGGGCACCGCCGCGCCCCGTCCTCTGCCCCCGATCTCGGCCTGCGGTTACGGCAGGCCGATCGTGTGACGCCGGCGGGCCGTCAGCAGGATCCCCACGAGCCCTGCCGCCACGAGCGCCACCATCCCGG
>DASSBV010000138.1:0-19161 GCA_035698545.1 Gaiella sp. | reverse complement strand
GCGGGGAGTTCTGCGCGAACGCCTCCTAGCGACTCTCTCGGAGAGGCGCTGACGGCTGCGCCGGGGCCGACCCGTCCGGTCCCGGCGCTTTGCTTCGTCCATGCCCGGCCGCCGCACGCAGGTCTCCGTGATCGGGAGCGGAAGCGGCCACGAGGAGGCGGCCCTGGAGGTCGGGCGGCTGCTCGCCGAGCGCGGGTGCGTCGTGATCACCGGCGGGCTCGACGAGGTGATGGCGTGGACGCTCCGCGGCGCGCGGGAGACGGGAGGGACCACGATCGCGATCGTCCCCGGCGAGTCGCACACGGAGGCGAACGAGTGGGCAGACCACGTGATCGTGACGGGCATCGGCCATGCGCGAAACCTTGCGGTCGCGGCCTCCGGCGATGCCGTGATCGCGATCGGCGGGAGCTGGGGCACGCTCGCCGAGATCGGCTTCGCGATGCGTCTGGGGCGGCCGGTGGTCGTGTTCGACGGCGGCCACGCGGTCGAAGGCGTGCCCCGCGCGAAGACGCCCGCCGAGGCGGTCGAGCTGGCGCTCTCGGCGATCGCGGGCTAGTCCGTCATTCGCCTGAGCAGGGTCAGGGCGGCGGCCTTGTCGAGGAGCTCGTTGAGGTTCCCGCACTTCGGGCTCTGCACGCACGAAGGGCAGCCGGAGCGGCACGGGCAGCGCTCGAGAAGCCGCGCGGTATCGGTCGCCCACCGGTCGAAGCAGTCGAACCCACGCTCGGTGATCCCCACGCCGCCCGCGTGACCCTCGTAGACGAAGATCGTCGGCAGACCCGTCTGCTCGTGGACGTTCGTGGAGAGCCCGCCGATGTCCCACCTGTCACACATGGCGAACAGGGGAAGCAGCGAGATCAGCGCGTGCTCGGAGGCGTGGAGAGCGGAGACGAGCGTCGGCATCGTGTCGATCCCCTCGAGCAGCCACTCGGCGGGCGAGAACCAGACTCCCTCGGTCTCGAACGACGTCTCGGGCAGGTCGAGCGGGGCGGCGTCGATCACGCTCCCGTCCGCGACCGCCTTTCGCTGGAAGCCGATCACCTGCTCGCGCACGGTGATGCGCCCGTGGTGCAGCTCGACGCCCGCCACGCGACGCGTGCTGAGGGACCGGGTGATCTCGGTCGAGGTCTCCTTGCGCGCCTGCGTGTACCAGTCGACCGTGACCGGCCGGACGAGCGCAGTCCGCGTTTCGAGGTCGAGCGCCGTGACCACGTACTGGTCGCCCAGGTGAAGGTACAGGGCGCCCTCGTGGACGGTGGAGAAGGCGCGCTCCTGCTCGGCGCTACCCAGCACCGAGCCGGCTTCCTCGTCGACGATCAGGAAGGCGGTCGGATCACCCGAGCGCAGAGAGATGCGCGCGGCGGGCGTGTCGCGACCACGCCACACGTAGCCTGCGGGCGTCCGTTCCAGCTCGGGTAGCACGGCAGCGCGCTCGAGCGCCTCCGGGCCGAGAATCTCCGCGTCGCCGTCCGTGAGCGGCCCCTCGTACGCGGCGGCGAGGACATGGCCGTCGAGGATCCGCGGGGTCGCGTGATCGAGTAGCGCCGCCTCCGCGTTTCGCTCCAGCAGGGCCGGCGGGTCGTCCACGAAGAACTGGTCGAGCGCGTCCTCGCTGGCGACCAGTACCGCCAGGCCCCGCGACCGGCGTCCGGCGCGGCCCCACTGCTGCCGAAGCGACGCGATCGTGCCCGGGAAGCCGACGGAGATCGCGCAGTCGAGCGTACCGATGTCGATCCCCAGCTCGAGCGCATCGGTCGCGGTGACGCCGAGCAGCTCGCCCTCGACGAGCCGCCGCTCGACGTCACGGCGCTGCTGCGGCGTGTACCCGGCCCGGTACGGGGCGAGCCGACGGGCTGTCTCCGGGTCGAGCCGGTCGCTCGCGAAGCGGTGGACGAGCTCGGCCGCCTTGCGCGACTTCGTGAAGCAGATCACCCGCAGACCGCGGCCGACCAACCCTGCGAGCAGCTTGCTCGCGTCACCGAGCGGGCTCGCCCGCGTCCCCAGCTCGGGGTCGAGCAGCTCCGGGTTCCAGAGCACGACGTCCCGCTCCGCGCGTGGCGAGGTGTCCGTGGTGACGACTCGGACGTCGAGCCCGGTCAGCGCCGACGCGAGCTCGCCAGCGTTCGCGATCGTCGCGGTTGCGAGGACGAAGACAGGGTCGGCGCCGTACGCGAGCGCCAGCCGTCGGAGGCGGCGAAGGACGTTGCCGACGTGCGAGCCGAACACGCCGCGATAGACGTGCGCCTCGTCGACGACGACCACGCGCAGGTTGTGCAGGACGTCGCCCCAGCGGTCGTGATGCGGCAGCACCCCGATGTGGAGCATGTCCGGGTTGGTGAGGATCGCGTTCGCGGTCCGCCGGACGTGCGCTCGCTGCTCGACCGGCGTGTCCCCGTCGTAGATCGCCGGTCGGAGGCCGCGAAGGCCGAGCTGCGCGAGCCACCGTGCCTGGTCCTGGGCCAGGGCCTTCGTCGGGTAGAGGAAGAGCGCCCTCGCGGTCGGCTCCCGGGCGATCGCGTCGAGGACGGGCAGCGAGAACGCGAGCGACTTCCCCGAGGCCGTGCCGCTCGTCACGACCACGCACTCGCCACGCGCGACGGCCTCCCACGTCTCTGCCTGGTGGACGTACAGCGCGTCGACCCCGGCCCCGGCGAGCGCGGCGACGGCGTCGGGATGGAGTCCCGCCGGTAGCGGCTCCGTCCGCCCCGCCCTTCCGGCGACGACCCCGCGGTACGCGACCTCGCCCGTGTCGAGCAGCGAGTCCCAGGCAGAGGGGACGGTCAGAGCGTGCCGTCGGCCAGCGCTCGCTCGACCGCCTCCTCGTAACGGCGCCGAGGCTGGGCTCCGTGGACCGCCTCGCCCGGCTCGCCGCCGGCGAAGATCATCACGGTCGGGAGAGAGAGCACGCTGTAGCGGCCCGGGACGCCGAGGTTCGCGTCGATGTCCAGGCGGGCGACCAGCAGGCGCCCGTCGTGACGCCGTTCGAGCTCCTCGAGCCACGGCTCGATCGCCTTGCACGGCTTGCACCACGGTGCAGTGAACTCGACGACCACGGGGAGCGCCGAGGCGAGCACGTCTTCCGCGAACGTCGCGTCGGTCGTATCGATCACAGGCGCCCCCTGAGCGCCTTCCAGCGGAGCACCGGCACCTGGCGCATCGCCTCGACCACGATCGCGCCGCTCATCTTCGACTCGCCGACACGTCGGTCGGCGAACGTGATCGGCACCTCGACGACACGAAAGCCGGCACGCAGCGCGCGGTACGTCCCCTCGATCTGGAATCCGTACCCGCGGGCCGCGATCGCGTCCCGGTCGATCGTCTCGAGCACGACCCGCCTGAAGCACTTGAAGCCGCCCGTCAGGTCACGCACGGAGACGCCGAGAACGATTCGCGCGTAGAGCGAGCCCCCACGCGAGATGAGCTGTCGGCCCAGCCCCCAGTTCTCGGTGCCGCCCCCCTCGACCCAGCGGGACCCGAGCGCCACGTCGGCGCCGTCCTCGCAGGTCGCGATCAGCCGAGGCACATCCGCGGGGTCGTGGGAGAAGTCGCAGTCCATCTCGAGCACCAGCTCGGCGCCCGTCTCGAGCGCGCGGTCGAAGCCGGCGAGGTAGGCGCGTCCGATTCCCTCCTTCCGAGGGCGGTGTAGCACGTCGAGCCAGGGAAGCTCCTGCGCGAGGCGGTCGGCGACCTCACCGGTTCCGTCCGGGGAGCTGTCGTCGATCACCAGCACGCGGTCGCGGGAGAGGTCGAGCACCTCGCCGAGGGCGCGGACGAGCGGCTCGACGTTCTCGCGCTCGTCGTAGGTCGGCACGCAGACGACTGCCCTGACCGGCACGCCCGGAGTCTGCCCACTGGAGGCGACGAGGCACGCTCCTATGTACAGCGCCGAGTCAACCGGTGAGCAGCAGTTGCGGCGGCGGAGCCGACGCCTTCAGGGATCTGCCCCGCCGCAGGCGGGGATCAAGCCGCGGGATTCCGCTCCTGCGGAATCCCGCTTGGCGAACAAACTTAGAATCGCCGGATGCCCCCGCTGCCGCGCAACAGCGATGTCGCCGACGCGCTCGAGGAGCTGGCGGACGTCTCCGAGGTGCTGGGCGAGCAGGGGTTCAGGGTGATCGCCTACCGACGGGCTGCGACGCGGGTACGCGAGACGGCGGCGTCCATCGCGGAGCTCGCGCTCACCGGACGGGCGAAGGAGCTGCCCGGGATCGGAGCGACGATCGAGGCGAAGGTGGTCGAGCTGACGGAGACGGGTCAGATGGCCGCGCTCGAGAAGCGGCGGGCCGAGGTTCCCGGCGAGGTGACGCAGTTCCTGCGGCTCCCTGGCCTCGGCCCGAAGACCGCGGCCCGGATCTGGCGCGAGCTCGACGTGACGACGCTCGAGGAGCTGCGCGCCGCGGCCGAGCAGCAGCGGGTACGAACGCTCCAGGGCCTCGGGGCGAAGAGCGAGGAGAAGATTCTCGCCGCGCTCGACAAGGGCTTCGGGGCCGAGCCGGAGCGCCGTGGCCTGCTGGGCGTCGGGCTGCCGGTCGTGCGCGAGGTGGTGGAGGCGCTGCGCGAGCATCCCGCCGCGGTCGAGGTCTCGGGCGCGGGGAGCGTCCGGCGGGGCCGCGAGACGTTCCGCGATCTCGACGTAATCGCCACGGCGACCGACGCCGTCGGCCTGATCGGCCATTTCGTCACGCTGCCGTGGGTCCTCGAGGTCGCTGCCCGCGGCGACACGAAGGCGACCGTCGTCACGAAGCAGGGCCTGCGGATCGACCTCCGCGTCGTGCCTCCCGAGGACTACGGCAGCCTGCTCCAGCACTTCACGGGGTCGAAGGACCACAACGTGGCCCTCCGCGAGGAGGCGCAGCGGCGAGGACTTTCGATCTCCGAGTACGGCGTCACCGTGGTCGAGACCGGCGAGGTGCATCGGTTCCGCACGGAGGAGGAGCTGTACGAGTTTCTCGGGTACGCCTGGATCCCACCGGAGCTCCGCGAGAACGGAGGCGAGCTCGCGGCCGCGCGCGACGGGACCCTCCCGGAGCTCGTCGAGGTCGGCGACCTGAAGGGCGAGCTGCACTGCCATTCGACCTGGTCCTCGGACGGGCGGTCGACGATCGAGGAGATGGCGAGTGCGGCCAAGGCGTCCGGCTACCGGTATCTCGCGCTGACCGATCACTCGCACTACCTCCGAGACGGTCGGATGGAGGCGCAATGGCGGGAGATCGACGAGGTGAACGAGCGCGTGAAGCCGTTCCGCGTGCTCAAGGGTGTCGAGGCGAACATCCGCTCGGACGGGACGATCGACGTCGCGGACGAGGTGCTCGCGGAGCTGGACTGGGTCGTCGCGTCGCTCCACACGGCATTCGACCGCAGTCCCACCGAGCGGATCGTCGCGGCGCTGGACCACCCGCACGTGGACAGCATCGGCCATCTCACAGGCCGCAAGCTCAACAAGCGCTCCGGCGCGGAGATCGACGTCGAGAAGATCGTCGAACGCGCGGTCGAGACCGGCACTGCGCTCGAGATCAACAGCCAGCCCGACCGCCTCGACATGCGCGACGTCCACGCCCGGCTCGCCGGCGAAGCCGGCGTGCGTATCCCGATCACGACCGACGCCCACTCCGCCGCGGCGCTCGGCTACCGGGAGCTCGGCGTCGCCCAGGCGCGGCGGGCGTGGCTCACGAAGGAACAGGTGCTCAACACCCGCTCCTGGCGCGAGATCGCGAAGCGCCGCGGCTGAGCACGCTTCCCGACGACGAAGGACGGCTACTGCCTACCGCGGCTTTGTCCATTCCGCGACCTCGTCTCCCGCCGCATCGAAGGCGGTCACCCTCACCACTTTCTCGCCCCTCGCGAGCGAGCCGAGGAACAGGCGCTCGACGACCGGCAGGGCAAGCGTCGATCCGCCTTCGAGCGCAACATGCACAGTCGCCGCATCGACGAAGACGCTCCCCCAAACGGTCACGAGATCCGGGTGCGGCCGGAACCACACCTGCCCCCAGTTGATGTTCGAGGCGGGTGGCGGCGACGGGTCGCAGCCGCCGATGCCGAGCTTCCCAGTCGGGGTTGGCGGGTCGTTGGCGAAGTCGATGAAGTAGCAATTGCCGCCCTGGTCGCTCGGCGCCGCCCACAGGTCTTGCGGGCCGTCGGCCGTCTCGATCTCGATCACGCCGTGTGCCTTGCTCACCTCGGCGTGCGGCATGGTCATCGCGAACCCCTGCCGGGTCGAAAAGTCGGCCAGCTTGTCGAACATTCGGTTGAAGCCCGTGAAGGTCGTCGAGATCTCTGCGGGAGCTGGAGTGCCCTGGAAGAGGTCGACGATCTTTCCGCCGAATGCGACCGCCGTCGGAACCGCGAGAAGCGCGGCGACCACAACGATCAGCACGAGCCGGGGACGGCGCGTATACCAACGCCGTTCCAGCTCGCGACGGTTCCGCGTGGCCGGCGCTGTGACGAGCGTGTAGATGCGCCTTGCGGTTTCCTCGCCGGGCTCAGCCACTCCGGCACGGAAGTCGCTGAGGATCTGGAGCGGGCTGTCGGTCATCGCGGGTCCTCCGCCGGGCTGCTCGACGGTCTCGCTGCTACTTGCCCATGCCGGTCGAGGTGGTTCCGGAGTCGCTCACGCGTACGGTGCAGGCGGGACTTCACCGTTCCTGTGGGGAGGGACAGGGCGGCGCCGATCTCGGTGTCGCTCAGCTCGGCCCAGGCATGCAGCAACAAGATCTCTCGGTCATGCGGACGCAATTCGGCGAGCGCGGCGGCAAGGAGGCGGTGTTGGGCATCGGCGTCGAGCCTCTCGACGGTCTCGCCGTCGTCGGTGACCACGGGATCGACGCCGGTGCGTGCGTAGGCGCGCAGCATCCGCCGCTCGGATCGCCAGTGGTGGCGGAGCAGATTTGCGGCGATCCCGTACAACCAGGGTCGGAGCGGACGCGAAGGATCGAACCGTTCCCAGCCCGCGTAGGCCGTCGCGAACGTCTGCGCCGCAAGGTCGTCGGCGGTCGACTCGCCGACCCTGCGTCGCAGGTAGCGGTGAAGTGGAGCGAACTCCGCCTCGAACGCCTCCTCGAATGAGAGGGCCATCACCTCGTCTTTCCCGATGAGGTGGCGTTGGTTCCACGGCGATGCCGGGATGTCCACGAGAAGCTCGTGGGGTACCGCTCGGCGGCTCACGTTCTAGAGACGCCGAAGAAGCGACAGCACGCCGCCCGTGCCTTGGACGACGACGTCTGCCGCCTCGATCAGGGCCGGCGGCGCCTCGACGGAGCCGACCGCGACCTTCAGACCGAGCTCGAGCCCGTCGAGCGCCGCGAACGCGTCCACGTCCGTGGTGTCGTCTCCCGCGTAGAGGGCGCGCTCGACGCTCGCGCGACCGAGGAGCGCGGCGACGGCGGTGCCCTTGTCAGCCTCGACCGGCGGGCGCACCTCGAGCACCATCCGGCCCCAGCGGGGGACCAGGCCCTCCGCACGCGCTGCCGCCTCGACGCGCGTCAGGTAGGCCCGTGCGGCCGCCTCGTCGTCGGCGCGACGGAAGTGGAAGGACACGGTGAGGGGCTTTCGCTCGGCGGGCCAGTCGATCCCGGAGGCGAAGTTGGCGATCCGGTCGGCCCACCGGTCGGCCTCGGGTGCGAGCTCGAGGCCGTGCTCTCCCACCACGGCGACGCCGGGGACACCGACAAGCCGCTCGACGTCGGCGCCGGGACGACCGCTGACGCACGCAACGAGCGCGTAGCGGGAGGCGAGGCGCGCGAGCTCGCGCCGCGTCTCCTCGGGGACGCGTGCATCCTCGGGCTGCTCGACGATCGGCGCGAGCGTTCCGTCGACGTCGAGCAGGATCGCGGCCAGGCGCGGCTCTGCCGCGAGCCGTGCGAGGAGGTCAGCCGCCATGCGGCCTCTAGGATACGGCGGGTGCGCCGCGAACCCGCACACAGATGATCGCGCGCCTTGCGCTGATCGGGCTCGTTGCAGGTGTGTTCTCGGCGGTGTTCGGCGTCGGCGGCGGGATCGTTCTCGTGCCGCTCCTGATGGCGCTCGTCGGCCTGGAGACCCACGCGGCGGCGGCGACCTCGCTCGGCGCGATTCTCGTCACCGCGACCGCCGGCGTGGTGCTCTACGCGGCCCGGGGCGAGGTCCGGTGGGGCTACGCGCTGCTCGTCGGCCTCCCGGCTGTGGCCGGTGCACTGGTCGGGGCGCACGTCCAGCAGCGGCTCTCGGGCCGCACGCTGACCCTCGCCTTCTCCGCCCTGCTCGCCGTCATCGGAATCCGGCTGATCGTGTTGTGAGCGGCTGGGCGATCCCCGCTGCAATCTGCCTCGGGCTGGCTGCGGGCGTGCTCTCGGGGGTCTTCGGCGTGGGCGGCGGGATCCTCTTCGTCCCGACGCTCCTGCTGCTTGGGCTCGGCCAGGTCGAAGCGGCGGCGACGTCGCTCCTGGCGATCGTCCCGACCGCGGCCACCGGTGTGCTCCGACAGCGGGCCTACGGCAACCTCCGCGCTCGCGCCGCGATCGTCATCGGCGCAATCTCGATCCTCGGCGCCGAGATCGGGGTCCAGATCGCGACCCGGGTCGACGAGGAGGTCCTTCGGCGGGCGTTCGGCGTCCTGCTCGTGCTCGTGGCCGCACGACTCGGGCTCGGCGTGCTGCGCCAGAGTCGGCGCTACCCTGATGTGTCGTGACGAGCGCCCGCGCATCGCTCGTGGTCGTCCTCGCACTCGGCGTCGCGCTCGTCGGGATCGCCGGTGCCGCGACGACCGATCCCGCAGCGACGACGACCGGCTCGACCGCCCTCGTCGCTTCCGTGACGCTGCCGGGCGTGCCGGCGAGCTCGACGGGCCAGCTCGCGTCGCCGCCCACGGCGAGCGCCGGTGGCCCGTTCTCGTACCCGGAGGACGGCTCCGCGCTGCGGATCGGCGCCTCCACGGCGAGCGCGACGTCCCAAGCCGGGACGTCCTCCTCCGCCGAGGGCACCGTCCGCGCGCTCGCGGTCTCGCTGCTCGGCGGCGAGATCTCCGCCGAGTCCGTCTCGGTGCGGGCGGGCGCCGCCGCCGGAGCGGCAGGAGCGACCGGCGACCCTGCCGCCTCGCAGATCACCGGCCTCGTGGTGCTGGGACAGCCGGCCGCCGCAACCCCGAACCTTCAGGTGCCCCTCGCCGACTGGGGGACGCTCGAGGTGCTGGGCGAGACGAGCTCGACGACAACCGCGAGACCGCGCTCAGCGGCAAGCGCCGTGACCGGCCTGCGTGTGCGGCTCGTCGCGGAGCACGGCGGGCTTCCCGCCGGTTCGGAGCTGGTAGTCGGTCTGGCGACGGCGACGGCGGTCGCCGTGCCGACGCCGACGACGCCTTCGACCCCGGCCACGCCGACGACGCCACCGACCGGCACGGGTGGGCCCGGAACGACCTTCCCCGGGCGTCCGACGACTCCGGCGAAGCCCGCTCAGCCGGCGCCCTCCGCCCCGAAGGAGCCGGGGCATTCGATCCCAGGCGCTCCGCCGGAGCTGGTGCGCCCGGCGCCGGAGGTGACCGCCAGGCTCAGCCAGGGCGGCTACGTGTTCCCGCTCTTCGGGCCCGCCGCGTTCGGAGACACCTTCGGCGCATTTCGCGGCGACGTGGCGGGCAAGTGGCACCACGGCGAAGACCTGGTCGCGCCCGCCGGAACGCCGGTGCTCGCGGTTGCCGACGGCACGCTCTTCTCGGTCGGCTGGAACGACATCGGCGGTTGGCGCCTCTGGCTTCGGGACACCGCCGGCAACGAGTTCTACTACGCGCATTTGAGCGCGTACTCGCCGCTTGCCGTAGCAGGCAAGAGCGTCAAGGCGGGGGACGTGCTCGGTTTCGTCGGAAACTCGGGCGACGCGGACGGCGGCGTCACGCACCTCCACTTCGAGATCCACCCTGTCGACCTCGTCCACCTGGGGTACGACGGGGCGGTCGCGCCGTATCCTTTCCTCGTTGCGTGGCGCCGCGCCGACGACGTGTCCTTCGCCTCCGGGCGCCGCTTCGTCCCCTCGGCGAGCGGGACGCCCGTTGCGCTCGCCCGCGCCGGCGCTGTGCTGCTTCAGGCGTCGGACATCTCGACCTCGAGCGGGCTCGTGCCAGGCGCGCTGAAGCGGGCGCTCGCCGGTCGCGAGGCCCGCTCCAACCGCACTCCATAGGGACGCGCTAGCTCTTCGCGGCCTTCGAGGCCTTCCCGCCGGCGCCCGGCGCGTCCTCGGCCGGCTCTGTCGGCCCGCCGTTCACGGGCGGCGCCGCATCCGGTGTGGCATACGTCTCGAGCGGCTCGAGGTCGTCGCTGCCGGCGATCATGTCGAGGATCTTCTCGCGGGTCTGGGGCCCGGTCCACGGGTTGTAGAGCGCGCCCGCGACGATCCCCGCGAGGATCAGCATCTTGCGTCCCTTGTGGCTCTTCTTCTTCGAGCCCTGAAGGGTGTTGGCCGCGCTCGTCAGATCCTCGAGCGCCCGGCGCATGTGCTCCTGCGCCTTCTTGTCCGTCGCAAGCGTCTTCGCGCCCGCGGCGACGCCGTTGCTCTTGGTGAGCGGGCCGTAGAGCTCGCGAGCGGCCGACAGGGCGTCCTTGAGATCCTGTCGGAACTCCTCGTCGGTCAATGCGCGCTCGAGATAGGGCTTGATCGTCTCGAAGGTGTCAGTCATCTTCGCCGCTTGCTTCTTCGCCATCGCGGCCGTCCTTTCGTCTCGGGAGGTTCCGTGAAGTATTACCCCGCTTGCAACTCTCTAGGCTTCGGTCGTGCGGATCGTGAAGCGGATCGCTCTTGGCCTCGGCGCGATCGTCGCTGCGGTGGGCTACGTCTGGATCGCCGCCGTGCGGGCTGTCCCGGGGGTTCGCCGCCGGAAGGCCGAGGCGCGGGCACGCCGTCTGGCGCGGTGACGCCGCTCCGGCGCGCCGCGAGTACGATCGCGCGTCATGAAGGGTCTCGTCTGCGCAGGCGGTGAGGCGACGCGCCTCGGCGAGCTCACGCGCGTCGCGAACAAGCACCTGCTGCCGGTCGGCAGTTGGCCGATGATCTACTACCCGCTCCAGCTGCTGGAGCGTGCGGACGTCCACAGCGTGCTGGTCGTGACCGGGAAGGGCCACGCGGGACAGATGATCGACCTGCTCGGCGACGGCCGGCTCGATGCGAGGGGAACCGAGAGCCCGCTGCTCTCGCTCGACCTGACCTACAAGGTCCAGACGAAGCCCGGGGGCATCGCGCAGGTGGTCGGCATGGCGCGCGACTTCGCGCAAGGCGAGAGCCTCGTCGTCGTGCTGGGGGACAACATCTTCGAGCTCGCCCAGTCGGCCGCGATCGCCGAGTGGGCGGGACGCCCCGACCGCGCGCAGATCTTCGTCAAGGAGGTGCCGGACCCCGAGAACTTCGGGGTGGTCGTCTACGACGGCGGCGGGCGCGTGACCGACATCGTCGAGAAGGCAGGCGTCGTCGACATGCGCTATCCGGAACCTCCCTCGCGCCATGCGGTCGTGGGGCTCTACTGCTTTCCACCCGACGTCTTCGACGTGATCGAGGCGCTCGAGCCTTCGAGCCGGGGTGAGCTCGAGATCACGGACGTGAATCGCCACTACGCGCTCGAGGGCCGCCTCGACGTCGCCGAGGTCGACGGCTGGTGGGAGGACGCGGGCAAGCACTGGCGGCACCTCGCCGAGATCGGCCGGCGCGTCGAGGAGACCGGGGCGAACCGGTGAGCGTCGAGGGTGTCCGGCGGATCCCGCTGCGTCGCTTCGGGGACGAGCGCGGCTGGTTCTGCGAGCTTCGCCGCGACAGCTCGCTCCCGCGCCGGATGGTGCAGACCAACCTCAGCTTCTCGCGCGCCGGCGTGATCCGCGGCCTCCACTTTCACGAACGGGGTCAGGACGACCTGTTCACCTGCCTCCAGGGCATGGCGCGCGTCGTCGTCCTCGACCGCGAGACGGAGGAGGCCTTCACGGAGGACATCGGAGACGACAACCCTGTCGCGATCTACGTGCCCGGCCACCATGCCCACGGCTTCGAGGCCCTCACCGACGTGCTGTTCGCCTACCACGTGACGGAGGAGTACGACCCGGCCGATCCCGACGAGCACGGGATCCCGTGGAACGACCCGCGCGTCGCGCACCTGTGGAGCACCACGACACCGACGCTCTCGGAACGCGACGCCACACCCTGATCACGGGGGCGGGCGGGCAGCTCGGCACGGCGCTCGCCCGCGCGTTCGCCGACGACGAGGTGCTCGCGCTCGACCGCCGGGGCTGGGACGTCCGGGACGAGCCGCCACCCCTTCCCTGGGCGCCCGACCTCGTCCTCCACGCCGCGGCCTGGACCGACGTCGACGGCGCCGAGGACGATCCGCAGGACGCGGCGGCCGCGAACGTCGGGGGGACGGCGCACGTTGCGGCGCTCGGCGCGCCGCTCGTCGCGTACTCCTCGGACTACGTGTTCGACGGCGCCAAGCAGGCGCCGTACCTCGAGTCGGACTCGCCAAGCCCGCTCTCGGCGTATGGGCGGACGAAGCTGCACGGCGAGGCGGCCGCAGGCGAGCGCGCATGGGTCGTGCGCTCGTCGTGGCTCTTCTCCGAGACCGGTCACAACTTCGTGCGGACGATGCTGCGCCTCGGCGTGGAGCGCGACGAGATCGCCGTGGTCGCCGACCAGCGCGGCTGCCCGACGTACGTGGGGCATCTCGCGGAGGCAACGAGGACGCTCGTCGCGGAGGCTGCGCCCTTCGGCGTGTGGCATCTCGCGGCCGCCGGCGACTGCACCTGGGCCGAGCTGGCGGAGGCGGTCTTCGCCGACGCGGGGCTGGACTGCCGGGTGCGGCGGATCACGAGCGAGGAGTTCGGCGCCAAGGCGCCGAGACCGGCCTACTCCGTGCTTCGGAGCGAGAAGGGCGCGCCGACGCTCCCGCACTGGCGCGAGGGCCTTCGCGCGTGCCTCGCCAATCTCCTCTGAGCCCTCGCGTGGAGTCAGGGGTCCCCCAACGTCAACTACCCTTCTGCGGATGCGCGTGCTCGTCACCGGCGGCGCCGGGTTCATCGGCTCGCACTTCGTGAGGCGGCTCGTCGCGGGTGGGGACGACGCGATCGTCCTCGACAAGCTCACCTACGCGGGCAACCCTGCCAACCTCGAGGGGTCGGGTGCCGACCTGGTGGTCGGGGACATCGCCGACCCGGAGTCCGTTGCGCGGGCCGCGGCTGGCTGCGACGCGATCGTCAACTTCGCCGCCGAGACGCATGTCGACCGCTCGATTCTCGGGCCGAAGGAGTTCGTCTCGACGGACGTGCTCGGCACGATGACGCTGCTCGACTGGGCCAGGGCGAACGACGCGCGCTTCGTCCAGGTCTCAACCGACGAGGTCTACGGCGACCTGGAGGCGGGCGGACGGTCGGTGGAGGGCGATCCACTGCGGCCGTCGAGCCCCTACAGCGCGGCGAAGGCGGGCGGCGACCTCCAGGTGCTCGCCTACGTCCGCACGTACGGGGTCAACGCCTCGATCACCCGCGGCGCCAACACCTTCGGGCCGAACCAGTATCCGGAGAAGCTCGTGCCGCTCTTCGTCACGAACGCCCTCGACAGCGAGCCGCTCCCGGTCTACGGCGACGGCCAGCAGGTGCGCGAATGGCTCCACGCGGAGGATCACTGCGCGGCGGTCGACCTCGTGCTCCGCGAGGGCGCGCCGGGCGAGGTCTACAACGTCGGCGGCGAGGAGCACGTCAATCTCGAGGTGACGCACCGCATACTCGAGCTCACCGGCACGGATCCGGCGCTCGTCCGACACGTCGAGGATCGGGCGGGGCACGACCGGCGCTACGCGCTCGACGACTCGAAGCTGCGGGCGCTCGGCTGGAAGCCTCAGCATTCGTTCGGCGAGGATGGGCTCCCCGGCACGGTCGACTGGTACCGCGAGAACCGGGCGTGGTGGGAGCCGATCAAGTCGGGCGAGTACCGGCGCTACTACGAGGAGCAGTACGCGGAGCGGTTGCAGGCCTGACGGCCCACGACCGCTCGGGATCTGAGACGGGACGTGGCTCGCTCACTCGCGGTCATCGCCGTCGTAGCGCTTTGCCTCGTAGGCAGCTCCGCGGCCGGCACGGCGCCGTCGCCGACCGCGTTCGTCCTTGCCGGCGGCGGCTGGGGCCACGGCGTCGGCATGAGCCAGTGGGGCGCGTTCGGCCAGGCCAAGGCGGGACGCGACTACCGCACGATCCTTGCGCACTACTACCCGGGCACGACGCTCGGCCCGTCGCCCGTCACGTTCCCCGCCAAGCTGCGCGTACTCGTCGCGGACGGGGTTTCCGCGGTCTCGGTCACGTCGTCGGGCGGGATCGCGGTGGCCGACGCGTCGGGGACGCGCGCCCGGCTCGACGGCCAGCTCACGCTCGGCCCGAAGCTCGTGCTTGCGGGCGCGGGCAAAGGTGCGGATGCAAAGCCCCTCGCGGCGCCCGTCACCCTGAGAGCCGTGGGTGGTGGCGTGCTGGTCGTCGCGGGCAGGTCGTACCGGGGCGCCCTGCGGGTCCTGGCCTCCGGCAAGAAGCTCCAGCTCGTGAACGTCATCCCGCTCGAGACGTACCTGCTCGGCGTGGTGCCGGGAGAGATGCCCAAGGACTGGCCCCTCGACGCGCTGAAGGCGCAAGCCGTCGCCGCGCGAACGTACGCCGTCGCGAACCTCGTCAAGGGGCGCGCCTTCGATCTCTACTCAGACGCGCGAAGCCAGGTCTACTACGGCGCCGACGCCGAGGCACCCGGGCCGACTCGCGCCGTCACGGAGACACGCGGCCAGGTGCTGAGTTACGACGGCGCCCCCGCGGAGACGTTCTACTTCTCGTCGAGCGGCGGCAAGACGTTGAGCGCGCTCGACGCGTTCGGCCAAGATCTGCCCTACCTCGTCTCGGTGGACGACCCGTGGGACGAGGCCTCGCCGAATCACCGCTGGCAGACGCAGGTGCTCGGCGCGCAGGAGCTCGCACGGCGCCTTGGTCTGACGGGAGCGGTGACGAACGTGGCGTACGAGGCCGGGTCGCCGGGCGCGCCGGCGGCGATTCGCGTGACGACGTCCGCCGGGGCAACCGCCGAGCGGCGCCTGTCGGACGTGCGCAACCGTCTCGGGCTCAAGTCGCTGGAGTTCACGCTCGGCACGCTCCGCCTCGACCGGCCCGCGGGCGCAGCAGGCCCCGGAGCGGTGCGGCTGACGGGTCTTGCCAGAGACGTGTCCGACGTCGTGCTCGAGCGGCGCACCGGGGCGGGCGCCTGGGCTCAGGTGGCGCGTGTCGCGCCGACGGCCGACGGCACGTTCGCCCTGCGGGTGCGGATCGCGGCAACGACGTCGTACCGCCTGAGCGCGGAAGGGCTCGCGGGGCCCGCGGTCACGGTACGGGTCGCGGCGTGAGCTCGCGCGCCCGCCTCGGGCTGCTGGGGGCGGTCGCCGCGCTCGTCCTTCCCGGCCACGCGCTCGCGTCGGGCCACGTGTACGCGGGGATCCGGTCGGACGCCGATCCACGGGTCGTCGCGGTCGCCGTCGAGCATGCGACCGGCGGCCGGGCCGAGGTGCTCGACGGGCTGCACGCACTTTCCGTCGAGGCATCTCCAGCGCAGGTGCGCGCCGTTCCGGGGGTCGTGTGGGTCGAGCCCGAGGTCGTGAGGCGGCTTGCGTTCGCCCCGACCGACCCGCTGGCGACGCGCCAGTGGTATGCGGCGGCCACGCATGCCTACGACGCGTGGGACGCGCTTCCCCCCCTCGCGCCGGTCCGCGTCGCGGTGATCGACTCCGGCATCGACCTGTCGCACCCCGACCTCGTGCCCCGCATCTTCGCAGCGAAGAGCTTCGTCGGGGGCACCGCGCAGGACACCCGCGGGCACGGGACCATCGTCGCCGGGATCATCGGCGCCGAGGTCGAGAACGACATGGGGATCGCAGGGCTTGCGCCCGGGGCGGAGCTGCTCGTGGCGAAGGTCGTGGCGGACAACGGCACGATCTCGGTCGACGCCGAGGCGAGGGCGATCCACTGGGCGGTCGATCACGGCGCGCGCGTCCTCAACATCTCGCTCGGCGGGCTTCGCGACCCGAGCGACCCGAGCCGCGACACCTATTCCCGGCTCGAGCAGCAGGCGATCGCCTACGCGGTCCGTCACGGCGTGGTCGTCGTCGCGGCGGTCGGGAACGCCGACCAGGCGCCCCGGACGCCCTGGCGCTTTGCGAGCTACCCCGCCGCGCTGCCGCACGTGCTCGGCGTCAGCGCGCTCGGGCGGAACGGCGCCTCGCCGGCCTTCTCGAACCGCGACGCCGTCTACAACGACGTCGCGGCTCCGGGGGAGGACATCTTCTCGACGTTCCCACGGAAGCTCACGGCGGTCCGCCCCGAGTGCCCTGACCAGGGCTACACGCCGTGCGCGACCGACCAGTTCCGGCCGCCGGAGGGAACGTCGTTCGCCGCTCCGCAGGCGACCGCGGCCGCCGCGAACCTGTTGAGCGTCCGGCCGACGCTGCGGCCGGAGCAGGTGATCGCGCTGATCGAGCGCAACGCGGACGACGCAACTCCCTCGTCGGGTTGCCGGCGCTGCGATCCCGGCCGGGACCCGCTCACCGGCTGGGGCGAGCTCGACGGCGCGGCCGCGATCGCGGCGCTCGACCGGCCGCTTCCGGCGCGCGACGCATACGAGCCGAACGACGACGCAGGGCCCGACGCCTACCGCCTCTACTTCCCCGCCGGTGCGAAAGCACGGTTCGTGCGCGCCTCGGTCGACTTCTGGGACGACCAAGACGACGTCTACTCGCTGCGGCTTCGCCCGGGCGACCGGCTGTTCGTCTCGTTGGTGCCGGCCAGCTCGAACGACGTCGCCCTGGCGCTCTGGCAGCCGTCGACGATGTCCGTCACCGACCTCGCGAGGCAAGACCTGCGCCTCAGGGCTTCGACCCGTCCCGGCCGTCGAGAGCGACTCGCCTACACGGCCGCGCAGGAGGGCTGGTACCACCTGCAGGTGCGTCTCACTGCCCCGACGTACCAACCGGTCGCGTACCGGCTGTCGATCGTCAGAGTCCGCTGAGCAAGCGGGACTCGGCGAGCTCTGCGTCTTCAGCGTTCGCCGTGAGCCCACGCTTGCGGCCGGAGGCCGGCTTTGCCGGCCGGGAGGCCAAGCGCGGCTCTCGGATTCGCTGCGGAGAAGGAGGGGGATCGTGGGGGAACCATGGGTTCCCCCACGCTAGAGGAGCTCGTCCGCGGGCACGTCGCGGATGACGCGGGCCGGGCTGCCGACGACGACCTTCCGGGCCGGCACGTCCTTCGTGACGACCGCGCCTGCGCCGACGAACGCCTCCTCGCCGACCTCGATCCCCGGGCAGAGGATCGCGCCGCCGCCGACACGGGCGCCGCGACGGATCGTCGGGCCCTTCATCAGCTCGAGCCGGCGCTCGGTGCGACCCATGAAGTTGTCGTTCGTGGTGACGACGCACGGGGCGACGAACACGTCCTCCTCGAGGGTCGAGTACGCGGTCACGTAGGCGTCGGCCTGGATCCGCGTACGGGCGCCGACCGTGGTGTCGTTCTCGACGAGCGCGCCGCGGCCGATCACGACGTCGTCCGCAACGGTGACCCGTTCCCGGACGCACGCCTGGTCGCCCACGATCACGCGGGCGCCGAGCGTCGAGCCGGCGAAGACGATCGCGCCGGTCGAGATCACGGTGCCGTCGCTGACCACGGCAGGAGGCAGCGGTTCTCGCTTCGCGGTCGAGCGAGGTGAGAGCGTCGGCTGCTTGCCGACGACTGCGTGCTCGAGCACCTTCACGCCCTCGCCGAGCACCGTCCCCGGATGGACGACCGCCGTCGGGTGGATCTCAGCGGCCATTCCGCAGGCTCTCGGTCAACCGGTCGAGCGTGCGGACGACCGCGAGCCCGTCGCGCGCTTCGCGGTGTTCACCCGGTCCCTCGCGCACCAGCGCGAGGAAGTGCTCGAGCTCCAGGCGCAGCGGCTCGTCGTTCGCGATCTTCGGGCTGGAGATGTCGCCGGTGCGGGTGCGCCATTCCCCATAGGTCTCGGCGGGCTCCCAGGGGGCCTTCTCGTAGACGGTGACCTTGCGCTCGAGCTCCATGTCGTCGAACACGACCATCTTCTCGCGGCCCACGACGGTCATCTTTCGCATCTTGTGCGGGTCGAGCCACGAGAGGTGCATGTGCGCGACCTTCCCGGAGGGGAAGCGGAGAAAGCAGAAGACGACGTCCTCGATGCCCTCCTGGAGATAGTCCATCCCGTAGGCGACCGCCTCGCTCGGCTCCTCGCCGAGCAGCCAGAGGATCACCGAGAGATCGTGGACGCCCAGCGACCAGAGCGCGTTCTCGTTCGAGCGGATCACGCCGAGGTTCTGGCGGTTTCCGTAGACGCACGCGACCTCGCCGAGCTCGCCCGCGTCGACGAGCTCCTTCACGCGCCGGAGGCCGGGATGGTAGAGCAGCAGGTGGCCGGGCATCAGCACGAGGCTGCGTTCCTGCGCGAGCGTGAGGAGCTCCTCCATCTCCTCGCCGTGCATCGCGGGCGGCTTCTCGACGAAGACGTGCTTGCCGGCCCCGAGCGCCTGCTTCGCGAGCGCGTGGTGCGTCGGCACGGGGGTCGCGATCGTCACTGCCTCGACCTGCTCGTCGGCGATCGCCTCGGCGAAGGACGTCGTCGTCCGCGCCTCCGGGTAGCGCTTCGCGTACTCCTCGAGACGTGCCTCGTCGAGGTCGCAGATCCACGTGAGCTCGGCGAGCTCGCCGGCGACCCGCGCGACGTTCCTCCCCCAGCCGCCGACGCCCGCATGGGCGACGCGGATCAAGGGCCTGTCCAGAAACTCACCCGCAAGGCGCTGCCGTGCGAAAAGCAAGGGCTGCGAGGACGCAGGGAGCCCGAATAGCAGCGCTATTCGGGTGACCGAGGACGAAGCAGGCCGCAGCTTTGCAGCCGGCAGCGCCGCGGAAGGACTTTCTGGACAGGCCCGTATAAATGCCCTCGACCAGTCGACTCGCCCGGGCCGTCCGCCATCGCGGGCTTCCGCCGAATGCCCGTGCCGGGCTCCTCCGGGTCGAGCTCGCACGGCGGATCCGGCCGCGCGCGGCCTACGCGCTGCCGCTCGGTGCGGGGACGGTCTTCCTCTCTCATGACGACTTCGAGATCGACTGGGCCTCGCTCGCGTTCGTCGCGGTCGACGAGGCGTACGCC
>DASSBV010000137.1:0-3883 GCA_035698545.1 Gaiella sp. | reverse complement strand
GTGCACGAGTTGGAGGAACCGCCAGATGTACTCGATGTTCGTGTCGCTGAACGTGAAGTAGTCGTTGCCCCAGTCCATCCACTGGCCGAGCCGGGTCGAGCCCTCGGTGAGGGCCTGTGACGACCGGACGACGACATCCCGGCAGCGGCGAGCGAACTCGGCGAGCCCGAACTCCTCGATCTCCCGCTTCGAGTTGAGCCCGAGCTCGCGCTCGACCCCCACCTCGATCCAGAGCCCCTGGCAGTCGAACCCGTTCTGGTAGCGCTGGTGGTGCCCCCGGAGCGCCTTGTAGCGCTGGAAGACGTCCTTCAGCGTCCGCCCCCAGGCGGTGTGGACGCCCAACACCATCCTGTTCGCCGTGACCGGGCCGTCGACGAAGCTGAAGCGTGGGCCGTCGGCGTTCTGCTCGCGGAGCCTCGTGAAGGTCGATTCGCGCTCCCAGAGAGCCAGGATCGCGCGCTCGAGGACGTCGTGGTCCGGCTTGTCCGGTAGGGGTGCGAACATGGCGCGATTCTAGGGAAGGAGTTTTGGGCCTCCGTCGTTGAGGAAACTGAGACACTTCGACACCACCGAAAACGGAAGGAAGCAATGGCCCTCGACGTAACGACCTCGACCTTCGACGAGGAGGTCCTCCAGAGCGACAAGCCCGTCCTCGTGGACTTCTGGGCAGAATGGTGCGGCCCTTGCCACGCCGTCGCTCCCGTGCTCGACCGCATCGCGTCGGAGCGCGAGCAGGAGCTCAAGCTCGTCAAGGTCAACATCGACCAGGAGCACGAGCTCCAGCAGCGCTACGGCGTCGCCTCGATTCCCACGCTGATCCTCTTCCGCGACGGGGAGCCCTCGGCGGCCGTGATCGGTGCGCAGCCGAAGGGCGCGATCGAGCGCTCCCTCGGCCTCGTCGCCGCGTAGTTCTTCCCCCTCCTACCCTCCCCTCACACGAGGCCCGGCTCGCCGGGCCTCGTGTCGGAGTGGGGCGCGAGGTGTGGGGCAATTGGCACGAAAGCGGCACAGCTTGCCCTTGACGGGAAACGGTGTCTGACACCGAATTCTCCTTTCCTCTCGACCACAGCCGGCTGATCGGTCACGAGGCTCATCCGGACAACGCGCGCGAGCACGAAGTCCCTGCAAACCCCCTGTGGAACGATTGGCACAGACTTGCCACCTTTTGCCCTTGACGGCGAACGGTGTCTGACACCGTCCTCACGCGCGATCAGTACTGCCGCGGCTCGTGCTCGGCGCGCCACGCGCCGAGGGCATCCTCGAGCGTCGTGAACGCGAGCTCGTCCGGGCCCGGAAGCTCGGTCGCCTCGAACCAGCGGAGCTCGGCGACGTCGTCCGCGGGGACGGGCTCGCCCTCGTCCACCATGACGTTCCAGTAGATGTTCAGGGTCGCAACGGCATCCGGCGCGTCGCCGTAGACGTCCATCCACACTCCGAGGAACTGCATTGGCCCGGCGACGAGACCGGACTCCTCGAGCAGCTCGCGGCGGAGGCCGTCGACCGGGTGCTCGCCCTCCTGCAGAAAGCCGCCGGGACAGTCCCACTTCCCGAGGAACGGCTCAACCGCACGCCGCGCGAGCAGGAGGCGATGGTCGGCGTCCTCGACGAGCGCGCTGACGCAGGGGGCCGAGTTCGCGTAGTAGATCGACCCGCACCCGGGACAGGAGAGCTGCGCGTCCTCGTCCTCGAGCCTCGTGGCGCAGCGCGGGCAGAAGATCCAGCCGTGAAGGAGCGCCATCGCCCCGCTACCGTATCCGCGTGAGCCCGCGCCACGTCCCGGCCTCGGTGACCGAGCTCTCGCGCGTCGGCTTGCTCACCTCCCTTCCCGGTCAGACGCTCACCCGGCTCGCCGAGCGGATGCACCGCGAGGAGATCCCGGCGGGACGCACGATCGTGACCGAAGGGGACGGCGGCGACCGCTTCTACATCCTCCTCTCGGGGCTGGCCGCCGTCACGCAGTCCAAGCGCGGGGCGCGCGCCGTGCTGCGTCCGGGGGAGACGTTCGGCGAGGTCGCGCTCGCGATGGACATCCCGCGCACCGCGACCGTCACCACGATGACGCCGTCCGTCGTCGCGAGCTGTGACCGCGCGACCTTCGACGAGCTGCTCCGGCCGTTGTTCGCCGACGAGGACTGAGGCTCCCCCGCGCCATCCCGCCGCTACTCGCCGAGCTCGTCCAGCACAGCATCCGAGAGCCGCGGCCACGCCTCCTTGGCCCAGTCGCCGAACTCGCGATCGGTCAAGACGGCGCAGGCGAGCCGCCGCGGAGGGTCGATCCAGAGGAACGTCCCGCTCCCGCCGAAGTGGCCGAACGTCTCAGGTGAGGTGCGCGTGCCCGACCAATGTGGTGACTTCTCCCCCTTCAGCTCGACGCCGAGGCCCCAGTCGAGCGGGCTGAAGCGGCCGTAGTCGGGCAGGACGCCGTCGAGACCGGGGAACTGGACGCGGACCATCTCGGCGTGCGTCTCGTCGGCCACGAGCCGTGGCGCGAGCAGCTCCCGACTGAGCGCGAGCACGTCAGCGAGCGAGGCATGCATCCCCGCGCCGGGGTGGCCGGCGGGATCGAGCGAGATCCCCAGCGGCTCGACGACCGCGGCGCGGACGTAGTCGGCGAACGGCATCTCCGCGTGCTCCGCGAGATGCTCGCCGAGCACGCGAAACCCCTCGTTGGAGTAGATCCGGCGACGGCCCGGGGGCGCGATCGGCGCGCCGCCGTCGAACGGAAGGCCCGACGCGTGCGAGAGCAGGTGCCGCACGGTCGATTCGGGCGGCCCAGCCGCCTCGTCGAGGTCGAGGACCCCCTCCTCGGCCGCAACGAGCGCCGCAAGGGCAGTGACGGGCTTGGACACCGAGGCAAGGCGCACGGCCCGCGACGCGTCCCCGCGCGTGGCGACCTCCGCCGAGGCGCTCGTCACGCCGACGGCCGCGAACGGCACGTCCCAGCCGTCGATCTGGTGCAGGGCCTCCACGCCGGGCGATACTACGGCCCTTGGATCGGCGGCTCGTGAGCGGTCATTCGCCGTACGAGGGCGTCGCGGGGTTCTCGCGGGCCGTCGTTGCGGGCGGCCGCGTGTACGTCGCGGGCACGGCGCCGATCCCGCCGGACGGCTCGCTCCCGCCGGAAGGCGCGTACGAGCAGGCGGCGCTCTGCCTGCGAATCATCGGCGAGGCGCTCGAGCGCGCGGGCTCGGGTCTCGAGCACGTCGTCCGCACGAACATCTACGTGACCGACCCCGCGCACTGGGACGAGGTCGCGCGGGCCCACGGCGAGACGTTCCGCGACACGCGGCCCGCCGCAACGTGCGTCGTCGCTCGGCTGCTCGACGACGCTTGGAAGGTCGAGATCGAGGCGGAGGGGATCCTGCCGTGAAGCAGGTCGTGCCGCCCTCGATCACCGGGATGGAGGGCGTCGCAGCCGCGAGCGTGGTCGACCACCGCTTCGGGACGGGCGACCCGTACACGCTCGGGGTCGAGGAGGAGTACATGCTGCTCGACCCGCGGACCTTCGACCTTGTCCAGCACATCGACACGGTGCTCGACGCGGTCGAGGGCGACGCGCTTGCCGACCGGATCAACGCGGAGCTGATGCAGTCGGTGCTCGAGATCGCGACCCCCGTCTGCCGCAACGCGGGCGACGTCCAGCGCGAGCTGCTGAAGCTGCGCGCCTACGTGACGCAGGTCGGCCGCGAGAAAGGGATGCGCGTCGGCTCGGCCGGCACCCACCCCTTCTCGCTCTTCGAGCGCCAGCGGATCACGGCGCGCGACCGCTACCGGAATCTCGTCGACCAGCTCCAGTACATCGCCCGCCGCGAGCTGATCTTCGGGCTCCACGTCCACGTCGCCGTCGACGGCGCCGACAAGGCGATCGCCGTGATGGGGGCGC
>DASSBV010000136.1:0-5033 GCA_035698545.1 Gaiella sp. | reverse complement strand
GCGAGCTCGAGCAGTGAGCGTCCGCCCTCGGGCTCCGCGTACATGAACTCGCCGCTCGAGTCGTCCCACGTGACGTCGAGGAGCCCCTCCTTCACGCGGTGATCGAGATAGGCGCTGCGGAACACGAGCTTTCGCAGCCAGTAGACGAGCGACTCGCCGTCGACCAGCGCGAGGCGCTCCCAGTGACGAACGAGGTACGCGCCGAGCGAGCTGCGCGGGTCGGCGATACGGGCGTCGGCGGCGAGCTCGACGAGATCGGCCGTCTCCTCGCCGTCGAGATCGTTCGACGGGACGAGCCCGAGCTTCACCGCCGCAGCCGCGACGCGCTCCTCGAAGTCGCGCTCGCCGAACGAGAACTGGTAGCCGAGGAACTCGAGCGCGTAGGCGTCGCCGGACGAGTAGTTGCGCGCCTCCCCTGGCACACCCAGAGGCTAGATGATTGATTCCAAATAGTCGCGAACCGGATGACGCCCCAGACGCGGCGCCGGATCGGCCCGCTCGTCCACGACACGTACTTCCGGTACGCGCCGTGGACGATCGTGCCGCCCGGCTTGGTCTGGGACGCCCCCGGACGTCACGCCCATTTGGAATCAATCATCTAGCCTCTCGGCGTGGGCAACTGGAAGCTCGTCTCGGCGATGGTCGTCGCCGTGCTCGCGATCTGGCTGATCGGCGCGGCGGTGACGCGGTACTCGCTCGAGCAGATGGCGTTCTTCGCGCCGATCGCCGTGTGCGTGATCGGGGCCACGGCCGGGGTCGTCCTGCTCTGGGTCAAGATCATCCTCCAGGCCCGCCGCGAGCGCCGCGAGCGCCGCACCGCCTGACCGGCGGCCCCCCGGTGTCGGACCTCGAGCCCGACACCGCCGGTCGGTTGCAACGTCCGTGTCCGACTGAAGTCGGACACGGAGGCACCATCCGACGCCCCCCGTACCGTCGACTGGGCCATGCAAGACGGCCGCTGGACGACGAGACCGTGCGACTGGGAGCGCGTCGACGCGCTCGCCCAGACGCTCGAGATCAGCGAGGTCACCGCGGCGGTGCTCGTCCGGCGAGGTCTCGGCGAGCCCGACGAGGCGCGCGCGTTCCTCGCCGCCGAGCCACCGCACCACGACCCGTTGCTGCTCGGCGACATGGCCGCCGCGGTCGAGCGGATTGGCGCCGCCGTCCAGAACGGCGAGCGCATCTGCGTCCACGGCGACTACGACGTCGACGGGATTTCCGCGACCGTCGTTGCCGTGCTGACTCTGCGAGAGCTCGGCGCAGAGGTCGAATGGCGCCTGCCGAGCCGCTTCGAGGAGGGCTACGGCCTCGCCGAGGAGACCATCGAGCAGCTCGCTGCCGACGGCGTCGACCTCGTCCTCACCGTCGACTGTGGGATCACTGCAGTCGCCGAGGTTGCCCGCGCCCGTGAGCTCGGGCTCGACGTGATCGTCACGGACCACCACCGGCCCGCCGAGGCGCTGCCGGACTGCACCATCGTGGCGACCCGGCCGTCGGACTACGGCTGCCCCGATCTGTGCGGCACCGGCGTCGCGCACACGCTGGCACGCGCCCTGCTCGGCGACGACCATCCGGCCGTGGCCCGCTCGCTCGATCTGGTCGCGCTTGCGACGATCGCCGACGTCGTCCCGCTCGTCGACGAGAACCGGGCGCTCGCAGCGGCCGGTCTCCGGGCGTTGGCGCGCACGAGTCGTCCCGGGCTCCAGGCCCTTATGCGGACCGCGCGGGTCGACCCGGCGACCGTCGACTCGACCGCCGTCGCCTTCAGGCTCGCCCCGCGGATCAACGCCGCCGGCCGGCTGGGACGCCCCGACCTCGCGCTCGAGCTTCTGCTCGCCACCGATCGCGACGAAGCCGACAGGCTCGCTGCGCAGCTCGAGGAGCTGAACCGCGAGCGCCAGGGTGTCGAGGAAAAGATCCTGCGGGAAGCCACGGCGCTCGTCGACAAGTGGCCGGAGGCGAGACGCGCGCGCCGCGGCTACGTCCTCTGGCACGAGGAGTGGCACGAAGGCGTGATCGGGATTGTCGCCTCGAGGCTCGTCGAGCGCTTCCATCGCCCCGTCGTGCTCGTCGCCCCGAGCGCTCACGGCTGGAAGGGATCTGGGCGGTCGATCGCCGAGTTCGACCTGCACGCGGGGCTCGCCGCCTGCGCCGCGCACCTGGAGGGCTTCGGCGGTCATCGAGCCGCCGCGGGCCTGACGATCTCGGCGGAGCAGCTCGACGCCTTCGCGGACGCCTTCGCGGCCGAGGCGGACGCAAAGCTCGCCGACGTCGACCTGCGGTCCCTCACGATGGTCGACGCGATCGTGCCCGCGGGCTCGCTGTCGCTCGGGCTAGCGCAGGAGCTCGACCGGCTCGCGCCGTTCGGTCTCGGCAACCCCGAGCCGACGCTTCTCGTGGCGAACGTCGAGGCGACTACGCCCGCGACGGTCGGCGAGGGGAGACATCTGCGCTTCCGTGTCCGGCAGCACGGCCGGGACGGCGGCTCGGCGATCGCCTTCGGCCTGGGCGGCCAGCTCGATCGTGTCCAGCCGGGCGGCCGGTTCGACCTCGCGTTTCGGCTGAAGGAAAACCGCTGGAACGGGACGATCGCGCCGCAGCTCGTCGTCCGGCGGCTCTTCGACGCCGCGGAAGCCTACGACGACCTGCGCGAGTGGCTCGCGGGCGAGTGGCGCGCGGGTGGGGCGGCGTGGACGCCGGAGGCCCGGACGATCTTCGCGGAGCTGGGCCTTGCCGCCGGCGGGCCGCCGCGGCAGCTGCTCGAGTCCGAGACCTTCCGGGCGCTGCTCTCGCAGCCCGAGCTCGAGCTGCCGATCGCCGCGTAGGCCTAGGCCTCGCCGTCCCAGTAGTCGAGGGTGTCGCGCCGCATCGTGAGGCGGTCACGGTCGTCGCCGGGAAAGATCGAGACCTTGTTGCTGTCTGGGTAGACGGCGATCGCGGGCTCCTGCTTCGTCGACGACATCAGCACGCGCGCGACGCCGTCGCCGAGACACGTGACTTTGTGCGCGCCGCCGGGCCCCGATGGAAAGCAGACGACGTCGCCCTTGGCCAGCTCCTGCTCGCCGCCGGGGTGGCGAACGAGGACGCGTCCGGCGACCACCATGAGCCACTCTTCCTCCGGGTACTCGTAGTGGTACGGGCAGATGCTCTGCCCGGGTGGCAGCTCGTACAGGGTCGCGCCCATCTGCGAGGCTCCGATCGCCGACCCGAAACGGGCCATGCCCGCACGGTAGCCGTCGGGGTCGGCCTCGTCGTAATGCGGCACGAGCTCGTCGAGGTTCACGCGGGGCAGGTCGGCCACGCGCGAGATTGTCTCACGCCTGGAGGTGCGCCTCCACGAACCAGAGGTGCTTGTCGATCGACCGCGAGATCTCGGTGAAGAGATCCGACGTGTCGATGTCGCCGAGCTCCGAGTCGCTGACCTCGATCGCCTCTCGCACCGATGCGCCGTAGGTAGCCAGCCGGTCGGCGACGACGTGGACCGTGTCCTCACCGGCGATTGCGTCGAGCGGGTACTCGTCAAGCGTGCTCGCGTCGGCCGCCATCCGGACGGTGCCGGTCGCGAGCCCACCCAGCGAGGTTGCGCGCTCCGCGATGAGATCGACGAACTCGAGCACGCTCTCCGCGACCGTGTCGTACAACTCGTGCAGCTGGATGAAGTCGCTTCCGCGAACGCTCCAGTGGGCCTGCTTCAGCTGGCTGTAGAGGTCGAACGTGTCGGCGAGGCGGGCATTGAGGAGGGCGATGATCTTTTCGCGGCTCTCCGCGCTGAGGTCGTTGCGGGTTTCGAACATCCTGGCGGTCTTGGTGGCCATCGCCTTGCGTCCTCCTCAGTCTGAATATTGCGCGGGCGCGTACGAGTCGCGTGCCCTGTCACCAGGGTATACCCGGGCCGGTTCCCGCGAAACGCCGCGTGTCAGCGACGCGTGGACGCTGCGAGGAGGACGAGCGCGCGACGGAGTCGCCGGCGCTCGAGGTATTCGTGGATGAGCCGCATTGGCTTCATATCGGTTCGTCCTCGGGGTGTACCCCCCTCCCCGAAGGAGGGAACCTGAACACCCGGGCCGTACACTGAGCGCATGGCGGTCGTCGGCACCCAGTCGCACCACGAGAGCCTCGTCGAGGAGCTGCTGACCAGCGTCGAGTCGTACAACCCGGGTGTCGACCACGACCTGATCCGGCGTGCGTTCGAGACCGCCGAGACGCGCCACCGAGGGCAGGTGCGACGCTCCGGCGAGGAGTTCATCCACCACCCGTGGGGCGTCGCGTGCATCTGCGCGGAGCTCCATCTCGACGAGCAGACGATCGCCGCAGCACTGCTTCACGACGTTGTCGAGGACACCGAAGCCGAGCTCGACGAGGTGCGCGCCGAGTTCGGCGCCGAGATCGCGCAGCTCGTCGAAGGTGTCACGAAGCTGACGCGGATCCAGTTCTCGAGCCGCGAGCAGGCGGAGGCCGAGAACTACCGGAAGATGATCGTCGCGATGGCCCAGGACGTCCGGGTCATCCTGATCAAGCTCGCCGACCGGCTGCACAACATGCGGACGATCGAGTACCTCGGGAAGCAGAAGCAGGTGCAGAAGGCGAAGGAGACCCTCGAGGTCTACGCGCCGCTCGCGCACCGGCTCGGCATCCACGCCGTGAAGTGGGAGCTCGAGGACCTCTCGTTCCAGATCCTCCACCCACGCAAGTACGCCGAGATCACGGCAATGGTCGCCGACCGGCGCGCCGACCGGGAGGAGCAGGTCGAGCAGGCCGCGACGATCCTCGGGCTCGAGCTCGAGAAGGCCGACATCCCGGCGCTGATCTCCGGACGCGCGAAGCACTTCTACTCGATCTACGACAAGATGGCCAAGAAGGGCCGCGAGTTCAACGAGATCTACGACCTCACTGCGATGCGCGTGATCGTCGAGCGCTCGGGCGAGGAGGGCACGCGCGACTGCTACGGCGCGCTCGGAATCCTCCATTCCCTCTGGAAGCCGATGCCCGGCCGTTTCAAGGACTTCATCGCGATGCCGAAGCTCAACCGGTAC
>DASSBV010000135.1:0-3063 GCA_035698545.1 Gaiella sp. | reverse complement strand
ACACGCGCCCTTGACGAAAATCGGTGTCTGACACCGCTCTGCGTCCGGCGCACGCGTCGCTCAGTGGGCGTCGTACGTGCCCCAGAGGTCCCGGAGCGCGCCGCAGAGCTCGCCGATCGTGGCGCGGGCGGCGAGCGCGTCGCGCAACGACGGCAGGAGGTTGGCCAGGGAGTCCGCCGTCCGGCGCACGTCGGCGACCGCCGCGTCGACGGCTGCGGCGTCGCGTCTTGCACGGAGTGCCTGCGTCCGGTCTCGCTGGGCCCGCTCGACCGCCGGGTCGAGGCGGTGCAGCTCGATCCGCTCGGCCTCGTCGACCGTGTACCGGTTGACGCCGACGATCACGCGCTCGCCCTCCTCGACCTCGCGTTGCCAGCGGAACGCCGACTCCTCGATCTGCTGCTGCACCCAGCCGGCCTCGATCGCCGCGACCGCGCCACCGAGCTCGTCGACCCTGGCGATCAGCTCTGTCGCGCGCGCCTCCAGCTCGTCGGTGAGCGCCTCGACATACCAAGAGCCGCCGAGCGGATCGGCGGTGCTCGTCGTCCCGGCCTCGTGCATGAGCACCTGCTGTGTTCTCAGCGCGAGCATCGCCGAGCGCTCCGTGGGCAGCGCGAGCGCCTCGTCGAACGCGTTCGTGTGGAGCGACTGCGCGCCGCCGTAGATCGCCGACAACGCCTGCGCGGCCACGCGCACGAGATTGTTCTCGGGCTGCTGCGCGGTGAGCGTCGAGCCGCCCGTCTGCGCATGGCAGCGAAGCGCCTGGGCGACCGCGGTGGTCGCACCGAAGCGGTCGCGCATGATCTTCGCCCACATCCGTCGCGCCGCCCGGAACTTCGCGACCTCCTGCAAGAGGTCGTTGTGCGCGTTGAAGAAGAAGGAGAGACGCGCCCCGAACGCATCCGGCGAGAGCCCCGCGGCGACCGCGGCCTCGCAGTAGGCGATTCCGTTCGCGAGCGTGAATGCCAGCTCCTGCGCGGCGCTCGAGCCGGCTTCGCGGATGTGGTACCCAGAGATGGAGATCGTGTTCCAGCGGGGAATCCGTTCGGCGCAATACGCGAACAGGTCGGTCGCGAGGCGCATCGACGGCCTCGGCGGGAAGATGTAGTTGCCGCGCGCGACGTACTCCTTGAGCACATCGTTCTGCACCGTCCCACGCAGCACGTCGCCCGGGACGCCGCGCTCTGCGGCGACGAGCTCGTAGCAGAGGAGCAAAAGCGCCGCCGGCGCGTTGATCGTCATCGAGGTCGAGACCTCGTCGAGCGGTATCCCGTCGAACAGGCGGGCCATGTCGTCGACCGAGTCGATCGCCACGCCGGCCCGTCCGACCTCCCCCTCCGCGAGCGGATCGTCCGAGTCGTAGCCGAGCTGAGTGGGGAGGTCGAACGCGACCGAGAGTCCGGTCTGCCCGTGCGCGAGGAGCGTCCGGAAGCGCTCGTTCGTCTCCTCCGCCGACCCGAAGCCCGCGTACTGCCGGATCGTCCACGGCCTGCCGCGGTACATGTCCGAATACGGGCCGCGCGTGAACGGGAACTCGCCGGGCCGCTCCGCGGGCCCGGTCGCATCGGCCGGGCCGTACACAGGCTTCGCCTCGATGCCGGAGTCCGTCACGCGTCGCTCAGGCGTCGCGGCCACGCCTCGATCCTATGTCTCTCGCCGAGCACACTCCGGGTCGCCGGCTCTCGCGACGCGGGCAGAGCCCGCGTCCGGACGCTAAAGACTCCCGCCAGCTCGTTCGATCGCGTCGAGGGCGATGCGGCGCCCGGTCTCGACGTGGCGCGTGATCGCCGCGCGGGCCGCGTCGCGGTCGCGGGCGACGAGCGCCTCGTAGATCGCCCGGTGCTCCGTCACGAGGTACTCGCCCTGTTCGAGGTGACCGCCACGGATCACCTGCATCATCAGGTTCACGGAGAGCTCGCGGTAGAAGCGGGAGAGGAGCTGGTTGCCGGCGAGGTCGACCTGGGTCTCGTGGAACGCGGCGTTGGCGGTGTCCCATTCCTCGTGCGAGATCGCATCCGCGGTCGCGACCAGCCGCGCGCCGAGCTCCTCGATGCGCTCGTCCTCGGCTGTCTCCACCGTGACCTCCGCCGCGTGGAGCTCGAGCGCGAGCCTCACCTCGTATCCCTCGACGAGCACCCTCGTCGTGATCGGGCTGACGAAATAGCCGCGCCGGGCCTTCACCGTGAGGAGACCCTCCGAGACGAGACGCGTCAGCGCGTGATGGACCGGGCTCCGCGACACCCCGAGCTCCGCGGCCAGCTCGTGCAGGCTGAGCTTCTCGCCGGGACCGTGCTCGCGGGCGAGGATGCGGGTTCGGAGGGTCGCGTAGACCTGCTCGTTGAGGTTCGCGCGCGGGAGGACGATGGCCACGGGGCAGATGTAACATGACACGCCCCAGGTCCGGCAACCGACGTTACGCTGGGCACGTGAAGGTCGCCGTGAAGCTGTTCGCCGCACTGCGCGAGCAGCGCGGGGCGCGAGAGGTGGAGCTCGAGCTCGCGGACGGCTCCCGGGTCGAGGCGGTCTGGCCCGCGCTCGGTCTCGGCGACGAGCCGGCGGGCCTCGTATACGCCGTCAACCGCTCCTACGCCACGCGCGATGCCGTTCTCACAGAGGGCGACGAGGTGGCGCTGATCCCGCCGGTCTCGGGCGGCGCATTTCTTCTCTCGGACGAGCCCCTGTCGCTCGAGCTTGTTGCCTCGGAGGTCGCCTCCGACGAGGCGGGCGCGATCGCGACGTTCGTCGGCACGACGCGCGCCCAGTCGCGAGGTCGCGAGGTCGTCCGGCTCGAGTACGAGGCGTACGCGGGGATGGCGGAGGCGGAGATGGAGCGGCTCGCGGCGGAGCTCGAGGAACGGCACGAGCTCGTCGCCGTCGCGATCCACCATCGGGTCGGCCCGGTCGAGATCGGCGAGATGAGCGTGGTGATTGCGGTCTCGGCGCCGCACCGCGAGGCGGCGTTCGCCGCTTGCAAGGAGGCGATCGACACCCTCAAGCAGACCGTGCCGCTCTGGAAGAAGGAGCTCTACGTCGGCGGCGAGGCCTGGATTGGGCAAGGCTCATGAG
>DASSBV010000134.1:0-5088 GCA_035698545.1 Gaiella sp. | reverse complement strand
GCGATCGGGTTGCTCGTCGGCGTCGTGCCGGTCGCGCTCGGCCTGATGTGGCTGCCGTCGCTCCGCCGTGTCGGCGCGCAGTGGCTCGCCGCCTTCATGGCCCTCACGGCCGGGCTCCTCACGTTCCTCGGTGTCGAGGCGTTGGCCGAGGCACTGGAGCTGCAGGCGGCCGTACCATCGGCGCTCGGCGGGCCGGGGCTCGTCCTGCTCGGGCTCTCGGCGAGCGCGCTCGGCATGACGTTTCTCTCGACACGCCTCTCGGGCGGTCGGGTCGGCGCGACCGGGCTCGCGCTCGCGCTGCTCGTGGCGATCGGGATCGGCGTGCACAACCTCGGCGAGGGCCTCGCGATCGGGACGTCGTTCGCGACCGGCGAGCTCCAGCTCGGCGCCTTCCTCGTCGTCGGTTTCATGGTGCACAACATCACCGAGGGGCTCGGGATCGCCGCTCCCGCGACACGTGCCCGGGTGACGCTCTGGCAGCTCGCCGCCCTTGCGCTGATCGCCGGCGCCCCCGCGATCCTCGGCACCTGGATCGGCGGCTACGCCTCGAGCGACGTCCTCTCTCCGCTCTTCTTCGCGATCGCGGCCGGTGCCGCTCTCCAGGTCGTCGTCGAGGTCGCGCGGTATGTCGCACGCACCGCGCCCGGCGGCCTACGCTCCGGCTGGGCGATGGGCGGCTATCTGGTGGGCATCGCGGCGATGTGGGCGACCGGGCTCCTGGCCGGGTAGTGGAACCCCTCTCCGGGGACCGCCCGGACGCGCGCGACGCGCCGGCGAGACAGCCGCACGACCGCACCGCCCCCGTCCATCCGCTCGACGACGTTCTCCCGGGCGAGGCCCGCGTCTTCGAGGCGGCGCAGGAGTCGCTCGCCGGCAGACGCCGCGGCGCGCGCGGCCTCATGCCCTTCCTCGGCCCCGCCTTCGTCGCCTCGGTCGCGTACGTCGACCCCGGCAACTTCGCGACGAACATGGCCGGCGGCGCGAGGTTCGGCTACCTGCTGCTCTGGGTGATCCTCATGGCGAACCTCATGGGGATGGTGATCCAGTCGCTCTCCGCGAAGCTCGGGATCGCCACCGGGATGAACCTCCCCGAGGTGTGCCGCGAGCGCTTCCCGCGCGGGGTGAGCTTCCTCCTCTGGATCCAGGCGGAGATCATCGCGATGGCGACCGACCTCGCCGAGTTCATCGGCGCGGCGATCGGGCTGAACATCCTCTTCGGGATCCCGCTCTTTCCCGCGGCCCTGATCACGAGCGTCGCGGCGTTCGCGATCCTCGCGCTCCAGGCGCACGGCTTTCGTCGCCTCGAGGCGGTGATCGCGGTGTTCATCGGCGTGATCGTCGTCGCGTTCGCGGCGCAGGTCTTCCTCGCCGATCCCGATCCGTCAGAGGTCGCGCGGGGATTCATCCCGGGCTTCGAGGGCTCGGAGAGCGTGCTGCTCGCCGTCGGGATCCTCGGCGCGACGGTGATGCCGCACGTGATCTACCTCCACTCCGCGCTGACGCAGCACCGGGTAGTGGGCGAGTCCGACGAGGAGAAGCGTCGCATCTACCGCTTCGAGCTCGTGGACGTCTTGATCGCGATGGGGATCGCGGGGATCGTCAACATGAGCATGCTGATCATCGCCGCGGCGGTCTTCCACGAGCAGGGCCTCGACGACGTGGGCGACGACCTCGTACAGGTCGCCGACCAGCTCGAGGCGCAGCTCGGCGGGCACGCGAACCTCCTCTTCGGCGTCGCCCTGCTCGCCTCTGGCCTGTCCTCCTCGAGCGTCGGCACGCTGGCGGGTCAGGTCGTGATGCAGGGCTTCATCCGCAGGCGGATCCCGCTGTTCCTCCGCCGCGCCGTCACGATGGCGCCGGCGCTGATCATCATCGCCGTGGGGGTGGACGCCTCCCGCGCGCTCGTGCTGAGCCAGGTCGCGCTCTCGTTCGGCATCCCCTTCGCGCTGATCCCGCTGCTCTGGTTCTGTCGCGACCGCGAGCTGATGGGCGTGCTCGTCAACCGGCGCGCGACGACGATCCTCACCGCCGGGATCGCGACGCTGATCGTCTGCCTGAACGTCTTCCTGCTCGAGCAGACGCTCCTCTAGCGCGTCCGCGCAACGAGGCGGCCGAGCCGCTGCCGCTCCTCGCGGCTCGTGAAGCCGAGCAGCGCGAGGGCGAGCGGGTAGCCGGCGCAGAGCACCGCGGCTCCCGGGAGCCCGACGTCGAGCACCTTCCCGAGAACCGCGAGGCCGACCGCTGCGAGCCCGGCGGTGGCGACGCGGCGCCACTGGTACGGCACGGGGTAGATGCGCTGCGACCACCACGCCATGCCGATCGCCATCGTCACGTAGGCGGCGACCGTCGCGACGGCCGCGCCCATCATCCCGTAGCGCGGGATCAGGGCGAGGTTCAGCGCGACGTTCACCACTGCCGCGGCGCCGGTGACGATCCAGTTGAACTGCGTGCGGCGGATGCGGCCGACGCCGATCGCCACCACGATGTACGCCCCGAAGGCGACCGCGGCGAACGACAGTGGGCCGACGACGCGCGACGACTCCGCGAAGCGCGACGCGGCGAGCAGGTCGACGAGCCAGGGGGCGAAGAGCGTCAGACCGAGGGCCACCCACGCCGTGACGAGGGTCATGTACGTGAGCACGTACGCGTACGTCCGCTTCGCCTCCGCCTCGTCGCGGATCGAGTACGCAAACGCGGGCCACGCCATGCGGAATGCCGTCAGGAGGAGCACCATCGCCGACGCGACGCGCACGCCGACCGAGTAGAGGCCCGCCTCCGAGACGTCCGAGAGCTTCACGAGGAAGAACCGGTCGCTGAAGTTCGTCACCCAGAGGAAGAGCGCGGTCGGGACGAGAGGGATGCCGAAGCGGTTCATCTCGCGCAGGAGGCCGCGGTCGAACTGGAGCCCGAGCTGCTCTCGCCGGAACCCGAGCAGCGCGAGGTACACGATCAGCGTGCCGCTGAAGTTGCCGACGATCACGCCGACCGCGCCCTTGTCGAGCCAGACGACGAGCACGAGCGTGGCGCCGATCGTGAGAAAGACGTTCGCGAGGCTCGCGCTCACGAACGCGACCGACCGCTCCTCGACCCGGAAGAGCGAGGTGAGCTGCTCGTAGTTGACCGTCGCCCACAGCGCGACGCCCGCGGCGCGCACGAGATTCGCGGCGTTCGCCGTGCCGAACAGCACGTCCGAGATCGAGCCGGCGAAGACAAGGAGCAGCGCCAGCCCCAGCGTGCCGCCGCCCATCGTGAACCAGAACGACGTTCGCAGGACCGTGCGGCGCGCCTCGGGGTCCGTCGCGTCGAAGTAGAACCGGAAGAAGGCGCTGGAGATCCCCGCGCGCAGGATGATCCCGAGCACGGTCGTGAGCGCGATCAGCGTCTCGATCTTCCCGTAGTCGGCCGGGGTGAGGTAGTGCGTGTAGACCGGGAGGAGGAGGACGGCGACGATGCGCGAGACGAGCCCGCCGATGCCGTAGATCAGCGAGTGGCGCCCGAGCCGGCCGAGCTGGCCGCCGAGCGTCATGGGGTTCGTCTCGCTCACCGGCGAAGCCCCTCGTAGAGCTCGACCAGAGAGTCGGCGACGCGCTCGACGTCGTGCACCTGTTCGACGTACGCGCGCGAGGCCTCGCCGATGCGCTGCCATTCCGTCGGGCCGGCCGCGACGAGCCCCGCGAGCCGGTCGCGCAGGGTCTCGGCCGTGACGGCCACGAGCGGCACCTCTGTCCCGTACGCCTCCTGCGTCCGCTGCACGGCCTCGTCGCGGAGGAACGTGAGCACCGGCTTGCCGAGCGCGAGGCACTCGATCGCGAGCAGTCCGTACCACCCGGCGTTGAGCTGGTCGACGACGATGTCGGCCTCGCGGTAGTGCGCGATCGCCTCGTCGTGGTGAACGCCCTCGACGATCCGTAGCTCGACGTCGAGGCCGTCGCAGGCCGCGACGACGTGCTCGGTGCCTTTACGGCGTCGCGACGACGGCGCGTGCACGACGATCGGACGCTTTCGCTCCCTTGGTGGGGCGGGCGTGATCACCCCGAGGTCGATCCCGGGTGGGATCACGGTCGCCTCGGGGACCCAGCGGATCGCGTCCCAGCTGCCGACGACCTCGGCGCCGGCCTTCTTCCCCGGCGCAAGCTGCTCGGGCGTCTTCCCGCGGATGTCCGAGCCCAGGTAGTGCATCACCGAGCGCTTTCGGAAGGCGCGCAGGATCGGGTACTGGAGCGACTGCGGCACGAGCGTCAGCCCGAACATGAAGTGGAAGACGTCGGTGCGTGGGAGGAGCGAGGCGAGCGCGGCCCATTGTCTCGTCTGGCGGCGGAGAAAGCCTTTCCCGAGGTCGAGCGAGCGGTCGGCTTCGGGGTGGAGCGCATAGCGGTTGAACACGACGAGCGAGGCGTCGATCCCGCGCCGGCGGAGTGCGAGGACGTTCGTCCACGGCACTCCCGCAGTGTTGACCGGGCAGTGGACGACGCGGAGCGGGCGGCTGCGGGGCATGTCAGGCGCCGTTCGGTGTCAGACACCGTTTTATGTCAAGGGCGAACGCGTGCCGATTTCGTGCCGATTGCTCCACAGGCATGCCGGCCGCGTGGTGCCTCAGTCCCATTCGACCTGGTCGAAGTAGCGAAGGGCCTTGCGGCCCGGCCGCACGCGGCTCTGCAACGCGGCGAGCTCCTCGTCCGAGATCTCGCCGAGCGCGCGCTTCACCCCGAGATAGCGGAGATTGAGATCCTCCTGGTTGACGATCGTCGAGATCCGCGGGTTCACCTCGATCACGTGCTCGCCGACGAGCTGGATGTTGAAGAACCACTCGATCCCGAGCTCGGAGATGATCCGGTCGGCGATCTCCATCAGCCCCTCGTCCTCGAGCGTGACGAAGTACATGGCGAGCCCCGCCCGGATCGCCTCGCGGGTCTTCGGGTGGCCGAGCACGACGCGGCGCCCATCCGCGATCCCGTCGATCGTCCGCTCCTCACCCGTCGCGAGCTCCATTACGAGCAGGTCGGGCCCGCCCTCGTCGGGGAGGAGCTCGACCGCCTCCTCGAGGCGCATCGCGACCGATCCGGGGCGCTCCTCGAGGAGCTGGTGCGC
>DASSBV010000133.1:0-17612 GCA_035698545.1 Gaiella sp. | reverse complement strand
CCGTCTACTCCACCGCCGACCGCGATGCGCTGCACGTGGCGCTTGCCGACCAGGCTGTCTGCATCGGCCCGCCCGCCGCGGCGGAGAGCTACCTTCGCATCCCCAGCGTGATCGCCGCCGCCGAGACCACCGGCTGCGAGGCGATCCACCCGGGGTACGGGTTCCTGTCGGAGAATCCGGCGTTCGCGCGCGCGTGCGCGGAGAGCGACCTCGTCTTCGTCGGACCGACGCCCGAAGTGATGGAGCGGCTCGGCGACAAGGCGGCCGCGAAGGACGAGATGCGCGCCGCCGGCGTCCCGCTCGTGCCAGGCACAGACGGCCCTGCGAGCCTCTCGGAGATCCGCGCGGCCGCGAGCGAGCTCGGCTTCCCGGTGCTGCTCAAGGCGACCGCGGGCGGTGGCGGCCGCGGGATGCGTCGGGTCGAGGCTCCGGAGCAGCTCGAGGAGGCGTACGCCGCCGCGTCGGCCGAGGCGGACGCGGCATTCGGCGACGGCTCGCTCTACCTCGAGAAGGTCGTCACGCCGGCCCGCCACGTCGAGGTGCAGGTGCTCTGCGACGCCGAGGGTGGCGTGCTCACGCTCGGGGAGCGCGAGTGCTCCATCCAGCGGCGTCATCAGAAGCTCGTCGAGGAGTCGCCGTCGGCTGCGGTCACGCCCGAGACGCGCGAGGAGCTCGAGTCGTCGGTCGCGCGTGCGTGCGTGACGGTCGGCTACCTCGGCGCAGGCACGTTCGAGTTCCTGCTCGGCCCCGACGGGGCGCCCAGCTTCATCGAGGTCAACTGTCGCCTCCAGGTCGAGCATCCGGTGACGGAGCTCGTCACGGGGATCGATCTCGTACGGGAGCAGCTCCGGATCGCCGCCGGGGAGCGGCTCGACGTCGTCGGTCGCGCGGAGCGGAAAGGGCATGCGCTCGAGATCAGGATCAACGCCGAGGATCCCGCGCGCGGGTTTGCACCTGCGCCAGGGCTCGTCCGGCGCTTCCGTCCGCCGCTGGGCCCGGGCGTGCGCGTCGACACGGCGATCCAGGACGGGCTCGAGATCCCGCCGTACTACGACTCGCTGATCGCGAAGGTGATCGTCCTCGACGAAGATCGTCCCGCCGCGATCGCGCGCGCGGTGCGCGCGCTCGAGGAGCTCGAGGTCGAGGGCATCCCGACGACGCGCGACCTCGCGCTCGACGTGCTCCGCTCCGGTGGCTTCGCGGCCGGCGATTACTCGACCGGCTACCTTGACGAGATGGAGCGACAGCTGCCCTCGCTGCGCCCGGCATGACCGAAACGGCTCCGGTGAGCAGACGGCAGGCGCGGCGGCAGGCCCTCTTCCTTCTCTACCAGTGGGACCTCACGGGCCTCCCGCTCGAGAGCCTCTTCGAGGGATCGCCCGACGAGTTCGCCTCGTCGCTCGCGCGCGTCGTGGCCGACGAGGCGCCGGCGCTCGACGAGCGGATCTCCGCCGCCTCGGCCGACTGGCCGGCCGACCGGCTGGGTACGCTCGAGCGCAACATCCTGCGGATCGGGGTGTACGAGCTCGAGGAGGGAACGGTGCCGGCGGAGGTCGCGATCAACGAGGCGGTCGTGCTCGCGAAGCGCTACGCGACCGAGGACGCGGCACGTCTGGTCAACGGCATCCTCGGCCGGATCAGGCGGGAGGCGACATGAGCCGTAGGCTCGACGGAGGCGACCCAGCGGGCGTAGGCTCGACGGAGCCGGTATGAGCGTGGGTGGCGCGGACGAGTCTCTGCAAAAGGCGGAGGAGCTCCTCGAGCGGCTCAGAACGCGCGTCGACGCGCTCGAGGCGAGTGCGGACACGGGCGGCGACGTCGACGAGGCCGTCGACGGGCTCGCGGAGATCGCGGAGCTCGCGCGGGAGATCGAGACCGAGCTCCAGCGCGCGCGCCAGGCCGCCGATGCGGGCGCCTGACGAGCTCCGCGCGCTCGTCGAGGAGTCGCTTGCCAACCTGCGGCTCGACCCGACGCTCGGCGCCCTGGAGGAGCCCGTGCGATATGCGCTCGGCGGGGGAGGCAAGCGGATCCGGCCCGTGCTCTGCCTTGCGGTGGCGGAGTCTGCTGGAACGGAGGCGGAGAACGCACTCGAGCCGGCGACCGCGCTCGAGCTCGTCCATTCGTTCTCGCTCGTCCACGACGACTTGCCGGCGCTCGACGACGACGACGAGCGACGCGGCAGACCTAGCCTCCATGTCGCGTTCGGCGAGGCGGTGGCACTGCTCGCGGGCGACGCCCTGCTTGCCGAGGCGCTCGGCCTCGCTGCGAGGTGCGATCCGCCAGAGATCGCCCGCGAGCTGGCTCGGGCGACGCTCGGGATGATCGGCGGGCAGTACCTCGACGTCACGGGAGCGCAGATGCAGCTCGAGGAGCTGCACCGCCTCAAGACCGGGCGCCTCTTCGCCGCGGCCGTCGGGCTCGGCCTCTGGGCGGCCGAGGTCCCGGCGGAGCATCAGGGCCCGTGGCGCGACTTCGGAGAGGAGCTGGGTGTTCTCTTCCAGGCGGTCGACGACGTGCTCGACGGGGATGGTTACGCGCTCGAGCTCGGGGCCGACGGCGCTCGGCGTCTCGCCGGGGACGCAGCCGAGCGCGCGCACGAGCGGCTCGGCCGGATCGACGCGGATACCGGCGTGCTGGGAGAGCTCGTGGACGGGCTCGCGGTCAGAACGGCGTAGACGCTCAGCCGCCCGCGAAGTCGCGGTTCTCGAGCTGCGAGCAGGCGTCGCTCGCCTGGATCCCGTCGCGGATGTCGTCACCCGCTTGCTCGAGCGACGTCAGCGCGCTCTTCACCTGATCCGCAGCGGCGCCGATCTCGACGAGCACCGAGCGCGCAGTGGCCACGATCCCTGCGCCGGATCCCGAGGCACCCTGGACGAGGTCGCGTGTCTTGTTCGCGTGCTGCTCGATGCTGTCGCCGAGCTGCTGGAGCTGCTGCTGCGCCTGCTCACCAGAGTCGGTGTCGGGCGGGCCGATCTGGCGCAGATCGTCGACGAGGCGGGTGGTGGCGCTCTGCGCCTGGCTTGCAGCGGCACGGAGGTCGCTGCTCGTGACGCTGAGCCCCTGCGACATGACGCCCGTGATTGTGGTGGTCATGCTGTCCGCCCAGGTGTTCAGGTCGGTGCAGACGCTGTCCGCCCACTGCTCGGCGCTCGACTGGTCGTCGCCACCGCAGCCCGTAGCGGCGATCGAGAGGACAACGACGAGCGAGGCGGCGACGATGGCGAGGACGCGGTGCACGAGGTCATCTTCGCACGGGATGCGAGCGGCGGACATCATCCGATCGTGGCGAAGAAGCGCCTGGACGTCGTGCTCGTCGAGCGCGGGCTGGCGGAGAGCCGGTCCCAGGCCCAGGCGCTCGTCCTCGCCGGGCTCGTGCCGGGGTTCGCGAAACCCGGGCAGCAGGTCGCCGACGACGTCGAGCTCGAGGTGCGCCGCCCGCCGCGGTTCGTCTCGCGTGGAGGAGAGAAGCTCGCACACGCGCTCGACGCGCTCGGGGTCGATCCGGCGGGGAAGGACTGCCTCGACCTGGGCGCGTCGACGGGCGGCTTCACGGACTGCCTGCTCCAGCGCGGCGCGGCCCGGGTGATCGCGCTGGACGTCGGTTACGGCCAGCTCCACCCGCGTCTGCGGGCCGACGAGCGGGTGGTCGTGCTCGAGCGGGTCAACGCCAGGACGCTCGTGGCGCTGCCCTTTCCGCCGGAGCTCGTCACCTGCGACGTGTCGTTCATCTCCGCGACGCGGGTGCTGCCGCCCGCCCTCGCGCTCGCGGTGCCGGCCTGGGAGGCGCTCGTCCTCGTGAAGCCGCAGTTCGAGGCGGGACGCGCCGATGCGCCGCGCGGCGTCGTCCGCGATCCGGCCGTCCACCGGCGCGTTCTGCGCGAGTTCTGCGACGCGGCCCAGGGCTGGGGCGCACGCGTGGTGGGGGTCGTAGACTCGGGTCACCCGGGGCCGAAGGGGAACCGGGAGTTCGTCGTCCATTTGATCGCGAGCGAGGAGCCCTCCGACCCCGATGAGCTCGAGAGCCGAATCGACGCCGCCGTCGGCTGAGCTGCGCCCGGTCAGGCGCGTGGCGTTCGTCACCCACGGCCGGCCGGAACAGGTCGAGGACGGCGTCGAGCGGCTCGTCGCGCTGGCGAGACGAGCCGGCGTCGATCTTGTCGTCACGCCGGAGGAGGCTGCGCGGCATGACCTCACCGCGCAGGGAGATCCCACCGACGCGGAGCTCGTGGTCGTCCTCGGAGGCGACGGGACGATGCTCCGTGCGCTGCGGATGTACCTCGGCACGGGCATCTCGGTGCTCGGCGTGAACTTCGGCCGAGTCGGGTTCTTGAGCTCGATGCATCCGGACGAGCTCGAGGAGGGGCTGGCGCGCGCGTTCGCGGGCGAGCTCGTGGCCGTCGAGCTGCCGACGCTCGAGGTCGAGCTCGGCGCGGGGCTGCCGGACGGCGAGGGGACGCATGTGGCCGTGAACGACGTGGTGGTCACCTCCGCCGAGCTCGGGCGGATGGTCGAGCTCGAGTGGGCGGTGGGAGGAGAGGACCTCGGGCGCGTCCCCTGTGACGGGATCATCTGCTCGACGCCCACCGGCTCCACCGCGTACAACCTCTCGAACGGCGGGCCGGTGCTGATGTGGGGGATCGACGCGCTCGCGACGACGTTCGTGGCCCCCCATTCGCTCCACGCGCGGCCGCTCGTCGTCCCGCGCGGGCAGGAGGTCGTCGTGTGGAACCGCACGGCCGACGTCCCCGTGGTCGTGCTCGTCGACGGGCATCGGGTCGGTGTCGCCGGCGGCGACGGGCGGATCGCGATCCGGCTCGGCGATGCGCGCTCGCTCCTCGCAACGCTGCCGGAGGCGACGTTCGTCAGTCGCTACCGCGAGAGCTTCTCGACCTGACGGTCGAGAAGCTCTGGACGAACCCCGACGCCACTACCATCGCGACTGTGCTTCGTCGACTGCGGATCGAAAACCTCGTCCTGATCCGCGAGGCCGACCTCGAGCTCGACCGAGGGCTGGTCGCGCTCACCGGGGAGACCGGAGCGGGGAAGACCATCGTCACCCAGGCGATCGGCCTGCTGCTCGGCGCCAAGGGCGACGCAGCGTTCGTCGGGGCGGCAGCGTCGGAGGCGTTCGTCGAGGCGGAGCTGGATGTCCCGGACGGCTTCTTCGACGAGGAGGGGCTCGAGCCGCTTCGCGACCTGCGGCCCGAGGACGAGCCGGGGCTGGTCGTCGCGCGCCGTGTCGGCGTCGACGGGCGCTCGCGCGCGTACGCCTGGGGGAGAAGCGTCGCGCGCGAGGATCTCGTCGCGGCGACCGAGCGCCTGCTCGCGTTGTCGGGCCAGTTCGCGCAGCGCCGGCTCGCGCGGCCGTCGCACCAGCTCGACCTCCTCGACGCCTTCGTCGGGCCCGACCAGTCGATCCGGCGGCTCGCGGCGCGTGACGCGTGGCGTGCGCTCCGGGCCGCGACCACACGCCTCTCGGAGCTCGAGCACGGCGCGGATGCCGAGCGGGCACGCCTCGCGGAGCTTGCCGCCCTCGTCGAGGATACGGAGGGCCTCGTACGCGGCGATGAGGATGCGCTCAGGCGCGAGGCGGAGCGCAGCCGTCATCTGACGGAGCTCGTCGAGGGCGTCTCCGCTGCACTGCGCACCATCGACCCGGAGGAGGGCGACGGCGCGCGCTCGCTCGCAGCGGCAGCGGAGCGCTCGCTCGCGGAGCCTGCCACTGTCGCGCCGGAGCTCGCGTCTACCGCCGAAGAGCTCCGCGACGTCGCGGTTCGCTTGGGCGAGGTCGCGATCGATCTTCGCCGCTTTGCCGACGACCTCGACGCCGATCCTGCCCGCGTGGCCGAGGTAGAGGAGCGGCTCGACCGGATCGCCGACCTCCGGCGGCGGTATGGCGCCTCGAGTCTCGACGAGCTTCTCGTCCGCCGCGACGCTGCCCTGCCGGAGCTCGAGGCGGTCGCCGGCGGGGCCGATCCCCTGGACCGTGCCCATGCCGAGCTCGACGAGGCACAGCGCCGGTACGACGCCGCGGCCGAGGCGCTCGGATCGGCACGGCGCAAGGCCGCCAACGCGTTCGGAGAGGCGGTCGCGCGCGAGCTCGCCGACCTCGGGCTCGGAGACGGGGAGTTCCGCGTGGAGCTCGGCCCGCGCGAGCCCGGCCCGACCGGGTTGGACGGGGCCGTGTTCCTCGTGCGGCCGAACGACGGGCTGCCACTCGCTCCGGTCTCGGACACCGCCTCGGGCGGCGAGCTTTCGCGCATCGCGCTCGCGATCGCGGCCGTCGCGGGCGGGGAGACAGTCGTGCTCGACGAGATCGACGCCGGAGTAGGAGGCGAGACCGCGCATCGTGTTGCGGGCGTCCTCCGGCGCCTCGCCAAGCGGGCGCAGGTGGTCACGATCACGCACCTGCCGCAGATCGCGAGCGTCGCCGACCAGCACCTGCGCGTCGAGAAGATCCCCGGCGACCCGACCCACACGCGTATCGCCGCCCTCGACGACGCCGAGCGGCGCGACGAGCTCGAGCGCATGCTCGGCGGGGAGGAGTTCGTGGCGGCTGTCACGGCAGAGGAACGGTGACAGGCTCGCCCACTCTCGACCTCCGCGCGTTCCTGGGGCGCCGGTCGCGGTGCGGGGCCGGAGGGCACAGTACGCGAGGTACGGGCCCGGAAGGCACCGTGCCGCGAGCGGCGCCAGGCGGCCGCGGAGGCCGGCTCCGCCGGCCGGGAGCGGCCGCCGGCCAGGGGCGCGCGTGAACGGAACGATCTCCGGCCCCGCGCGCCTGGGGCGGCGCACGAAGGACCTCGTCAAGCGCCTGCGGCCCGAGGACGTGGCGATCGTCGACCACGCCGACCTCGACCGCGTCTCGGCCGAGGAGCTCGTCGAGAGCGGCGTGCGGGTCGTCGTCAACGTGGCGCCGTCGGCGACCGGGCGATTTCCGAACACCGGGCCGCTCGACCTGGTGCGGGCGGGCGTCCGGCTGGTCGATGCCCCGGGCGCGCCGCTCTTCGACGCGCTCTCGGACGGGGAGCTCGTGCGGGTCGAGCGGGGGCACGTGTGGCGTGACGGCACCCTGCTCGCAGAAGGCACGGAGCTCGATGCGACGACGCTCGAGACCGCGCTCGCCGAGCAGCAGGGGCGCCTTTCGCAGGCGCTCGAGTCGTTCGCCGAGAACACGCTGCTGCACCTCCGCGACGAGGCGGAGAGCCTCGCGGCGGGCTTCGAGCTGCCTGCGCTCCGCACGCGCTTCCGCGATCGCCACGTCCTCGTCGTCGCGCGGGGCCCCGGCTACAAGTCGGATCTGCGGATGGTCCGCCCGTACATCCGCGACTTTCGGCCGGTGGTGGTCGCGGTCGACGGAGGGGCGGACGCGCTCCGCGAGGCGGGGCTACGGCCCGACCTGATCGTCGGGGACTTCGACTCGGTGTCGGACGACGCCCTGCGAGGCGACGCGGAGCTCGTGGTCCACGCGTACGCGGGCGGCGGCGCGCCGGGGGCCACACGGCTTCGCCGGCTCGGCCTCGACTTCGTCACGGTCGCGGCGCCGGGGATCAGCGAGGACCTCGCGCTCCAGCTCGCGCACGAGAAGGGCGCGACGCTGATCGTCGCCGTGGGCACGCACTTCAACCTCGTGGAGTTCCTCGAACGCGACCGCGCCGGGATGGCATCGACGTTCGTCACGCGGCTGAAGGTCGGCGAGTCGCTCGTCGACGCGAAGGGCGTCTCCCGCCTCGTCAGCCGTCAGGTGGGTATCTGGCCGCTTGCGGTGTTCGGCGCGATCGGGGTCGCGGCGATCGTCGGCGCGGTCGTCGCGTCGCCCGCGCTCCGCAACGTGATCGAATCGATCTCGCGCGCGATCGCGAACGGCCTGGGCTTGTAGCATGGCCGACTTGACGACCACGCCCGAGCTCGGAGGACTGAACATCGAGCCCGCGGCGCGCGCCCGAGGCGCCGCCGGCGACGGGATCGCCTCGGTGCTTGCCTTCCTCGGTATGCCGGAGATCGTCTCGTTCGCGGGCGGGTTTCCCGATCCGGAGACGTTCCCTCGCGAGCGCGTCGCGACGCTGCTCGCGGAGTTCGCAGAGTCCGGCGAGGCGAGCGCCTTCCAGTACGCGCCGACACGTGGCCTGGCCGGGACGCTCGAGGCGCTCACCGCTCGGCTCGAGGCGCTCGAAGCGAGGCGGCCCGCGGAGGACGAGCTCGTGGTGACGAGCGGGGCGATCGAGGCGCTCGAGCTCGTCACGAAGTCGTTTCTCGACCCAGGCGACCTCGTCGTCGTCGAGGGCCCGACCTACCTCGGCGCGATCCAGGCGTTCAGAGGGTTCGAGGCGAAGCTCGAGGCGGTTCCGCTCGACGAGCAGGGGCTCGACGTCGAGGAGCTGGAGCGACGCCTCCGCGCGGGTGAGCGCCCGAAGCTCGTGTACACGATCCCGGATCACCAGAATCCGGCGGGCGTGACCCTGGCGGCCGACCGCCGCGAGCCGCTCGTCGAGCTGGCGCGTCGCTACGGGTTCCTCCTCTGCGAGGACGTCGCGTACCGGGAGCTCGGCTTCTCGGGCGAGACGCTCCCGAGCCTCTGGAGCATCGCGCCGGACGTCGTCGTCCAGGCGGGGACGACGTCGAAGACGTTCTTTCCCGGCGTGCGTCTGGGCTGGGCGGTCGGGCCCGCGGCGGTCGCCGTCAAGCTGGTCGACGCGAAGCAGAACACCGACCAGTGCGCGGGCGCGCTCGGCCAGCGTCTGTTCGAGGAATCGCTGCGTCGTGGCTGGATCGACGAGCAGCTCGTGCGCTCTCGCGCGCTCTACCGGCGCAAGAGCGAACGCCTGCTCGCAGCGCTCGAGCGCTCGATGCCGGCCGAGACCCGCTGGACGCGACCCGCCGGTGGGTTCTTCTCCTGGCTGACGCTGCCGCCGAACGCCAGCTCCATCGAGCTCGCCCCGCGCGCGGCGGAGGCGGGCGTCGGCATCGTGCCGGGCACGCTCTTCTTCCCGGACGGACGCGGCGCCGACACCGTGCGACTCTCGTTCAGCCTCGTCGACGAGACGCTGATCGACGACGGCATCGAGCGCCTGGCCTCGGTGCTGCCCGGCTGAGCAATCGACCGGCCGGGGCTCTGCGAGACTCGGGACGATGTTCGACCTTCGCTACCACGTCGCCTCGCTGGCCGCGGTGTTCGTCGCGCTCGTGATCGGCATCTTCGTCGGGGTAGGCCTCTCCGGGCGCGGGTTCGTGAACGACGCCGAGCGGAAGAACTTCGAGGCGCGCATCGACGAGCTCCAAGCCGACCGCGACTCGGCTGAGGCGGCGGCCAAGAGCGCCGCCCGGCGCGGCGACGCGCTCGATGCCTTCGCCGACACGACCTACACGAGCCTCGTCCGGCGGCGGCTGGCCGGGACGAACGTCGGCGTTGTCTTCGTCGGCTCCGTCGACCAGGGCCTCGCCGGCACGATCCGCCGGACGGTGGCGGACGCGGGCGGCCGCGTCGTGCGGACGCGTGCGCTGCGCGTACCGCTGGATCCGGAGGCGGTCGACCAGGCGCTCCGCGGTGACCTGGACACGCGCGACCTCGCCGGGGAGGACCGGCGGACGCGGCTCGGCGGCACGATCGCGCGAGAGCTCGTCCAGGGTGGCCAGACGCCCGTGCTCGACCGTCTCTCGTCCGTGCTCGTCGAAGAGCAGCTCGGCCTCTCGAACGCGCCGCTCGACGCGGTCGTCGTCGCGCGACCGACCCGGCCGCAGCAGGGCGAGACGGAGGACTTCCTCACCGGCCTCTACTCAGGCCTCGCCGCGGCCAGCGTGCCGAGCGTCGGCGTCGAGGAGAGCAGCGCCCGGCCGAGCGCGGTGCCGCCGTTCCGGGCTGCGGGCCTCGCCACGGTCGACGCGCTCGAGACGACGGCCGGGCAGATCGCGCTCGTCTTCCTGCTCGAGGGTGCTCGGGCCGGGAGCTACGGCCTCGGCCCCGACGCGGTCGACGGCGTCCTCCCCGCGGCGCCGCTCACGGTGCCGGGCGAGTGAATCGGCTCACCGTTCTCGTCGCGGCACGCGACGAGGAGGAGCGGATCGGAACGACCGTGAAGCGGCTTCGCGACGTCTTCCCCGACGCTGAGGTGGTCGTCGCGGACGACGGGTCGTGGGACGCGACCGCGGCGGTCGCGGAGGCGGCCGGTGCTCGGGTCGTGCGGCTCCCCCGTCGCGGGAAGGGCCAGGCGCTGACGCTCGCAGAGCGGGAGTGTCCACCGGGGCCGCTCCTTCTCTGCGACGCGGACGTCGACGGAGACCTCCGTCCGCTCGCGGAAAGCAGGGCGGAGCTCGCGATCGCGCGGTTTCGCAGGCGGGTCGGCGGGGGGCTCGGGCTCGCCAAAGGCGTCGCGCGAGCGCTGGTCGAGGCGCGCGGCGGCCGGCGGATGGAGGAGCCGCTCTCCGGGCAGCGGTTCCTCTCGGAGCACGCACGCGAGACCGTCTTTCCGGTCGCGGCGGGCTTCGGCGTCGAAGTCCGGATGACGATCGATGCGCTTCGAGCAGGGCTCGACGTGCGCGAGGTGGAAGTCGACCTCGCGCATCGGGCGACGGGCCGTGACCTCGCCGGCTTCGCGCACCGCGGCCGCCAGCTGCTCGACCTGACGCTCGCCGCCGGCCCGACGGCGGTCAACTTCCGCGGCCTGCGCCTACCGCTCGTCGGCGCCGTCGTCGCCGTGGGCGCGCCGAGCGTTGCTCCGGTTGCAGCGCTCGGGCTCGCGGACGACCTCTGGAGCGGCCCCGAGCGCGGCTTCGGCGCCCACCTGCGCGGGGGCGCGACGACCGGCACGCTGAAGCTCGTCGGCATCCCGCTCTGGGCCCTCTGGCGCACACGCTCGCCCACGGCCGCTCTGCTCATCGCGCTGTGCGCAAACGTCTTCAATCAGCTCGACACGCGGCCTGGGCGGGCGCTCAAGGCCTTTCTCCTCGGCTCGCTCCTCCTTCGCGGCGCACCGCGCGGCGCCCTCGCCGTGGCCGTCCTGCTCGCGCCGTACGATCACCGCGAGATGACGATGCTCGGCGATGCAGGCTCGAACGCGCTCGGCGCCGTGGTAGGTTTGCATTCCGTGAGGCGGTTGACTGGCCCGCGGAGACTCGGCGCGATTGGCGCGCTCGCCGCCCTCACCGTCCTCGCAGACCGCCGCTCGCTCGGCGACTTGATCGAGTCCACGCCTGTTCTGAGATCCCTCGACGCAGTCGGGCGGCACCCGTGACGGACGGGCCGGCGACGCGCTATGTGTTCGTCACGGGCGGCGTCGTCTCGGCCCTCGGGAAAGGAATCGTCGCCGCCTCGCTCGGCCGCCTCCTGAAGGCGCGCGGGCTGCGGGTCCGTGCGCAGAAGTTCGACCCGTACCTCAACGTCGACCCGGGGACGATGAGCCCGTTCCAGCACGGCGAGGTGTTCGTCACCGAGGACGGCGCAGAGACCGACCTCGACCTCGGCCATTACGAGCGCTTCATCGACGAGAACCTCTCGCGGAACGCGAGCCACAGCGCGGGCGCGATCTGGGACACCGTCCTGCGCAAGGAGCGGCGCGGCGAGTTCCTCGGCGCGACCGTGCAGGTGATCCCGCACATCACGAACGAGATCAAGAGCCGGATCCGGCGCGGCGCCAAGTCCGACCCCGCCGACGTGGTGATCTCGGAGATCGGCGGAACGGTCGGCGACATCGAGTCGCTGCCGTTCCTCGAGGCGATTCGCCAGTTCCGCCGCGAGGTCGGCCCCGAGAACGTGCTCTACCTCCACGTGACGCTGGTCCCGTTCATCGAGGCGGCCGGCGAGCTGAAGACGAAGCCGACCCAGCACTCGGTGAACGAGCTCAGGCGCATCGGCATCCACCCCGACGCCGTCGTCTGCCGCTCGCGCGATCTGCTCTCGGAGGAGATCCGGGACAAGATCGCGCTGTTCGCGGACATCGATCCGCGCGCGGTGTTCTCGTCGCCCGACCTGCCGGACGTGTACCTCGTCCCCGAGCACCTCGCCGCAGAGGGTCTGGACGAATATGTCTGCCAGCGGCTCGGCTTCACGACCCCGCCGCCCGACCTCTCGGAGTGGAACGAGTTGACCGAGCGGATCGGCGAGCAGCACGAAGAGGTGCAGATCGCGCTCGTCGGGAAGTACGTGAAGCTCCACGACGCGTACCTCTCGGTGCACGAGGCGCTGAAGCACGCCGGCGTGGCGAGCGGAGCGCGCGTCCGCGTCACGTGGGTCGATGCGGAGCACATGTCGTACGAAGAGGCGGCCGGCGAGCTCGAGCAGGTCGACGGCGTGCTCGTTCCCGGCGGTTTCGGCTCACGCGGGTGGGAGGGAAAGATCCTCGCCTGCCAGGTCGCACGCGAGCGGGGAATCCCCTACCTCGGGATCTGCCTCGGGATGCACGTGGCCGTGTCGGAGTTCGCTCGTAACGTCGTCGGGCTCGATGGGGCCAACTCGACGGAGATGGACCCCGAGACGCCGTATCCCGTGATCGATCTCCTGCCGGAGCAGAAAGAGATCGAAGAGCTCGGCGGCACGATGCGGCTTGGAGCCCAGGCGGTCGAGCTCGCGGAGGGGACCCGGGCGCGGGAGATCTACGACGAGGCAGTCGTGCACGAGCGCCACCGCCACCGCTACGAGGTGAACAACCAGTATCGCGACCAGCTCGTCGAGCACGGGCTCGTCGTCTCGGGGACGTTCCAGCAGGGCCGGCTCGTCGAGATCGTCGAGCTGGCCGATCACCCCTGGTTCGTCGCGAGCCAGTTCCACCCGGAGTTCAAGTCCCGGCCGACGAGGCCCGCGCCGCTCTTTCGGGAGTTCGTCGCGGCGGCGCTCGACCGCAGCCGTGCGCGAAGCGGCGTGCGGGCGACGGCGGCGTAGCACGCTGCCACGTCCTATGCCCCCCGCTACCTGCGGAGCCGATCCGCGCTGACAACGCTTGTGGTGAATCACCACAAGCGTTGTCCTGAGCCTTCGATGAGCCATCCGTGTCCCTAGGATCGTCTGCGTGCAGCAGCCGCCGCTGACGTCGCCGCTCGTCGACCTGTTCCTCGAGCTGTGCGCGATCCCGAGCCCGCCGGGGGAGGAGCGCGACGTCGCCGACCGGGTCACGCGGGAGCTCGACCAGCTGGGGCTCGAGTGGCACGAGGACGGCGCGGCCGCGCGGCTCGGCTCGAGCACCGGAAACATCGTCTGCCGGATCCCGCCGGTCGTCGACGAGGGTGTGCCGCTCCTCTTCTGTGCCCATCTCGACACTGTCCCGGTGGAGGGGCAGCTGGAGCCGGCGCTCGACGACGGCGGCGTGATCCGGAACCTCGGCGGCGCGATCCTCGGCGCGGACAACAAGGCGGCGGTGGTGGCGATGCTCGAGGCCGCGCGCCGTCTTCTTTCCGACGGACGTCCGCACGCGGGGATCGAGCTCGTGTTCACGCCGGAGGAGGAGATCGGCCTCCTCGGGGCGACCGAGCTCGACGTCTCGCAGCTCCGGGCCCGAGCGGGCTTCGTCTACGACCAAGCGGCGCCGATCGGCGAGATCGTCGTCGGCGCGCCGTCGGCGCAGGAGCTCGTCCTCCGCTTCCACGGCCGCCCGTCGCACGCGGGCATGTACCCCGAGGACGGCCGGTCGGCGATCCTCGCCACCGCCCGCGCGATCGTGGACATGCCCCTCGGACGAATCGACGACGAGACGAGCGCCAACGTCGGGCTGGTCAAGGGCGGCTCCGCCCGCAACGTCGTCCCCGAGTGGTGCGAGCTCCAGGCCGAGGTGCGCTCGCACGATCTCTCCCGCGTCAGCGAAGTCGTCCAGCAGCTCGTGGATGCGAGCGCGTACGCGGCGGCCGTGTCCGACTGCACCCTCGAGACGGCGATCGAGCCGAAGTACCGCGGCTACCGGCTCCGGGCCGACTCCCTGCCGGTGCGGCTCGCGAGCGAAGGCCTTCGCCAGGCGGGCTTCGAGCCGCGCCACGTGCTCTCGGGCGGCGCAGCCGACGCGAACGTGTTCAACGAGCGCGGTCTTCCCTGCGCGAACCTCGCCAACGGCATGGTCGATATCCACACGCCGGACGAGCGCATCGCCGTCGACGACCTCGAGCGGATGGTCGACGTCACGCTCGGCATCATCGACGCGGCCCTGAAGCCTGCCGAGAGCTGATGCCTCTCGCGCTCCGGTGGGGGACGGTCAGCGAGGTCGGCGAGCGCCTGGATGGAATCGTTCGTCTCGAGGTCGACGGCGCACCGTGTCTCGCGTACCCGCATCTCACCGGGGAGGTCGAGCTCGGCGACGTCGTTCTCGTCAACACGCAGGCGAGCGACCTCGAGCTCGGCTCCGGCGGATTCGACATCCTCTACGCGAACCTCACCCGCGGGCTCCGGCTTCCTGTTGTCGAGCGCGCCCACGTGATGGCGTTCCCGTACACGCCCGGCCAGCTGGCGACGCGCTTCGCGGAGGAAGACCCTGATGGCGCACCGGAGGCGCTGGACGGCCTGCCGGTCGTCTGCACCGGCCTCCACAGCCAGCTCGCGTCGGTGTGCGCGGCGCTCGCCGGTCGGCGTGCGGTGTACGTCCAGCTCGGGGGCGGCGCGCTGCCGCTGTCGCTCTCCGACACGGTGCGGGCGCTCAAGGCTCGCAAGCTCCTCGAGACGTCGATCGCAGTCTCGCCGTGCGTCGATGGTGACCTTCAGTGCGTCACCACCGCGGCCGCGCTCCTGCATGCGGCTGCACGCGGCGCAGACGTGGTCGTCTGTGGCATCGGGCCGGGCATCGTCGGCACCGGCTCGCGCTTCGGGCACGGCGGGCTCGCGGTCGCGGACGCCGCAAACGCCGCCGCGGCGCTCGGAGGTCGGCCCATCGTCGCTCCGCGCGTGTCGTTTGGCGACGAGCGCGAGCGCCATCGCGGGCTTTCCCACCACACGCGCTCGGCGCTCGAGCTCTGCCTCGGCGAGGTCCGCGTCGCGTGGCCGAAGGGGCTCGAGCGTCCCGAAGGCGTCGGTGTCGTGGAGGTCGACGTGAGCGGCTGGGAGCCCGCGTGTGCATCGTTGCCGCTCTCGCACATGGGCCGCGGGCCGCGAGACGACCCGTGGTTCTTCGCAGCGGCGTTCGCCGCCGGCCGGCTCGCAGCCGCCTAACTCGTCTCGAGACGGTGCGGTATCGTCACGCGCGCCGTGCGGATCGGCGTCGCGAGAGAGATCAAGTCTCAGGAGCACCGGGTCGCGCTCACGCCGGCGGGGGCGCTCGAGCTCGTCCGGCGGGGCCACGAGGTGGTCGTCGAGGAGGGGGCAGGCGCCGGGTCGGGCTTCGCCGACGAGGCCTACGCGGCGGTCGGCGCGCGCACGGCGGGGGTCGAGGAGGTCTGGTCGTCTGCGGAGCTCCTCCTCAAGGTCAAGGAGCCGATCGCGTCGGAGTACGGCTACCTCCGCGAGAACCTGACGCTCTTCACGTATCTCCACATCGCCGCGGACGAGCCGCTCACCCGCGCGTTGCTCGACTCGGGGATCGCAGCCGTCGCGTACGAGACCGTCGAGACGGCCGACCGGCGCCTGCCGCTGCTCGCGCCGATGAGCGAGGTCGCCGGCCGGCTCGCGCCCCAGATGGGCGCGTGGGCGCTCGAGAAGGCGCACGGCGGACGGGGCATCCTGCTCGGAGGAGTTCCGGGCGTGCCGCCGGCGAAGGTGATAGTGCTCGGGGGCGGCGTCGTCGGCATCAACGCGGCGATCATCGCGCTGGGGATGCAGGCCGACGTCTGGGTGCTGGACACCTCGGTCGACCGGATGCGCGAGCTAGAGATCGCGCTCGACGGACGCGTCACGCTCGCGATGTCGAACCGCCTACAGGTCGAGGAGGTCCTCCCCGACGCGGACCTCGTGATCGGCGCCGTCCTCGTGCCGGGGGCGCGTGCGCCGAAGCTCGTCACTCGCGACATGCTGGGCCTGATGCGCCCGCACGCGGTGCTCGTCGACGTCGCGATCGACCAGGGCGGCTGCTTCGAGACGTCGCATGCGACGACACACGACGACCCCGTGTTCGTCGTCGACGAGATCGTCCACTACTGCGTCGCGAACATGCCGGGCGCGGTACCAGTCACGTCGACGAAGGCACTCACGAACGTGACGCTCCCCTACGTCGAGGCGATCGCGGACAAGGGGCTGTCGCGGGCCATCGTTGAGGATCCCGCGCTTGCGAAAGGCGTCAACACCATCGGCGGCAAGCTCACGTACGAGGCCGTCGCCGAGGCGCACGGACTGCCGTACACGCCTCTCACGGGCGCCGAGCGCGCGCTGGTGTGAAACCCGGCCTCGAGCGCGGTTAGCTGTTGGCCTCGGTCTGGGCCTTCTGCTCTTTCGCGCTCTCCGAGGGCGAGATCCTGATGACGATCCACGTGAGCGCCATCGAGAGGCCGAGCACCGCCACGATGTAGAGGGCGAGCTCGAGGAGGCCGAGGACCGTGTCCATGACCCGACTAGGATAGCTCGACCATGGCCCGAGCCTGTGTGATCGTGCTGGATGCCGTCGGTGCGGGCGAGCTGCCCGACGCCGCGGACTACGGCGACGAGGGCTCCGACACGCTCGGCAACGTTGCACGGGCCGTCGGGGGCCTCGACCTGCCGAACCTCGAGGCGCTCGGGCTGGGGAACGTCAAGGAGCTCGAGGGCTGCCCGCCGCAGGCCTATGCGCCGGCGGTGGCGGGCCGGCTCGTCGAGCGCTCGAAGGGGAAGGACACCACGGCAGGCCACTGGGAGCTGATGGGCGTCGTCACGCCGACGCCGTTCCCGACCTATCCATACGGCTTTCCAGACGAGGTGATCGACCCGTTCATGAACCGCACGGGTCGCGGCGTCCTGGGCAACAAGCCCGCCTCGGGGACCGAGATCATCCAGGAGCTCGGCGAGGAGCACCAGCGTACGGGCAAGTGGATCGTCTACACCTCCGCCGACTCGGTGTTCCAGATCGCGGCGCACGAAGAGACGATCCCGCTCGACGAGCTCTATGCCGGCTGTCGCGCCGCGCGGGAGATCCTCACGGGCAAGCACGCAGTCGGCCGCGTGATCGCGCGTCCGTTCATCGGCGAGCCGGGCCACTACGAGCGCACGCCGAACCGGCACGACTTCTCGCTCGAGCCGCGGCGGCCCAACTACCTCACCGCGGTGCGGGACGCGGGCAACACGACCTACGGCGTGGGGAAGATCTCCGACATCTTCGCGGGTTGCGACATCGACGAGTCGTTCCCGACGAAGTCGAACGTCGACGGGATCAACCGGACGATCGAGCTCCTCGAGAACGTCGACGCCGGCCTCGTCTTCGTGAACCTCGTCGAGACGGATCAGCTCTGGGGCCACCGCAACGACCCGGAGAACTTCCACCGCTGCCTCCAGGACTTCGACCGTCGGCTGCCCGACATTCTCGACGCACTTCTCGACGGCGACCTCCTGATCCTCACCTCGGACCACGGCTGTGACCCGACGACGCCCTCGACCGACCACTCCCGCGAGTACGCGCTCCTGCTCGCCTACGCCGCGGGCAAGAACGCTGCAGGCCGGATCCACGAGGACGGCGAGTTCGCCGACGTCGGCGCGACGGTCTGCGCCTGGCTCGGCGCGAAGCACCCCGGCAAGGGAGCCCCCGGC
>DASSBV010000132.1:0-2951 GCA_035698545.1 Gaiella sp. | reverse complement strand
CTCGGCCACCCGATCGACTCGATCTCCCGCGTCGCCGGCGTGGCGGCGCGGATGGAGCCCGGAGCGCGCGCGCCGCTCGACCAGACGTACTTCAAGCGGATCGAGGCCATGGAGTTCGCCGTGCGCTACGACGACGGCGTCGGCGGTGGCCTCGACGAGGCGGACATCGTGCTCGTCGGCGTCTCGCGCACCTCGAAGACCCCGCTGTCGATCTTCCTCGGCTACCTCGGCCACAAGGCCGCGAACGTCCCGATCGTGAAAGGCGTCGATCCGCCCGCTGTGCTGTTCGAGATCGACCGGGCGAAGATCGTCGGGCTGACGATCGACGCGGAGCGGCTGGCCGAGATCCGGGAGGAGCGGGTCCGGTCGATGGGAGCGCCCAGGCGTCGGTATGCCGACCTCGAGGCGGTGTTCGAGGAGCTCGAGGCGGCGTCCCGCGTCCACCGTAGGCTCCGCTGCCCGGTGATCGACGTCTCGGAGCTCTCGGTGGAGGAGACCGCCATGCGGATCGTCCGCCTGGTCAGCGAGCGCGCACGGCGGCACGAGGGCGCGCGCGCGTGAGCGAGCCGAACGCCCGCTACGGGCCGCTCGCTCGCGGGATCCGGCGGGATCTCTCCGAGAAAGGCTGGGTCCCGGTGCGCTACTGGGTCATGTGGTGGGGCGCGCTCGGCGTCGCCATGGTGGCGTTCTACGTCGTCCTGACCCCGATCTGGCTCGGGCTCCGCGCTGCGGCGTGGGTCGCGGAGCTGCGGGCGCGCGCGCGCGGGAGCGACGGCTCCTAGTGCTTCGGGTCTGCGCATAGGATCGGACGGTGGAATTCGTCTACGCATTCGACGAGCAGGCGCCGGGCGGACGAGAGCTGCTGGGCGGGAAGGGGATCGGCCTCGCGGAGATGACGGCGCTCGGCGTGCCGGTGCCCGCGGGGTTCACGGTCACGACCGACGCGTGCCGAGAAGTGATGCGGTCGGGCGAGGTACCGGCCGACCTTTGGAAACAGGTCGACGAGCACATCGGGCGACTCGAGGAGACGGCGGGGAAGCGCTTCGGCAACCCGGATGACCCGCTCCTCGTCTCCGTCCGCTCCGGCGCGGCGATCTCGATGCCGGGGATGATGGACACGATCCTCAACCTCGGCCTGAACGATGTCGCGGTCGAGGGGCTCGCGAACGCGACAGGGAATCCCCGCTTCGCCTACGACTCCTACCGTCGGCTGATCCAGATGTACGGCGAGGTCGTCGACGGGATCGACGCGCACCTGTTCGAAGAAGAGCTGCAGGCGCTGAAGGGGGAACGCGGCGCCGAGCTCGACGTCGACCTCGACGCCGACGACCTGCGTGGCCTGCTCGGGACGTTCCAGGAGATCTACGAGCGAGAGGTCGGGACGCCGTTCCCCGGGGATGCGTCGGAGCAGCTCCGTCGCGCGGTGAGGGCGGTCTTCGACTCGTGGGAGTCGCCGCGGGCCAAGGTCTACCGGCGGACGTACGACATCCCCGACGATCTCGGCACGGCGGTGAACGTCGTGCAGATGGTCTTCGGCAACAAGGGCGAGTCGTCCGGGACCGGCGTCTGCTTCACGCGCGACCCGTCGACAGGCGAGCGGAAGCTGTTCGGCGAGTTTCTCGTCGACGCGCAGGGCGAAGACGTCGTTGCCGGTATCCGCACGCCCGAGCCGATCGAGGGGATGCTCGACCGCCTGCCGGAGGCGTATCGGCAGCTCGTGGAGACGCTCGAACGGCTCGAGGAGCACTACCGCGAGATGCAGGACATCGAGTTCACGGTCGAGGAGGGAACGCTCTATCTGCTCCAGACGCGAACCGGAAAACGGACCGCGCGGGCGGCGCTGCGGATCGCGGTGGAGATGACCGACGAGGGGCTGATCTCGCGCGAGGAGGCGGTGGCGCGGATCGACCCGGGCCAGCTTGACCAGCTCCTCCACCCGATGATCGACCCGAACGCCGAGCTCGACGTCGTCGCGACCGGGCTCAACGCGTCCCCGGGGGCCGCGTCGGGGGCGATCGTGCTCGACGCGGACCTCGCCGAAGAGCGCGGCCGGGCGGGGGAGGACGTGCTGCTCGTCCGCTGGGAGACGACGCCCGACGACATCCACGGCCTGATCCAGGCGTGCGGCGTGCTCACCGCGCACGGCGGGATGACCTCCCATGCCGCGGTGGTCGCCCGCGGGATGGGCAAGCCCTGCGTGGCGGGGTGCGAGTCGCTCTCGATCGATGTCAAGGCACGGACGATCAAGCTCGGCGACCACGAGCTCTCGGAGGGCGACCACCTGACGATCGACGGCGGCACGGGGCGCGTGATCGTGGGCGCGGTACCGCTCGTCCCACCCGAGATCGACGAGCGCTTCGGCACGATCCTCGAGTGGGCGGACGAGCTGCGCCGACTGCGCGTCCGCGCGAACGCCGACACGCCGGAGGACGCCGCGAAGGCGCGCGAGTTCGGCGCCGAGGGGATCGGCCTCTGCCGGACCGAGCACATGTTCATGGCCCCCGACCGTCTTCCCGTCGTCCAGGAGATGATCCTCGCCTCGGACGAGGCGGCTCGCCGGGCGGCGCTCGATCGCCTACTGCCCGTCCAGCAGTCGGACTTCGAGGGCATCTTCGAGGCGATGGCGGGGCTGCCCGTCACGATCCGCCTGCTCGACCCGCCGCTCCACGAGTTCCTTCCCTCGGCCGAGGAGGCGAGCTCGGACGAGATGCGCCGCCGAATCGAGCAGCTGCGCGAGGCGAACCCGATGCTCGGCACCCGCGGCTGCCGGCTGGGGCTCCAGTACCCCGAGATCTACGAGATGCAGGTGCGCGCGATCGTCCGGGCCGCTGCAGCGGTGCGCGAGCGGACAGGCGAGGCGCCGCTCGTCGAGATCATGCATCCGCTCGTCGGCTTCGCAGAGGAGCTCCATCGTCTGCGCGACCTGACCGAGCGCGTCGCCGGCGAGGAGC
>DASSBV010000131.1:0-21087 GCA_035698545.1 Gaiella sp. | reverse complement strand
CGGGCCTGAACCTGCTCGGCGAGGGCGCGGATCGCAGCGGTCACCTCGGCGTCCGGTGACGCCTCGAGGACCGTGCGGCCCTCGTCCGCTGCTTCGCGCAGAGCCGGATCGAGCGGGATCTGCGCCACGAGCGGCGCGTCGATCTCAGCCGCGAGCGCCTCGCCGCCGCCGGCCCCGAACAGCTCCTGCCCCGTGCCGACGAGCCACGACATGTTCTCGACGACCCCGACGATGCGCATCCCTGTCTTCTGCGCCATCACCGCAGCCCGCACGGCGACCTGCTGAGCCGCCGGCTGGGGCGTCGTGACCACCAGCGCCTCGGCGCGAGGGAGGAGCTGGCCGATCGAGATCGCGACGTCGCCCGTGCCGGGCGGCATGTCCACGACGAGGGTGTCGAGCTCGCCCCAATGCACGTCGGAGAGGAACTGCTCGAGCGCCTTGTGGAGCATCGGCCCGCGCCACATGATCGGAGCGTTGTCCTCGGCGAACAGCCCGATCGACATCACGTGCAGGTCGCCGCGGACGGGCGGCACGATCATCGAGTCGACGACCACCGGGCGCTGGTCGACGCCGAGCATGTGGGGAATCGAGTACCCGTAGACGTCTGCGTCGAGGACGCCGACGCGCTCGCCGCGCTCGCCGAGGGCCGCGGCAAGGTTCGCCGCGAGCGTCGACTTGCCTACACCGCCCTTCCCCGAGACGACGGCGACGACCCGCGTCCGCGAGTCGAGGCGGATCTCCTTCGGAGGCCGGCCGCCGCGAAGTCGCGTCGCGAGGGCGGCCTTCTCCTCCGGGCTCATCACGTCGAACCGGAGTGCGACCGCGGTGACGCCGGGCACCGCGCCGACGTGGCGGGCGACCTGGTCCTGGAAGCTCGAGCGGAGCGGGCACCCGGCCACCGTGAGGGCGATCGTCACCTCGACGGCACCGTCCTCCGAGACCACGACGTCGCGCACCATGTCGAGGTCGGTGACGGGGCGCTTGAGCTCGGGGTCGATCACGCGCTCGAGCGCCACGAGGATCGCATCGCGGTCGGGTGTCATTGCATCCAGCCTAGCCACGAAGCGTGCCGCCGAAGCGTCTGAGGGCTCAGCAGAGCGCGCCGGCGACTCGGGCGCAGAGCTCCGGCGTGGCAGCGGCCGCGACACGCGAGCGCTGGCCGAGATCGAGCGGCGCCGCGGCGAATGGTGGATCCTCGAACAGCTCGATCGCATAGCCCCGTTCTCGAACGAGTAGCTGCGCGGCGGCGATGTCGATCGAGCGCGCGGGCTTGAGGCAGCAAACCGCGTCGACGCGTCCGGCGGCGAGGTGGCAGAGCGACAGCGCGAGCGAGCCCATCACGCGGACACGATGCGCCACGCCGCGAAGGGCCGGGATCACCGCGGCGATCGCCTCTGTCGTCGTGCCCTCGAGCGCGAGGATCTCAATCGTCTCTTTCGGGCCAAGCCCGTCGAGCGGCGTGTCGTCGAGGCGCGCGCCGGCGCCGAGCTCGGCAACCCACTCCTCGCCTGCTCCGAAATCGTGGACGAAGCCGAAGGTCACGTCCTCCATCGTCGGTCCCTCCGCCACCGCGAGCGAGAGCGAGAAGTAGGGGATGCCGCGCTTTGCGTTGACGGAGCCGTCGATCGGGTCGACGACGACGCGGAGTCCCCCGCCGGCGCCAAACGTGCGGACACCGAGCTCCTCCGAGACGAGTGTCAGATCGGCTCCGAGCTCCTCGAGCCGCGCGACCACGACCGCCTCCGCGGCCCCGTCGATCGCGGTCGTGTCGTCGCCGCCCGCGCCGGTGCGAAGCACGGGCTCGCGCTCGGCGCGTGTCGGCAGGTCGACGAGGATGCGCTCGAGATCCTCGACACAGGCACGCGAGAACGCGAGCCAGTCGGTCACGGCTCGAGCGGGTGGAACAGCAGCCCCGAGACGAGCTTCGGGAAGAAGTAGGTGCTCTTCGGCGGCATCGTGATGCCTCGTCGGGCATGGTCGAACACGTCCTCGATCCGCGTCGCGCGCAGGAGGAAAGCGCAGTCGGCCTCTCCGGCGCGAACGCGCCCGATCGCTTCGTCCGCGTCCGGCGTGTAGGCGATTCCCTCGCGACCGAGCCGCTCGACGAGCTCGGCATCGAGCTCACCTGCCTCTCCACGGACGAGCCGGACGGCTTCGGCGCGCACGAACACTGCTGCAGAGTGATCGAACGGCTCCGCGCGGAGCGCCTCGAGCGCGACCTCGGGCGTGTCGAAGGGCTCGCCGTCCGGATCGAGGTCGGGGCGGCCCGCGAAGACACGGTGGGTCGGCAGGATCGCCAAGCCAGGGTCGGCGGTCGAGACGAGGACGGCGAGCAGGCGGTCGCCGCCGCCCTCCTCCGCGAACGCGACGGCGGTCTCGTACCGGTGGTGGCCGTCCGCGATCAGCAACTGCATCTCCGCAAAGGCATCCGCGACGTCCTCGTCATCCTCGAGCCGCCAGAGACGCGTGTCGCCGATGTCGACGTCGGGGGGACGGTCCGGCGCCGAGAGTGGCGGCGAGCCGTCGTAGAGGAAGAAGAGCGGCTCGAGTTGCGCCTGCGCCGCCCGCAGGAGGCGGAGGCGGCGGCGACGCGTGCTCGCGTGTGTCCGCTCGTGCGGGAGCACCACCCCGGTCGAATACGGCTCCGCGCGAAGCGAGGCGGCGATCCCGGTGCGAATTCCGCCGCCGGCGCTCTCGGGGACATCCTGCTCGAGCACCCACACCGCGGGTGCCTCGTCGCGGACGAGGACGCCGTCGGCGAGCCACGTGCGGAACCGGCGGCCGGCGGCCGGCTCGTCGGGATCGCACGTGAGCCACACGACGTTGTGCGGGTCGCGAGCACGGAGCTCCGCCCGTTGGGGCTCGTCCAGGACGTCGTAGGGCGGGGCGGTCACCTCGGGGCTCGGGTCGGCGTATTTGACCGCGCGGAACGGACGGACGTCGGCCACCCGTCGAGCCTACACTCCGGTCCGTGCCCACCATCGAGGAGCTCTCCGAAGACCGCACGGTCGATGGGGTGTTCGCGGTCGCCCGGAAGCGGCGGTTGACGACGCGCAAGGGCAAGTCGTATCTCGCGCTGGAGCTCGTCGACCCGACCGGCCGCATCGAAGGGCGTGTCTGGGAGGACGTCGAGCTGCTCGATCGCCGCTTCGCCGAGGGCGACGCGGTGCGGGTGCTCGGCCGGGTCGAGCGGTTCGACGGGCGGCTCCAGGTGCAGGTACGCGCGCTCGAAGCGACCGAGGACGATCCCGCATCGCTCGCGCCGGCGCTCCGGCGCGACCCCGACGAGCTCCAGGGATTCATCGAGTTCCTTGCCGCCGAGATCGCGCATCCGGGTCTTGCGGCGACGGTCGGCACGATCCTCGCGACGCCCGACGTACACGACGGGATGCGGGGACTTCCCGCCGCGGGGGCCGACGGTCACCACGGCTATGCCGGCGGGTTGCTCGAGCACACCGTCGGCGTCGCAACGCTGTGCCGCGAGACTGCCCAGCTCCATCCGAGGCTGCGCGCCGACCTGCTCCTCTCGGCCGCGCTGCTCCACGACGTGGGGCGAGTCCGGGAGCTCGAGCGCGGCCCGGCCTTTCGGCCGACGCGGGAGGGAGCCCTCCTCGGGCACGTCCAGCTCGGCGTCCGCCTGGTCGACGAGCACGCCGGTCGGCTCGACCCGGAGGCCCGCGCCGAGCTTCTCCACGCGATCGCCGCGCATCACGACCGCCCCGCCGCGCGCACCGCGGAGGCGGCGGTCCTGTACCACGTGAACCAGCTCGACGCGCAGGCCGCGACGCGACCCGTCGGCGCGGACTGACCCCAGGCCCTAGATGGAAGCGGCGGTTCTCGCGCTCCTCGGGGCGGTTTCCTGGGGTACCGGAGACTTCTTCGGCGGGCTCGCCTCCCGGCGAGCGCACGTCCTCACCGTGCTCGTGCTGTCGCAGGCGGTCGGACTGGTCGGGGTGGCGACCTGGGCGGTCGCGAGCGGCGACGCACCGCCGGGGCTCGGCGACATCCTGCCTGCGGTCGGAGCCGGGGTGGCGGGGGCCGCCGGTCTGGCGGCGCTCTATCGGGGCATGGCAATCGGGGCGATGGGGATCGTTGCGCCGATCTCCGCGGTCAGTCCGGTTGTGCCTCTCGGCGTCGACCTGGTGCGAGGAGACTCGCCCGCGGCGCTCCAGTGGGCCGGCATCGCCACGGCTTTGGCGGGGGTTGTCCTGCTCGCACGTGAGCCGGGACGGCGCCCTGGACGGGTTGGGCTGGCAGCAGGGGTCTCGCTCGCGCTCGTCGCGGCGCTCGGCTTCGGTCTGTTCATCGTCGGCCTCGACGCAGCCTCGGACGGGGGCGCGCCCTTCGCGGTCGTCGTCGCGCGCGCGTCGTCCTCCCTCGTCGCCCTCTGCGCGGTACTCGTCGTGTCCGTCCCACTTCGCCCGCCAACCAGCCTGCTGCCGGCGATCGCAGCGGTCGGGCTCTTCGACACGACGGCGAACGTCCTCGTCGCCCTCGCGACGACACACGGCTCGGCAGGGATCGTCGCCGTGCTGAGCGCCCTCTACCCGCTGACGACCATCCTGCTGGCGCGCGCCTTCCTCTCAGAGCAGCTCGACCGTCCTCGCCGGATCGGAGGCGCGCTCGCCCTCGCCGGCGCCGCGCTCGTCGCGGTCGGCTAGACCTACACGTTGAAGCGGATGTTCAGAACGTCGCCGTCGGCCACGACGTAGGTCTTCCCCTCGAGCCGCTGGGTTCCTCGCCTCGCCGCCTCGGCGTGCGAGCCTGCGTCGAGCAGGTCGTCCGTCGAGATCACCTCGCAGCGGATGAAGCCGCGGGCGATGTCCGAGTGGATCGTCGCGGCCGCCTCGAGGGCGGTCTGCCCGTCGCGAAGCGTCCACGCGCGGGTCTCTTTCTCGCCCACCGTGAAGAAGGTGATCAGGCCCAACGCTTCCTTGAGCCGCCGTACGACCTCGTCGAGCGCGGACGGGCCGTCGCGGAACTCCGCGGCCTCGTCGTCGGGAAGCTCCGCGAGCTCGGCCTCGAGCTTGCCGTCGATGCCACGCGGCCCGTTCTCGAGTGCCAGGAGCGGCTTGGTCGTGAGCGGGTCGAGCGCCTCCGGCAACTCATCGTCCCAGCCGGCGAGCGTCCTGCCACCGTCGAGGTGGTCGAGCAGGCGCTCGAGGAGCTCGAGCTCGGCGCGGACGGCCGTGTCGCCCGACTTCGCTTCCTTCGCGACACGCTCGTGCCGCCGCTCGACGTGATCGCGATCTGCGACGAGCAGCTCCAGCTCGAGCGTCTCGAGGTCGTCGTCCGGCGTCGCGTCGGCCGAGAACCCGTCGAGCACGGCGAGGATCGCGTCGACCTGGCGGAGGTTGCCGAGGAGCTGCGGGCCGGTCCCCGGGACGTCGACCACGCGGATCGCCGCCGGCGTCACCTTGCGCGCGTCGACGAGCTCGGCGAGCCGCCCGAGGCGCTCGTCCGCGATCGTCGCCATGCCGACGTTCGGCTTCTCGCTGACCGAGGCGTACGCGGTGATCTCCGCGCCCGCGCGGGTCAGCGCATTGAACAGCGTCGTCTTGCCGCTGTTCGGAAGCCCGACGATCCCCACCTCGAGCGCCATCGCGCGGTCAGGCTACTCACCGGACGCACTTCCCCCGGCGAGCTACGCGCCGAAGCCGACCTGCGACCCGGGCGGGTACCGCTTGAGGTAGACGACGCGCGGGATGACGACCCAGAGCCGCCCGTCCTGCGTATCGAGCTGGACGGCGCCGCCTGAGCCGGCGCCCACGGCCCGCTCGACCGCATCCGCCGTCTCGGGTTGGACGGTCGCGCCGATGATCTGCCCGCCCTCGAAGGCGAGCTCGATGCGGATGGACTCGTCAGGCAGGGCAAACCACCTCCGTGAGGACGCCGTGGACGGCGTCGGGATGGACGAACGCGACCTCGAGCCCGAACAGGCCCTCGCGTGGAACCTCGTCGATCAGCTCGGCGCCTGCCTCGGCGAGCTCGGCGAGCGCGGCGCCGACGTCGTCGACCTCGTATGCGACGTGATGCATTCCGGGCCCACGGTTCGCGAGAAAGCGACCGACCGGCGTGTCCTCGTGCGTGGGCGAGACGAGCTCGACGCGGTTCGTGCCGACGAGCAGCGACACCGCATGGACTCCCTGGTCAGGCACGGTCGAGCGATGCTCGAGCGTCGCTCCGAACAGCCGCCCGTACGTCGCGAGCGCCTCGTCGAGATCCGCGACGGCGAGCCCGAGATGGTGGATACCGCGCACGGTCACGCGGCCGATGCTACTTCGGCGGAGATGGGTGCGCGCGGCTCCAGGATCCGGTCCACGAGGCCGTACTCCAGGGCTTCGGCGGGCGTCATGAAGCGGTCGCGGTCGATGTCCTCCATGACCTGCTCGAAGGGACGTCCGCTGTGGCGCGAGAGGACTTCCGCCATCTGACGGGTCGACGCCTCGATCTCGCGCGCGGCGATCGCGATGTCCGAGGGAGCCCCACGCGCGCCTGCCGAGCCCTGGTGGATCATCAGCTTCGCGTGCGGCAGGGCAAGCCGCTTGCCTGGCGCACCGCCGGCAACGATCACCGCCGCCGCAGACATGCCGATGCCGAAGCAGATCGTCCGCACGTCGCACTTCACGTGCTGCATCGCGTCGTAGATCGCCATGCCCGCGTAGGCGTCGCCTCCCGGCGAGTTGACGTAGAGGTCGATGTCCTTGTCCGGGCCTTCGGCCTCGAGGAAGAGCAGCTGGGCGACGATGGTGTTCGCGAGCTCGGGCTCGACCGGACGGCCGAGGAAGACGATGCGCTCCCGGAGGAGCCGCGAGTAGATGTCGAAGGCGCGCTCCGCGCGTCCGTCCGCCTCGACGACGGTGGGGATCACCATGAGATGGTCGACCGGTGATCGGCGTGACGTCCGGGGGCGTCCCAGACCAAGACGGGCGCACCGGCAGGGCGCGGGTCGTAGCGGACCCTACGGGCCGTGCCCGGACGGGGCGACTCGGCGCCGTGTCTGGGGCGACATCCGGTTCGCGGTGATCGCCGATCGACCATCTGAGCCTCCTTCGCTAATCTGCAACCAGACGGTTGCACTATACATGCAACTTGGAGGTTGCCAATGGAGGTTCAGCGGGAGATCGTGCTGCCAACGACGCGGGAGGACGCGTGGGAGGCGCTCACGGAGCCGAGTCGGCTCGAGCAGTGGTTCGCGACCGAGGTGGAGCTCGATCTGCGCGAGGGCGGCGTAGCCGTCTTCCGCTGGGGCGACGGCGACGCCCGCCGCGCGGAGGTCGTGACGGTGGATGAGGAGGAGCGACTCGTGCTCCTTTTCGAGGACGACGGCGTCGTCGACGTCCGCCTCGCCGACGACGAGGACGGCACGCGGGTGCTCGTCCGCGAGTCGACGCCTCAATGGGGGACCGCGCTCGAGCTCAGCGCGCTCGCGTCGTGGGCCGTGGCGTAGACGTCGTCTTCGACGCGCTGGCAGATCCGACCCGCCGCTTCGTGCTCGAGATGCTGGCAGGTCGCGAGAGCGCCAGTCAGTCCGAGCTCGCGGCGCAGCTTCCCCTGACGCGGCAGGCCGTCGCGAAGCACCTCTCGACGCTGCACGCCGCCGGGCTGGTACGCAGCGAGCGCCGCGGGCGCGAGACGCGCTACGCGCTCGACACCGGCCCGCTGGACGAAGCCTCGGCGTGGCTCGAGCGGGTCGGCTGCGAATGGGACGAGCGGCTCGCGGGGCTCGCGCGGCACGTCGAGGAGCACGGCGCGGCCCGCGCCTAACCGGTCACCTCGTCGCTCGTCGTGAACCGGACGCCGCCGGCGCGCCACTGCTCGAGCGCCGTCGCGACGCGCTCGGCCGACAGGCCGCGGGAGGCGTCCTCGACGAAGGCGACCCGGCGACCCCGCGCGAGGAGACCCATGATCGCTGCGTGGTTGCACACGTCGGTCGCGACGCCGAACACGAGCACCTCGTCCGGGTCGAGCGCGGCGAGGAGCGGCTCGAGGTTGGGGTTCGAGAACGCGCTGTACGTCTTCTTGAGGAGCAGGAGCTCGCGGCGGTCGCGGACGAGCTCGGGGACGAGCCCCGGCGGATATGGCGTGAGCGACAGCGGGAGCGGGTCGTGCTGTGCCGTTTCCGGGATCTTCGCGCCGCCCGGCGTCCCGCGCAGGCAGTGCGGCGGGAAGGTCGCCTCGTAGTCCGGCTCGTCCGAGAGCTCCGGGTCGGTCAGCTCGTGGTCGTCCGCCGTCGCGAGGTGGGTGATGCCGTGGTCATCGGCCCAGCGGACGAGCCGAGCCATTGCGGGCACGGCGGCCTCGGCGTCCGGCACGGGCAGCTTGCCGTCCGCGTGGACGAAGTCGACCTGCGTGTCGACGTCCCAGAGAAGCGCGCCGCTCACAGGACGCCCTCCCCGGGCGTACCTCGCGTGCGGAGTGCCGCCGGCGCGAACGTGTCCCGAGCACATGCGTAACTGCCCCCAGGGGCACCCCCGGTGCCCTGATGACACGGTATCGGCAGAGTCGTCACCCGTCTGTGCAGGCTCTGTGCCGGCTTGGTGACGACACCGCGGGCGCGGGCTGCCTGCTCACGAGACGAGCTCGAGGCGTTCGTTCGGCCGGAAGCGACGTCCGACCTTGCCGGTCGGCCGGCCGTCGGCCATCACTATGTCTCCCGTGAAGTCGTTTTCCCCGCGGATCAGCGAGGAGCCCACGCCGTACGCGTCGACGGGGACGCTGCGCCGCTCGAACTCCTCGATCTTCGCGACGGTGAAACCGCCGGAGGCGACGATCCGGACCTGCTCGAAGCCGTCCTCGTCCAGAGCTGCACGCACCTTGCGGACCAGACGCTCGTTGACGCCACGCGGGTCGAAGTCGCCCAGCTCGTCCCAGAGCGACCGATCGACGAGCTGGCTCGACGTATCGAGGCGGACGCCCCAGAGGCGGGGGCCGAGGGCGCGTGCAACGTCGAGCGCCGTGCCGACCGAGTCGTTCTCGAAGTCGACTAGCACCGTGATGTGGAAGTCTTCGGGAGCCCAGTCGGCGAACTTCGTCGCGGCCAGCACTGTGTTGCCGCCGTATGCCGCGATCAGCGAGTGCGGCACCGTGCCGACGCCGCGGCCTCCCCACCACGATGCCTGCGCGTCGGACGTGACGCCCACCTCCGCGCCGAGCACCGCGCCGGCCACGTGCGCGGCATAGCCGTCGCCCGTCTGGACGCGATGGTGGTCGTGGCGTGCCGGCATGAAGATGATCGGCTTGCCGTTCGCCGCCTCGAGCACCCGGGCGGTGTTCGTCGCGATCAGGGTGCGGCGCGCGAGCGTCCCGAGCACGACCGTCTCGAGATGGCCGAACGACGTGTAGTCGCCCTCGATCGTCATCACGGTCTCCCACGGCACCACGCGGTCGCCGTCGCGCAGCGCGTGCACCGTCAGCCCCGGCCAGTCGTGCGAACAGAGCTCGAGGATTGCGATCGACTCGTCCATCCCGCCGAGCATCGCGTGGTGGCGCTGGAACAGCTGCATCAGGACGCGTGGCCGGCGGCCGTCGCAGAGGAGCGCGGACCGCGTGTAGTTGAAGTACGCGTCGCTGTAGTAGCCGTCGCGCATCTTCTCGACCGGCAGGTCGAAGATCTCGGGGTCGAGGCGCTCGCGCCGCTCGCGGGCGGGCGCGACGGTCATCGCGCGTACGCCTCCTCGGCCTCGAGGCACGCCGTGATCGCGGCTTCCGCGACCTCGAGCTGCTCGGCCGACGGCTCACGCGTCGAGATCCGGCGCTGCAGCTCGGTGCCGGGACGCGCGAGGGCCCGCGAGAGCCGGCGCTCGGGGTTGCGGCTCATCCAGCCGAACACCTCGACCGCGGCGCCCATCGCGCCGATCGCGCCGACGACGCGCGCCTTGGTGCGGTGCCGGGCGGGCGCGAGCTCGGCCGCCGCGCCTGCGAGCGCTGTGGCGATCGTCAGCGGGCCGACGAGATGGGAGCCGCAGCGCTCGTGCTCCTTCGCCGCCGGCTCGCCCGTCTCGTACGTGCCGATCGAGATGTGCTCCGCCCCGTGGTAGCGCGTCAATTCGTCCCCGCGGAGCGCGATCAACGCCGGAACGAGCGAGGCCATCACCACCACCACCTCGCGCGGCACGACCGGGAGCGACGAGCGGCGCACGAGACTCGCTCCGGTCGACGCCGCGACGAGTGACACCGCGACCGCGGGCCGCTCGAACGGAAGCTTCGCCTCGGGAAGCCCGCGTTTGACTGCAGGGAGCACGGCGAACGCCTCTGCCAGGCGTAACGGCCCGCGGACGAACGGCACGGTGACACCGGACGCGAGCGTCGGCTTCCGGCCCGACGCGGCCTTGATGGAGCCGTCGGCGAGCCGCACCGCAGCGCCCCAGACGTGCGGGCCGTGCACGAGGACGCCGTTCTGGAGCGCCATGCCGCCCAGGCGGACCTTCTCCATGAGCGGAGGGTAGCCGCCTCGGTCAGCCCTGGGAGGACGCTCCGCGGAGCCGCTCGACGAGCGCCGCAGTCGATGCGTCCAGCTGTCGATCCGGGGCCTCGCCTCGCAGCACGGGGAGAAGGGCGCCTGCGAGCTCTTTCCCCAGCTCAACGCCCCACTGGTCGAACGAGTCGATGTGCCAGACCGCACCCGCGACGAACACCGAGTGCTCGTAGAGCGCGACGAGCGAGCCGAGAGCGAAGGGCGTCAACCGCTCGAGCAGCAGGATCGTCGAGGGTCGGTTCCCGGGCATCTCCTTGTGCGGGCGCAGCCGCTCGGGCACGCCGGCGTCCCGTAGCTCGTCCACCGTTCTGCCAAACGCCAGCGCCTGGGCCTGCGCGAGCACGTTCGCCAGCAGCAGCCGGTGGTGTTCGCCCAGCGGGTTCAGCGGCTGTGCGAATGCGATCAGATCGCACGGGACGAGGACGGTTCCCTGGTGCAGCAGCTGGTGGAAGCTGTGCTGCCCGTTCGTTCCCGGCTCTCCCCAGACCACCGGCGCCGTGTCGACGGTGACCGGTGTCCCGTCGAGCATCACATGCTTCCCGTTCGACTCCATCACGAGCTGCTGGAGGTACGCCGGGAACCGGGCGAGGTACTGCTCGTAGGGCAGGACAGCCTGCGTCTGGGCGCCGAAGAAGTCGCGGTACCAGACGCGAAGCAGGCCCATCAGCAACGGCAGGTTCTGCTCCGCAGGCGTCTCGGCAAAGTGGCGGTCGACCGCGTGGAAGCCGGCGAGCATGTCCTCGAATGCCTCGGGGCCGATCGCAAGCATCGTCGAGAGCCCGATCGCCGAGTCCATCGAGTACCTGCCGCCTACCCAATCCCAGAAGCCGAACGCGTTCGCGGGATCGATCCCGAACTCCTCGACCGCCTCGAGGTTCGTCGAGACGGCGACGACGTGCCGTGCGATCGCGGTCTCGTCGCCGTCGAGCCCGTCCAGCAGCCACTGACGCATGCTGCGCGCGTTCGTCATCGTCTCGACCGTGGTGAACGTCTTCGACGAGACGATCGCCAGCGTCTCCTCCGGGTCGAGCTCGCGGAGAGCTTCCACGAGCTGCGTGGCGTCGACGTTCGAGACGAAACGGAACGCCATCCCGCGATCGCTGTAGAAGCGCAGCGCCTCGTAGGCCATCGCCGGCCCGAGGTCCGAGCCTCCGATCCCGATGTTGACGACGGCGCGGATCGGCCGGCCCGTGTGGCCGCGCCACTCGCCGCTGCGAACCGCGGTCGCGAACGCCGCCATCCGGTCGAGCACTTCGTGCACGTCACGCACGACGTCGCGTCCATCGACGACGAGCGAGGCCGACTTCGGCATCCGCAGCGCGACATGGAGCGCCGGCCGGTCCTCGGAGACGTTCACGTGCTCACCCCGGAACATCGCGTCGCGGCGGGCCGCGACGCCCCGCGCCTCGGCGAGGGCGAGCAGCAGCGGCACCGTCTCCGCGGTGACCCGGTGCTTCGAGAGGTCGGCGTGGATCCCGGCAGCGTCGAGCGTGAGCCGTGCGACGCGGTCGGGCTCGTCTGCGAAGAGGTCGCGAAGGTGGCGGCCGCGCACGGCCACGTAGTGCGCGCGAAGCGCCTGCCAGGCGAGGCTGTCGGTGAGCGTCCCGGTCACGTGGTCGGAGGTGCGGCCGCAGGCCGCGTCGGGTCTCGTAGACTCGAAGCGACTCTAGATGGTCGGACCCGGGAGGGGCGATGGCGACGGACACGCCGATGCAGCTCGGAATGGTCGGTCTCGGACGGATGGGTGCGAACCTCGTCCGGCGGCTGATGCGCGACGGCCACGAGTGCGTCGGCACCGACGTCAGCGACGACGCCGTCGCCGCGCTCGCAAAGGAGGGGATGACCGGCGCCGCGAGCGCGAAGGAGCTCGTTGACGCGCTCGAGGCTCCGCGGACGGTGTGGGTGATGGTCCCGGCGGGCGACGTCACCGAGCGTGCGATCGCCGAGCTCGCCGACCTGCTCTCACCCGGCGACACGATCATCGACGGCGGCAACACCCGCTACCACGACGACATCCGCTGGGCGAAGGAGCTCTTCGCGCGCGAGCTCCACTACGTCGACTGCGGCACGAGCGGCGGCGTCTTCGGGCTCGAGCGCGGCTTCTGCCTGATGATCGGGGGCGAGGACGACGTGGTCGCGCGACTCGCGCCGATCTTCACGTCGCTCGCGCCGGGCCTGGGGACGAGCGAGCGGACACCCGGTCGCGCTGGCGACGCTGCGCCCGAGGAGCTCGGCTGGCTGCACTGCGGGCCGGCCGGCGCGGGGCACTTCGTCAAGATGGTCCACAACGGGATCGAGTACGGCCTGATGGCGGCGTACGCCGAGGGGCTCAACATCCTCCACCACGCGAACGCCGGCTCGGTCGAGCGCGAGGCGGACGCCGAGACAACGCCCCTCGACCAGCCCGAGCTCTACCGCTACGACATCGACATCGCGGCCGTCTCCGAGGTGTGGCGGCGCGGATCCGTGGTTTCCTCATGGCTCCTCGACCTGACCGCTGCGGCGCTGCACGACTCGCCCGCACTCGACGAGTTCGCGGGCCGCGTGTCCGACTCCGGCGAGGGGCGCTGGACCTCGATTGCCGCGATCGACACCGGCACCCCGGCGCCGGTGCTGACGGCCGCCCTGTACGACCGGTTCTCCTCACGCGGCGAGGGCGAGTTCGCACACCGCATCCTCTCCGCGATGCGCCACCAGTTCGGCGGGCACGTGGAGAAGCCCGCGGGCTGAACATCACGAACGTATGGCACAATGGGTGGTATGGAGAAGACCACCGTGTACCTCCCCGACGAGCTGAAGCGCGCGCTTCGCCGGTCGGCGGCGGCATCCGGACGGAGTGAAGCCGACCTCATCCGAGAAGGTATCGGGCTGGTAACCGGGGCACATGGGGCCGCGGAGCCGACTCTCCCGCTCTTCGAGAGCGGCCAGCCAGACCTCGCCGAGCGGGTCGACGAGCACCTCGCCGGGTTCGGCGAGACGTGATCCTGCTCGACACGAGCGGCCTTCTCGCGGCAATCGACGCAAGTCAGCGGCACCACCGCGCGGCAGCGGACGCCCTTCGGGCGGCGCCGCCGCCCTGGGTCCTCTCGCCGTTCGTTCTCGCAGAGCTCGACTACCTCCTCGCGACACGCGTCGGGCAGGACGCCGAGCGCGCGCTGCTGGCCGAGGTGGGACGTGGCGTGTATCGCCTGGAATCGGCCGATGCGGATGCCGTTGCGACAGCCGAACAGGTGATCGCCCGGCACTCTGACCTGAAGATCGGCCTCACCGACGCATCCATCGTGGTCCTCGCGGAGCGGTACTCGACGGGGGAGCTCCTGACCCTGGACGAACGACACTTTCGGGCGCTCCCCGGGCCCGCGGGCAGGCCCTTCAGGCTACTTCCCGCGGATGCCTGACTGCTTGCTGGCACGCCAACGGATCCAATCCGCGGCGCTGTCCTCGTAGCCTGGCGACTCAGTCGCCGAGCGTCGTTGCGAGGTGCCGGTAGAGGTCGACCGCGAGCGCAAGGTCGTCGACCGCGATCCGCTCGTCGGCGCCGTGGACGAGCCGCGCGACGAGGTCGGGGGCCATCGCCTGGATCGGGAAGAACCCGTACGCAGTCGTGCCGAGGCCGCTGCGGACGTAGTGGCTGTCGGTGAAGCCGCCGCAGGCGATCGGGGCCAGGCGGGCGCCGGCCTCGAGCTCGGCCACCCAGGCCTCGAGCGCGCTCCAGAGCGGCGTCTCGAGCGCGGAGCGAGTCCCGCCGACGCACTCGTTCTCGATCCACTCGAGCTCCCACTCGCCGGGGACGCCCGCACGGAGGAGCGCTTCGACCTCCTCACGCGGCTGGCCGGGGAGGAGCCGGCAGTCGACGGTGATCGTGCAGCTGCCCGGGATCACGTTTCGCTTCTGCGAAGCTTCGATCATCGTCGGCGAGAGCGTCGCCGAGAGAAGCGGCGCGATCAGCTGCGCCGCGAGCGGGTCGAGGGCCTCGGCGCGCTCGAGCGCCTCCTCGACCGGCGGCACCTCGCCCAGCGTCTGCGCGAGGAATGCCTCGACCTCGGGGATCAACGTCGGCGCGAAGCCGAAGCGGCCGAGCGCCTCCAACACCGGCGCCGCCCTGAGCAGTGCGTTGTCCGCGGCGTGGGGGTCGGACGCGTGGCCCGTGCGTCCGTGAAGCCGCAGCCGGAACGGAGCCGTCGCCTTCTCGCCCACGGCGCAGAGGTAGAAGACGCGGTCCCCGAGCTCGTACCGCTCGCCCCCTCCCTCGTTCACCGCGAAGTCCGCCCGCACGGCGTCGGGATGGTTCGCGACGAGCCAGGACATCCCGATCGGCGTTGCGCCGACCTCCTCGTCGGCCGTCAGCGCCAGCACGACGTCGCCGGGCGGCCGAACGCCCTCGCGGGCGAGCGAGGCGAAGGCGACGGCGACGGCGGCGACGTGGCCCTTCATGTCGAGGGCGCCTCGGCCCCAGACCTCGCCGTCGACGAGATCGCCCGACCACGGGTCGTGCGCCCACTCCTCGGCGTCGGCGAGCACCGTGTCGGTATGGGCCATCAGCAGGAGGCTCGGCCCGTCGCCGCCCGGAAGTCGCGCGACGAGGTTTGCGCGGTCCGGCGTCTGGGCCAAGAGCTCGCTCGCGATGCCGTTGCGGGCGAGGTAGTCCTGCAGTACCTTGGCGGCGACGGTTTCGTTGCCGGGCGGATTGACTGTGTCGATGCGGAGGAGCGCCTGGAGGAGCTCGGTCGCCTCCTCGCGGAGGGTCAAGGGGACTCGGCCTTGGACCGTGCCGTGAGCTCGTTCCGGACCTCCCAGAGCTCCGGGAAGACGACGGTCTGGACGAGCCGGCCGAGCACCTCTACGGGAGTCCCCTGCGTGCCGACGACGCTGTCGCCGATCACCCGCGCGACGACGCGGTAGTGGCGCACGCGCCATTGCTGGCACCACTCGTCGAGCTCCATCAGCGACTCGGCGAGCCGGTAGAGCGCGTCATGGTCGCGTCGCTGGACGTACAGCTCGGCGATCGACAGCCCTGCCTCGCGTCGGCGCGCGTGGAATGCCTGTCCGAGCCGCGGCAGGGCTGCGCGGAGCGTCTTCCAGCCCGGCGAGTCGAAGCCGCTCCCGTGGCCGAGCACCTTGCGGATCTCCTGGTACTCCCACGGGGAAAGCTCCTCCAGCATGTCGAGCTGGTCGGTGACGTAGCGCATGCAGCGGAGCGGCCGACGGAGCATCCGCGCCGCCTCGGCGACCTCGCCCTCCTCGGCGAGCCGCGCGGCCTCCTCGACCTCGCTCGTCGCGAGCTTCAGCCAGAGCTCCGACGACTGGTGGACGACCTGGAAGAGCAGCTCGTCGCGGTGGACGCGCTCGCCGGCAGCCTTCTGCAGCTCGAGCAGCTCGACGGTGTTCAGGTAGCGCTCGTAGTCGGAGGACGCGTCGCCGGGCAGGATCGGGGAGTCGAAGTCCTCGCTCGCCTGCGACATGGCTCGGAGCATACTGGCGCTCATGGGAGACCTGTTCGGTGACGCCGCGGCCGAACGGGCGGCGCGCACCGGCCCGCTCGCGCATCGCGTGCGACCGCGCACGCTCGACGAGCTGGTCGGCCAGGAGACCGTCGTCGGCCCGGGCACGGCCCTCGGCCGCGCGATCGCCGAGGGGCGCGCGCCGTCGATGATCCTCCACGGCCCGCCCGGTGTCGGCAAGACGACGATCGCGCGAATCGTCGCCGAGAGCTCGGAGGCGGCGTTCGAGGAGCTCTCGGCGGTGTCGGCCCGCATCGACGACGTGCGCGCTGTGATCGCCCGTGCACGCGACCGGCTCGGCGGCAACGGGGTCCGGACGCTCCTCTTCATCGACGAGATCCACCGCTTCGACAAGCGCCAGCAGGACTCCGTGCTGCACGCCGTCGAGGACGGCCTGGTCACCCTGATCGGCGCGACCACGGAGAACCCGTACTTCGAGGTCAACCAGGCGCTCCTCTCCCGCTGCACCGTGATCGAGCTCGAGCCGCTCTCGCTCGCCGACCTCGAGCGGGTGATCGAGCGCGGGGCGGAGGCGCTCGGCTCGGACGTCCCCGAGGACGTGGCGGACGAGATCGCGCGGCGGGCGGGCGGTGACGCGCGAACCGCGCTCCAGACCCTCGAGCTCGCCTGGGAGACGGCCTCGACGGCGGGTGAGCCGCTCGCGGCCGGTCACGTCGAGGACGCTGCCCGGAAGCGGCCGCTCCGGTACGACCGCGACGGCGACCGGCACTACGACCTGACCTCCGCGTTCATCAAGTCGATGCGCGGGGGCGACCCCGACGCCGCCGTCTACTACCTCGCGGCGATGCTCGAGGGAGGCGAGGACCCTCGGTTCCTCGCGCGGCGAATGGTCATCGCGGCGAGCGAAGACGTCGGCGACGCCGACCCGACGTCCCTGCTGGTCGCCGTCGCGGCCGCCCAGGCGCTCGAGCACGTCGGGCTGCCGGAGGCGCAGCTGAACCTCGCCCAGGCGGCGATCCATCTCGCACGGGCGCCGAAGTCCAACGCGGTCGCGCGTGCGATCTGGCAGGCCCGTGAGGACGTTCGGCGCGATGGGATCCAGCCACCGCCGCCGCCCTTGCGCGACTCCCACTACAGGGCCGCGGCGAGCCGCGGGCACGGGGTCGGCTATGTCTCGCCGCACGACGACCCGTCGTCCGCGCTCGACGATCACCTCCCCGAGGGGATGCAGGGTCGGACCTACTATCGTCCGTCCTCCACGAGCGAGGAAGCGGAGGAGGCGAGGCGTGACGATCGGAACGGGTGACAAGGCGCCCGAGTTCGACCTCGACGAGGCTCGCGACCGCCCACGCGTCCGTCTCTCCGACTACCTCGGCCGCTCGAATGTCCTGCTCGTCTTCCACCCATTCGCGTTCACGGAGGTGTGCACCGAGGAGGCGCAGGACCTCCAGGCGAATCTCGAGTCGTTCCGGAACGCGAACACGGAGATCGTGTTCGTCTCGTGCGACGCGCCCGCGGCACGCCAGGCGTGGAAACGCGAGCTCGGCGCGGAGTACACGTTCGCGTCGGACTTCTGGGGCCACGGCATCGCCGCGAAGACCTACGGCGTCTTCGACGAGGAGATCGGCGCCCCGACCCGCGGGACCTTTCTCATCGACCGCGACGGCGTCGTGATCTGGTCTCTCGTCAAGGACTCGGGCACGCGGCGCACCGAGATGGTCCCCGGGTCGCTCGGGACGCTCGACGAGAAGGCGTGAGCGGCGGCGAGAGCCGGCGGTCGCGTACGAGAGACGGCACGAAGTGGGCACAGACCCGCCACCCGTTCCGGGCTACCGTGACCTCAGGGGGCCTCGCGCCCCCCTCGGGGGGCGCGGACCAGTTGCGGTCGAGGGGCGCGGACCGGACGGGATCGGGGGCCGCGGCCCGGACGCGGCCGGAGGTATCGCCGGCCAGACGAGGCAGGGCTCCGGATGAGCGAGCTGTGCGTCCGGGAGTACGGCAACGACGGAGCGCCCGCGGTCGTGTGCCTCCACGGCGTGACGTCGTGGGGCGGGCACTTCGAGAGGCTCGCGGCTCGGCTGTCGCCCGCCTACCGCGTTCTCGCCCCGGACCTCCACGGGCACGGTGACTCCGGCCGCGAGCCGCCGTGGCGAATCGACGACCACCTCGCCCATCTCGACGCGGCCGTCGGCGGGAAGGCGCGTTTCTGGCTCGGGCACTCGTTCGGCGGACGGCTCGCGTTCGAATGGGCGGCCGCGAATCCGGGCGAGGTCGATCGTCTCGTCCTGCTCGACCCCGCCATCCTGATCCCGCCCGCCGTCGGCCTCTGGGCGGCGGAAAACGCGCGCGCGGAGCGCCGCTATGCGAGCTTCGAGGACGCGGTCGACCGGCGCTACGAGGAGAGCCAGCTCCAGCGGGCGCCGCGCGCGCTCGTCGAGGGCGAGCTCCGGCACCACCTCGTGGAGGAGGCCGACGGGTGGCGGTACCGCTACACCCAGGCCGCCGTGGTCGCCGCATACGGCGAGATGGCCTCCCCACCCCCGCCGTTCGCCGCGGTTCGGCTCCCGACCCTGCTCGTCCTCGGTGAGCAGTCGTACCTGCCGTACGACCATCTGCTCGAGGCCCACACCGACGCGCTCGGCGACCTGCTGGAAGTCGTCACCGTCCCCGGAGGCCACACGGTGCTGTGGGACGCGCTGGACGAGACCGCCGCCGCAGTCACAGGCTTCCTCACGCGGTCCTGACGCGTCGGCCGGCTCTCGGAGCCACCTTGCCGTCGGCAAAGACCGGCATCTCCAGGATGAACGTGGGTACTGCAGCACCCGCGGACTTGCGACCGGAGCGCTTCCGGCCGACGATGGCGCCGCGGTCGACGCGGGCACCCGCATGGGAATCGTCACGCAACACGGGTAGACCATGCTCCCAACATGGGCATCACGTGCCGATGCTGGCAGGTTCGAGGCCTCCTACCGTCCGGCGAGTCAGAGATTACGGAGTGGAGGAGGCAGAGATGAACGTCCTACGGAGACTCGGCGCAGCGGCAGCAGCGGCTCTCTGCGCATTGGCGGTCGCGGCCGCCGCCGCCGCCGCGACAAGCGCTCCCCCCGACCCTGCGCAGGTACTCGGCCCCGTCGCCATCCCTCACGGCGCCGCTCGCGAGGATGTGTCGGTGGTCGCCCCCGACCCGGCGATCGTGAGCGGCAAGCGCTGGACGGCGGAGGTACACCGCATTGGCCAGTCGACCGCCGCGCCTGCCGGCGGCGTCGACGGCGGGTCGTTCGACTGGCAGGACGCGGGCGCGGGCGCGGTCGCGGCGCTCGGGCTCGTCGCCCTGCTCGCGGTCGGCGCCTACGGCCTGCGCTCCCGCGCAGGGGGCCGGCCCGCGAGCGACCCAGCGTCCTAGACGGTCGTCAGACGACGTGCTCGTCGACGAGGGCGAGCACGTCGTCGAGGATCGCGACACCCTCCTGCGCCTCCTCCGGGGTGATCGTCAACGGCGGCACGACCATGATCACGTTCCAGTGGGTCATCAGGTAGAGGCCGCGCTCGAGCGCGGCCTTCGCGAGCCTGGCGACCGGCGCGGCCGCCTCCCCCGACGCGTTGAACGGAACGAGCATCTCGCGCGTCTCCCTGTTCTTGACGAGCTCGATGCCCCAGAAACAGCCGAGCCCGCGCACGTCGCCGATGGACGGATGGCGCTCGGCGAGCGCCTCGAGCTCGGTGCCGAACCAGTCGCCCATCGCGGCCGCGTTCTCGACCACGCCCTCCTCGCGGAACGCCTCGATCGAGGCGACGCCCGACGCGCAGGCGAGCGGGTGGCCGGCATAGGTCAGCCCTCCGGGGAAGAACTGGTCGCGGATCCCGTCGATCAGCTCCTCGCGCGCGATCATCGCGCCGAGCGGGACGTAGCCGGAGTTGATCCCCTTCGCGACGGTGAGGATGTCGGGGACGACGTCCCAGTGGTCGCACGCGAACCAGCGACCGGTGCGGCCGAAGCCGGCCATCACCTCGTCGAGGATCAGCAGGATGCCGTGGCGGTCGCAGACGTCGCGAATCGCCCGCAGGTATCCGTCGGGCGGCGGGATCACGCCGTTGGTTCCCGTGACGGTCTCGAGGATCACCGCAGCGACCGTGTGCGCGCCCTCGTACTCGAGGATCTCCTCGAGATGCGGTGCGCCCGTGCAGACGGGGCACGGGTCGGGATGACCGGCGGGACAGCGGTACGTGTACGGGTCGAACATCCGCACGACGCCCGGCATCCCCGGCTCGACCGCCCAGCGGCGCGGGTCGCCCGTGAGCGTCACGGCGCCGTTCGTCGCACCGTGGTAGGAGCGGTAGCGCGCGATGATCTTGTGCCGTCCCGTGGCGAGCCGGGCGAGCTTGACCGCGTTCTCGTTCGCCTCCGCGCCGCCGTTCGTGAAGAACGAGACCGAGAGATCACCCGGCGTGACCTCCGCAAGCATCCGGCCGAGCGTCGAGCGGGACTCGCTCGCGAGCGGCGGGCCGATCGTGCAGAGCTGGTCGGCCTGGTCCTTGATCGCCTGGATGATCTTCGGGTGCTGATGGCCGATCGAGACGTTGACGAGCTGCGAGGCGAAGTCGAGGTAGCGCTTGCCGTCGTAGTCCCAGAAATGCCGCCCCTCCGCGCCTGCGACCGGGATCGGGTTGATCTGGCTCTGCACCGACCACGAGTAGAGGACGTGCTCCTTCGCGTCCTGGACGATCTGGGCACCGAGGTTCGGGTCTGCCTCGACGAGGGTCATCTCCGCGCTCCTTCTTTCGCTCGCTCTGCGATCGTAGCGCCGGGTCGCGCCCTCTCCCGCGCTTGCGTCGGAGCGCCGCGGGGGCGAACATCCGTCAATGGCAATCGCCCTCCGGACTGCGGCGCCGGGGCTGCTCGAGCGAGACGGCGTCCTCGCCCGGCTCACCGCGGCCTACGACGACGCAGTCGCGGGAACCGGCCGCCTCGTCCTCGTCGCCGGCGAGGCCGGGATCGGCAAGACCGCGCTCGTCCGCCGGCTCTGCGACGGGCTGGGACCCATGGTGGAGACGCTGCACGGCGGCTGTGACCCGTTGCAGACCCCGAGGCCCCTCGGGCCGTTCCTCGACCTCGCCGAGGCGGCGCCGCGGCCGCTGGCCGAGGCGATC
>DASSBV010000130.1:0-2179 GCA_035698545.1 Gaiella sp. | reverse complement strand
GAACCCCGCCTCCTCGAGCTCCGAGACGATGTCCGCCACGCGGTACTGGCGCGGGTTGAGGTCGAACATGAGCTTCTTCTCGGTGAACGAGCGGGCTCGGGCGAAGAACGCCGGCCGGTCGCGCGCGTAGTAGATCGCGCGGAAGACCGTCGTCGCGGCCACCGGCGCGGGCGGCTCGTACGTGTCCAGCTCGCCTTGCTCGACAACCGCGGCGCCGGACAACGCTTGTGGTGATTCACCACAAGCGTTGTCACGGAAGCGCGACGAGGCGAGGAGCTTCGAGGCCGCCTCGACCATGGCCGGCTCTGCGTCGACTCCGCGGTAGAGGAGGCCGCGCGCGAGCAGGTGCGTCCCGAGCCCGCCGTCGCCGCACGCGAGATCGAGCACCTCGTCGCCGGGCGCGAGCGACACGCCGAGCGTCGCGACGAGCTCTGCCCGGTGCGCGAGATACGCGTCCGGTGAGGCGTAGGCGGTCTCCGACCACCGCTCCGCCTTGCCGGCGAACTGGCCCGACTTGTCGCTCACAACCGCCCGAGCGTCTCGGGATGCCGCGTCACGAAGCGCGCCATGCTGCGCGCGTGCCACAGCGTGTGCCGCGAGAGAAAGCCGCGGTCGGTCACCTGCGCCCAGTCGTGCGTCACCCGCGCCGCCGGCACGTACCAGCGCTCCCAGCCGGCCTGCATCGCGCGGTAGCAGAGGTCGATGTCCTCGACGTAGTGGCGGTATCCCTCGTCCCAGCCGCCGAGCTCGTCGAGCATCTCGCGGCGCATGAGCAGGAACGCCCCGAGGAGCCAGTCGGCCTCGAGCGGGCGGTCGACGTCCTCGTCGAGGCGGTAGTGCTCGCGCTGGCGCTCGAGGGGCGGGAAGAGCCGCCGGAGCGGCGTCCGCCGGACAAGCGTGCCGCGGACGGTGGGGAAGCTCCTCCGTGTCGGCTGCCACGAGCCGTCCGGCCAGGCCGTCCGAGGCCCCGCGATCCCGCAGCGCGGGCGCGTCACGGCGAACGCGTGAAGCGCGGCCACGGCTCCCGGTTCGGGAACGACGTCGGGGTTCGAGAAGAGCACCCACGCGCCCGAGGTCGCTGCGACCCCGAGGTTCACGTTCTCGGCGAGCCTCCGCGGCACGGCGTTCTCGACGACGCGCGCGCCGGGTGGTAGCTCCGCAGGCAGCGAGCCGGGCCGGTTCGCGACGACGACGAGCTCGTCGACCTGCGGCAAGAGCTCCGGGAGAAGCGTCCCGAGGTCCTCGGCGTGCCCGTGCGAGATGACGACCGCCGAGACGTTCGTCATCGCCCGAGCGCCTCGAGGTAGACGCGAACCGTCGCCTCGGCCGTTCGCTCCCAGGAGAACGTGCTTGCCCTCTCCAGGCCGGCGGCGCGTAGTCGCTCCGACTCGGCGACGGCCTGCCGGATCCCGTCGGCCAGGCGAGACTCGTCCACGACGACCGCGGCGTCGCCGGCAACCTCGACGAGCGCCGAATCGGGAACGGCGACCACGGGGGTCCCCGACGCCATCGCCTCGACGACGGGCAGCCCGAAGCCCTCGAAGCGCGACGACTGGACCAGGCACGCGGCGCCGCGGTAGAGCTCCGCGAGGCGCTCGTCGGTGACGTAGCCCTCGAGCCGTGCCCCACCCGCGCGGAGCTCGGCGGCGACGCGCTCGTCCTTCACCGGCCCCACGACGACGAGCTCGAGCCCCGCCTCGCGCGCCGCGGTGAGCGCGGCCAGCTGGTTCTTCCTCGGCTGGATCGCCCCCACCGCGAGCACGTAGGGCGCAAGTTGCAGTCTGTAACTAGCACCGTCCGGCCCGAACGCCGGATCGACGCCGTTGGGCGTCACGATGACCCGCTCTGGCGGGATGCCATAGCGGTCGACGATGTCGCGCTTCGTTCGCTCCGAGACCGTCAGCACACGCGCGGCGCCGCGCGCCGCTCGCGGCACGACGCGGCGGAAGGTCCAGCGGTCGCGGCGGCTCATCAGCTGCGCATCGTCGTCCTCGAAGGAGAGATCGTGGATCGTGACGACCGCCGGACACGGGGAGCGGAGCGGCAGCGCGTACTGCGTGTGCACGAGGTCGGCGCGGAGCCGCTTGAGCGCCCGTGGGAGCGCCCAGGCCATCCGCAGCTCCTGGAGGCGCGCGGGCAGCGCGACTGGCTCGATCCCGTCGGGCACGAGCTCCGGGTG
>DASSBV010000129.1:0-5333 GCA_035698545.1 Gaiella sp. | reverse complement strand
GCCGTGTCGAGCGCGCCCATCGTCTCCTCGAGCGGCGTGTCCGGGTCGGCACGGTGGGAGTAGAAGATGTCGACGTAGTCGAGACCCAGGCGGCGAAGGCTCTGGTCGAGGCTCGAGAGCAGGTACTTGCGCGAGCCGCGGTCGCCGTACGGGCCGGGCCACATGTCGTACCCGGCCTTGGTCGAGACGACGAGCTCGTCCCGGTACGGCGCGAGGTCGGTCGCCAGGAGCCGGCCGAACGTCTCCTCCGCGGAGCCGTAGGGCGGCCCGTAGTTGTTCGCGAGGTCGAAATGCGTGATCCCGAGGTCGAACGCCCTCCGGACGATCGCGCGGCTCGTCTCGTACGGCCGGTCGCCGCCGAAGTTGTTCCAGAGGCCGAGCGAGATGGCGGGCAGCTCGAGACCGCTTCGACCCGTGCGGCGGTACTGCATGCGGTCGTAGCGGTGCGCGTCGGCGAGGTACGTCATCGCACCCCATTCTGCTCAAGTGGGCGCGTCCGCAAGTGCGGTTGTGTGCCTAGCGGCCCTCAGACGCTTCGCATCCCGGCGTCCTCGGTCGCCTCGATACCTGAAAGAAGAGGTGTGGGGGACAGACTTAAGTCTGTCCCCCACACAGTTTCCAATGCTCCCTGCGTCCTTGGGCTGCTCGGTCTGAGAACCGCTAGACACGAACGAACTCACGGCCGCGCCCACGACCGAGCCAGCTCCTCGAACGGGAGAAGCGCATCAGGGTTCGCGAGCGCGTCGCGGCTCACCGTGCGCTCGACCGGCTCGCCGGCGAGGATCCGCTTGACGGGTACCTCGAGCACCTTGCCCGAAAGCGTCCGTGGGATAGCCGGGACGGCGCGGATCTCGTCGGGAACGTGGCGTGGGGAGCAGTCCTCGCGGATCCGGGCTCGGATACGGGTGACGAGGTCGTCGTCGAGCTCGATGCCGTCGCGGAGGACGACGAACAGCGGCATGTAGCCCTGAGTGCCGGCGCGGGGGAGCTCGACGACCAGCGCGTCAACGACCTCGTCGACGGCAAGCACCGCGCGGTAGATCTCCGCGGTGCCCATCCTGATTCCGCCGCGGTTGATGGTCGCGTCGGAGCGGCCCGTGATGATCGCGGTGCCTCGCTCGGTCAGCTCGATCCAGTCACCGTGGCGCCAGACGCCGGGGTACGTCTCGAAGTAGCTCGCCCGGAAGCGCGAGCCGTCGTCGTCGCCCCAGAGCCGGAGCGGCATGGAAGGCATCGGCTCGGTGATCACGAGCTCCCCGACCTCACCGACCACAGGCACGCCGTCCGCGTCCCAGGCTTCCACCTTCGCGCCGAGCGCCCGCGCCTGGAGCTCGCCGCGATACACCGGGAGCGTCGGCACGCCGCCGACGAACGCCGTACAGAGGTCGGTGCCCCCTGACGTCGAGAACAGCCACACGTCCGGGCCGAGCCGCTCATACACCCAGTCGAAGCCCTCGGGGGAGAGCGGAGAGCCGGTCGAGCCGAGGGCGCGCAGCCGCGCCAGGTCGCGCCCCGCACGCGGATCGACCCCGTCCTTCATGCAGGCTGCGATGTAGCTCGCCGAGGTGCCGAACGTCGTGATCTCGGCCTCCTCTGCGAGCCGCCAGAGGGTGCCGAGGTCGGGATAGCCGGGATTCCCGTCGTAGAGCACGACCGACGCCTCGGTGAGCAAGCCCGCGACGACGAAGTTCCACATCATCCAGCCGGTCGTCGTGAACCAGAAGAGACGGTCGTCGGGCTGGAGATCGACGTGGAGGCCGAGCTGCTTCAGCGCCTCGAGCAGGATGCCGCCGTGCCCGTGCACGATCGCCTTCGGCAGGCCGGTCGTGCCCGAGCTGTAGAGCACCCACAATGGGTCGTCGAACGCGACCTGCGCGAACTCCAGCGGCCGGTCGCCGCCCTCCGCCAGGAAGTCGTCCCAGCGCGTCCCGCTTTGTAGCCCGTCCAACCCAGGCTCCGGATCGAGGTAGCCGAGCACCACCGTCCGCTCGAGGCTCGGGATGGCCTGCTGGAGCTGCCGGACGACCGCGAGCCGGTCGTGATCACGTCCGCCGTAGCGATAGCCGTCGACGGTGAACAGGACGCGCGGCTCGATCTGGGCGAACCGGTCGACCACGCTGCGGGCGCCAAAATCCGGCGAGCAGCTCGACCAGACCGCCCCGATGCTCGCGCACGCGAGAAACGCGACCACCGCCTCGACGACGTTCGGCAGGTACGCGACGACACGGTCGCCCCGCTCGACTCCCGACGCCCGCAACGCCGCCGCAACGCGCCGCGTGTCCTCCGCCAACTCGCCCCAGGAGGTCTCGGCGAGCGGACGCAGCTCGGACGCGTGCCGAACGGCCACCGTCCGCGCATCGCGCCTACGGAAGACGTGCTCGGCGAAGTTGAGCCGCGCCCCGGGAAACCACTCGGCCCCGGGCATGGTTCGCGACCCGAGCACGCGCTCGTACGGCACCGACGAGCGCACGTCGAAGAACTCCCAGACCGACGCCCAGAACTCGTCGAGGTTCTCGACCGACCAGCGCCACAGATCGCGGTAGCCGGCCGTCTCGACCCCGCCCTCTGCAAGCCAACGCGAGTAGCGCGTCAACGTCGCCCGCTCGATGCGAGCCTGGTCGGGAGCCCAGAGAACCGGAGGGACGGGGCGCACGCCGGGAGCGTACGCCGCGCGGTAGCGCGTCAGCGCTGCCTGAACGTGATGCGGCCGCGGGTCAGATCGTAGGGCGAGAGCTCGACTGTGACGCGGTCACCCGGGTTGATCCGGATGCGGTAGCGGCGCATCTTCCCGGACACGTAGCCGAGCGTCTCGTGGCCGTTGTCGAGAGCGATGCGATACATGCCGCCGCGGAACGCCTCCACGATCTCGCCCTGCATCTCGACCTTGCCGTCGTCAGCCACGCGTCTCCTGGGTCAGGAAGGGATGAAAAAGGCCCGGGCGCGCCGTCGGCGCGCCCGGGCCAAGAAGCATCAGCCGGCCAGGACCACGTTGGTCGCCTGCGGGCCCTTCTGGCCCTGCTCCGGCACGAACTCGACCTTCGCGCCCTCCTGGAGGGTCTTGAAGCCGTCGCCCGCGATGCCGCTGAAATGCACGAAGAGGTCCTTGCCGCCGTCGTCGGGGGTGATGAAGCCATACCCCTTGGCGTCGTCGAACCACTTCACGGTTCCGGTTGCCATCTGATGAAACACCTCCTTGCCAAGTACTCACGAACGGGCAGGAAGGTGCAGAAACGCACGACCGGTACCTCGTCCTGGTTGATCGATCGGCACGGTAGCAGCGATCGGAGAGAAGAGAAAGGAGGGGTGAGCCCGGAGGCTCACCCCTATCGTTTCCTAGGCCGCGTCGGCCAGGTCCCGGCGCCGCTTGAGCGGCCGCGGGTCGTTGTCGAGCGCGTGCTGGAGCCGGATCAGGGCCGACTTCTCGAGCTGGCGGACCCGCTCGCGGGTCAGCTCGAGCTCGCGCCCGATCTCCTCCAGCGTCAGGCTGTCGCGGCCGTCGAAGCCGAACCGCAGCTCGAGCACGCGGCGCTCGCGCTCCGGCAGGCCGGAGAGCGCCGAGCGGACACGCTCCCGCTGGAACGTCTCGTCGGCCTCCTCGACGGGATCCGGCGCGGTCCGGTCGGCGAACAGGTCGCCGAGCTCACCGTCGCCGTCCGAGCCGACCGCCTGGTTGAGCGAGACCGACGCCTCGACCGCGTCGAGCGCCTCCTGCACGTGATGAAGCTTCAGGCCGGTCGCCTTCGCAAGCTCCTCGACGGTCGGCTGCCGGCCAAGGCTCACCTCGAGGCGCTGACGCGCCCTGTTGAGCTTCTGCTGGCGCTCCTGCACGTGCACCGGCACGCGGATCGTGGCCGACTGGTTCGCGACCGACCGCTGGCAGGCCTGGCGGATCCACCACGTCGCGTACGTCGAGAACTTGAACCCCTTGCGGTAGTCGAACTTCTCGACCGCGCGGTTGAGGCCGATCACGCCGTCCTGGATCAGGTCGAGGAACGGCACGCCGTGGCCGCGGTACCGCTTCGCGATCGAGACCACGAGGCGGAGGTTCGAGTTGATCATCCGCTCCTTGGCGGCGCGGTCGCCGCGCTCGACGCGCTTCGCGAGCGCGATCTCGTCGGCGGCGGTGAGCAGCTGGTAGCGGCCGATCTCCGAGAGGAACAGGCCGAGCGAGTCGGTCGTCGCGGGACCGGAGCCCGGCGTCAGATCGAGCTCGAGCTCGTCCTCGTCGACGGCGGGCAGCTCGACGCCGCGCTCGGTCAGGAGCGTGCGAAAGGCGGTCACGGCCTCCTCGTCGAGCTCGTGCTCCAGGACGAGCGCGTCGAGCTCGTGGGCCTCGACCTTGCCGCGCTCCTCCGCCTCGGCGGCGAACGCGTCCAGTGCGGGAATCTCGATGATGCTGGTCTCCAAGTCTCCTCTTTCGTGTTCAGGCGCGCGACGCAGAGTGGCCCGCGCATTCATGTCGTCTGTCTTGAGGTCGACGCCGCGCGCAGCAGCTAAAGCTGTGCGGCTCGGCGCGCTCGCAATAGTGTGAACGGTCGCGCCCGCCGTGTCATTCCCTCAGCCCGGTTCCATACGAATTGTTTACGTTTCGAGGGCCTCGGGGCAGCTATTGGGGCTCAGTTCACGTGGGGATCCTCCGGGAGGAGCGCGAGAACTGCCAGTCCGCCGCCATTCCGGCGCAGAACGTCGGCCCAGAGCGCCTCGGGAGCCGTCGTGAAGACGTCCGACCGCCGCGCAGGCAGCACGAGCCACGACTGCTCCTCGAGCTCGCCTTCGAGCTGGCCGGGGGCCCAACCCGCGTAGCCCGCGAAGACCCGTAGGTTCCGCAGCTCTCCGAGCTCCGCCTCGTCATCGACGTCCCCTGGCAGGAACCCGATCGTCTCGAGCACCAGCGCGCCGGCACGGTGCGGTTCGACGAAGTCCGCGAGCACGACGACCGCCTGCGGCTGGACGGGCCCGCCGAGGTGGACGAGCGCCCCGTCACCCGCCAGTCCCGCGATGGGCGGCACCGCGTCCCCGACGGTGACGTCCGAGGCGCGATTCAGCACGACACCCATCGCCCCGTCCTCGCCATGTTCTCCCAGGAGCACGACGGTACGGCGGAAATTCGGATCGAGGAGCGCTGGACCGGCGACGAGCAGCTGGCCGCGAAGGGAGCTCATCGCCGTATTGTCGCCCGCCCGGCTGCCCGAGCGGACGACAATGCGCGCGAACGTCTAGGCGCGGACGCGGATGCTGAAGACCTTGCTGATCGGCGCGCCGTTCTCGGAGAACGCGTACACGCGGACCTTGTAGCGACCGGCCTTCATGAGCGTCCCCGTCAGGCGGCCGGT
>DASSBV010000128.1:0-4062 GCA_035698545.1 Gaiella sp. | reverse complement strand
CGGACGGGCGGCGCTGGCGGATCACCAGCGGCAGTGGCGGACCGTCACGCGCGCGCTCGACGATGTCTGGCCCGGCCCTCTCCTGACGGCGATCCGGGAGACCTGAGCCGTGGAGACCATCGAGGCGCAGATCACCGAGTGGCGTGCCTATGTCGCGAAGGTCCCCGCCGTCAACGGCCACGACGTCGACGAGCTCGAGGACCACCTCCGCCACCAGATCGCCGAGCTGAGCACGGCCGGGCTCACCGAGGACGAGGCGTTCCTCGTCGCCGTGAAGCGGATGGGTGACCTCGACGCCGTGTCGCGCGAGTACGCCCGTGAGCACAGCGGCCGGCTCTGGAAGCAGCTCCTCGACTCCGACGAGAAGACGCCGGTCCTTGCCGAAGGCTGGCTCGACGCCGTTGTCCTCGCGGCAGCCGCGGCGGTCGTGATCCAGGTCGCGCGCCTCGCGGCCGGTTTCCCGGACGACGAGCCGACGTGGTTTGCGCGGAACCTCGGGCTGTTCGTGTTGCCGTTCCTCGCCGCGTACTTCGCGCGCAGGCGACAGCTGGACGCCCGCGGCTGGATCGCGGCTGCGGCGCCGTTTGCGCTCGCCGCGGTGGTCGTCAACGTCTATCCGTACGACGCGGACTCCGACACCGAGGTTCTGGTGGCCCTCCACCTCCCGGTCGTGTTGTGGTTCGCGGTCGCGTTCGCCTACATGGGCGGGACGATCCGATCGCACGAGCGACGCATGGACTTCGTCCGCTTCACCGGCGAGTGGTTCATCTACTACGTGCTGATCGCGCTCGGCGGCGGCGTGTTGATGGGCCTGACGGCCGGGATCTTCGAGCCTGCGGGCGTCGACGTCGACAGGATCGCGGCGTGGGTGCTGCCCGCCGGCGCAGCCGGCGCTGTCGTCGTGGCTGCGTGGCTCGTCGAGTCGAAGCAACGGGTCGTCGAGAACATGGCGCCCGTGCTGACGATGCTCTTCACCCCGCTGTTCGCCTTCATGCTCGCCTGCGCCGCCGTCGTCTACGCCGTCGCGGAGCTCGGGGACACCTTCGACCGTGACCTGCTCAGCGTCTTCGACGCGCTGCTGCTCGTCGTCGTCGCGCTCGTCCTCTACGGGATGTCCGCGCGGGATCCGTCCACGTCGTCGAACTGGATGGACTGGATCCAGCTGGTCGCCGTCGTCAGCGCCCTCGTGCTCGACCTGATGGTGCTCGGCTCGATGATCGCGCGGATCGGCGACCTCGGGTTCACCCCGAACCGCACGACGGCGCTCGGTCTCAACGTCGTCCTCCTCGTCAACCTCGTCGGCGCGGCCGTTCTCTCTGTGCGGTTTCTCACGGGACGCAGCACGCTCCACCGGCTCGAGCGCTGGCAGACGAGCTACCTCGCGATCTTCGCGCTCTGGGCCGCGACCGTCGTGGTCGTCGTGCCGCCGCTGTTCGGCTTCTCCTGATCCCGGCGCGTGAGCTCGCCGCAGGAGGGATATTCTCGCGGCGTGACAGCCGAGCCTGAGGGTTCGGAACGGGTTCGCACCGCGGAGCTGATCGGGGCGCTCTGCCTGGCCACGGACCTCGGCATGGCATTCCCGTTCGAGCACGGCTTGCACACGACCCTGATCGCGATGCGCCTCGCGGAGGAGCTCGGTGTCGACCGGCAGACCGCCTCGGAGACGTACTACGCGTGCCTGCTCTCGCACGCGGGCTGCACGGCCGACGCCCATGTCGCCGCGGAGGTCTTCGGCGGCTCGCTGACCACGGACTTCGGCCCGCACATGTACGGGTCGGGGCGCGAGGTGCTCACCGGGCTGCTGCGCGCGCTACCCGATCCAGGGCGAGCGACCGGCGTGCGCGTCGCTCAGACCGTCCGGCGTCTCCCGCGGATGGCCCGGGAGCAGCGTCCCGCGTTGAGCGCCGTGTGCGAGGTGGCAGGGATGTTGTCCGATCGAGTGGGTGCTCCTTCGTCCGTGCCCGGCCTGCTCGCGTATCTGACCGATCGGTGGGACGGCAAGGGCCCATTGCGGCGGGCCAAGGGCGAGCAGATCCCCGTTCCGATGCGGATCGTGCACGTCGCCATGGATGCCGCCTACCAGCGTCTGCTCGGCGGCCCCGAGCGCGCGGCCCGGCTCGTGCAAGAGCGTGGCGGGCGGGCCTTCGACCCGGGGATCGCAGCCTGTCTCGTGGAGGCGGCTCCGAAGGTCCTCTCACCCGGCGAGGGCGCCTCGGCATGGGACGAGGTTCTCGCGCTCGAGCCGTCACCACCGCTCATGCTCCAGGCGGATGCCCTCGAGCGCGCGCTCGCGGCGATGGCGAGCTTCGCCGACATGGTCTCACCAGCCTTTGCAGGTCACTCCGCCGGCGTGGCCGAACTGGCCGCCGCGGCGGCTTCTTCGTGCGGGATCGACGAGGCGGGAGTTGGGGCGATCCGGCGGGCGGCGCTGCTCCACGACCTCGGCCGCGTCGCAGTCCACCCGCGGGTGTGGACGAAGCCGGGCCCCCTGACGGCGGACGAGTGGGAGCAGGTTCGCCTGCACCCGTACCACACGGAGCGCGTCGTATCGCGCTCGCCGTTTCTCTCCGCCCTGTCGCCGATCGCCGGAGCGCACCACGAGCGCCTCGACGGCTCCGGCTATCACCGAGCGGCGACCGGCGCCGAGCTCACTTTTCCCGCCCGGCTGCTCGCCGCTGCGGATGCCTACCACGCGATGACGGAGCCTCGGCCGCACCGTCCACCCCACTCGCCCGAGCGGGCGGCGGAGGCACTCGCCGGCGAGGCGACGGCGGGCCGGCTCGACCCCGACGCGGTCGGAGCCGTGGCCGAGGCGGCAGGTCAGCGAGCTCCCCACCTGGAGCGTCCGGCAGGTTTGACCGATCGGGAGGCCGAGGTGATCGCCATGCTCGCCCGGGGGCTCCAGACGAAACAGGTCGCGCACGCGCTCGGGATCTCGGCCAAGACGGCCGACCGGCACGTCCAGAACGCCTACCGCAAGATCGGGGTCTCGTCTCGCGCCGCGGCAACCCTGTTTGCGATGGAGCACGGGCTGGTTGCATGGGGAGAATTCCCGATTCCCCGCTCGACGGTGCGTTCCTAGAGTCGTCGGTGCTCGGCGCCCGCCGAGCGCGGACGTAAGGAGAGCGCGATGAGCACCCAGACGAAGGTCCCCGAACGCCAAGCGATGCTCGAGATCGCCGAAGCGATCGCTCCCACCTGGGAGCGCCGCCGGTCCGACGTCGAAGAGGTGTCGACGCCGGTCCGACAATGGCTCGTGCGCGAGCTTCGTCCGGAGGTGGGGGACACGGTGCTGGAGCTTGCGGCCGGAGTGGGGGACACGGGCTTCGAGGCGGCGGCCATCGTGGGCGAGACCGGACGGCTGATCACGAGCGACTTCTCGGCCGGGATGCTCGAGGCGGCACGACGGCGTGGTGCCGAGCTCGGCGTGGCGAACGTCGAGTACCGCATCATCGACGCCGAGCAGATCGAGCTCGAGGACGACTCGGTCGACGGGGTGCTCTGCCGGTTCGGGTACATGCTGATGGTCGATCCCGGCGCGGCGCTCGCGGAGACGCGGCGCGTCCTGCGGCCGGGGGGGCGGCTGGCGCTCGCGGTCTGGGGGACGCCGGAGCAGAACCCGTTCTTCTCGATCATCGGGATCAGCCTCGTCCAGCGCGGACATGTCCCGCCACCGAAGCCGCCGCCGGCGCCGAGCCCGTTCAGCCTGGCGAACGTCGAGCGCCTCGAGGGACTTCTGCGCGGCGCGGGATTCGGCGACGTGCGGACGGAGGAGGTGCGCGGGCGCTTCGTCGTCGCCGACGTGGAGGAGTACCTGAGCCTGACCGCCGACACGGCTGGCCCGATCGCGCTCGCACTGAGGCGGCTCGGCGAGGCCGATCGAGCCGCGGTCGCCGGGGACGTGGAGGACGCCCTGCGGCGCTTCAGGGGAGCAAGCGGCTACGAGGTGCCCTGCGTCGCAATCTGCGCCGTCGCGAGTTGACCAGGGCATCGGTCAGCATGAGGCCCGATCCGCCGTGACGCGGAAGACTCGCTCTAGGCGTCGTCCTTGCCGGTTCCGGG
>DASSBV010000127.1:0-3293 GCA_035698545.1 Gaiella sp. | reverse complement strand
TCCGGCAGGACGAGGGCAGGAACCTCGTGATCCACGTCCCGGCGACGCCGGGTCGCGAGGGTGCGCCGACCGTCACGCTCCAGGGGCACCTCGACATGGTCTGCGAGCGCGACCCGGCGAGCCCGAACGACCCCGCCGAGGGCCGGATCGTGCTCGTCCGCGACGGCGACTGGCTGACTGCGGACGGGACGACGCTCGGCGCGGACGACGGCGTCGCGATCGCGGCGATGATGGCGCTCGTCGAGGACGCGTCGCTCCCGCACGGGCCGCTCGAGCTGCTGATGACGGTCGCGGAGGAGGTGGGCCTCGAAGGGGCGAACGCGCTCGACCCCGCACTCGTCGGCGGGTCGATCCTCCTGAACCTCGACAGCGAAGAGGACGGCAAACTGACCGTCGGCTGCGCGGGGAGCACCGATACGTGGATCCGGATCGAGGCGCCCCGCGAGCCGGCGGGCACAGACGCGGTGACGCAGTCCGTCACGGTGGGCGGCGGCCAGGGCGGGCATTCGGGCATGGGCATTGCGTTCGGACGGTCGAATGCCGTAAAGGTCCTCGGCCGCGCTCTGCGAGAGGCGTCGGAGACGGTGCCGTTCCGGCTCGTCTCCTTCGCAGGGGGCAAGAGTCGGAACGCGATCCCGCGCGACGCGGTCGCCGTCTGCTCCGTCGCGGCCGCCGACGAGGAGGCGTTCCGTAAGGCCGTCGCCGCTGCGGCCGAGACGATCCGCGATGCGTTTTCGACGACCGACCCCGGCGTGTCGATCGCGACCGACAGAGCCGAGGCATCGGTCGAGCCATGGAGCGCTGAGGCGACGGCTCGGTTGCTCGATGCGATCGCGCTCGTGCCGACGGGGCCGCTCGCGATGAGCCAGGACTTCGACGACCTCGTCGAAACGTCGACGTCGCTCGGCGAGGCGCTCACCGAGGGCGACCGGCTCACCTTGCACAGCCTCTCTCGCTCGTCGAACGACTCGGCGCTCCCCGAGGTGATCGCGACGCTCGACGCCGCGGCGCGCCTCGCCGGCGGCGAGCTCGAGGTCAAGGTCAACTACGGGGGCTGGCGTCCCAGGCTCGACTCGCCGGCCCTCGCGGTCGCGAAGACGGTCTACGAGCGGCTGTTCGGCGAGCCGCCGATCGTCACCGCCGTCCACGCCGGCTTGGAAACAGCCGTCGTCGGAAGTAAGGTGCAAGGGCTCGACATGCTCTCCTTCGGACCGCAAATCGAGTTCCCCCACTCCCCGGACGAGCGGGTGAGCATCCCCACGGTCGAGCGGTTCTGGCAGCTGCTCGTCGCGTTCCTCGACGAGGTCTCGGCGGGGTCGAGGTAGACGATGGGTCGGGGGGGCGTCGCATGGGCGCTCGCCGCAGTCGGTGTCATCGCGGTGATCATCGTGGCCGCCGCGATCGGCGGGCGCGACAAGAGCGACGAGACCGTCCCGGCCGGAGAGTGGGCGCAGAGCGTCTGTGGCGCGGTCGGCGTCTGGCGCGGCGAGCTCGAAGCGATCATCGACGACATCCGCGATCCCGCCGCCGTCGGCAACACGGGCGACGACGAGCCGCAGTCGGAGACACCGCAGAGCCGCAGGGGCTTCATCCGTGCCGGGCTCGAGGTCGCCGTCCAGGCGACCGACACGCTGGTCGAGGGGATCGACAACGCCGGCGCCCCGGACACGCCGCAGGGTCAGCAGGCAGCGCAGCAGATCTCCGACTGGGCGGACTCGTCGAAAGACGACCTCGAGGAGGCGCAGGACTCGCTCGACGCGGAGGCGGACACCCTCGAGGACGCGATCCGGCAGCTCACGACCGCCGCCGGCGCGCTCGGCACGACGCTCGCCTCCGGCGTCAGAACGTTCACGGACGTCGCGGCCTCGGACCCCGCGCTCGGCGCGGCGCTCCGTGACTCGAGCACCTGCCAGGCGCTCCGCAAGAAGGAAGCGAAGGTCTAAATGAGCACGATGGACTGGGTCCTGGTCGCGGTCCAGGGGCTCGTGGTCGTCGGCTTCATCGCCCTCGGCGTCCGCTCGGGAGGGATCGGGCTCGGCCTGTGGGGCGGCGTCGGCACCCTCGTCCTCGTCTTCGTATTCGGGCTTGACCCGGGCGAGCCGCCGTTCAGCGCGATGCTGATCATCATCGCGGTCGTCTCGGCGGCAGCGGCGATGCAGGCCGCGGGCGGCGTCGACTACATGGTCCTCGTCGCCAGCAAGGCATTGCGCGCACGACCGAAGGCCCTGAACTTCGTCGCACCCTACGTCTCGTACCTCCTCACGATCCTGACGGGGACGAGCAACACGTTCTTCTCGATCATCCCCGTGATCAACGAGGTCGCCTACGCGAACAAGATCCGGCCGGAGCGTGTGCTGGCGGGGTCGACGGTCGCCAACGCGCTTGGCATCACGTCCAGCCCAGTGGCGGCGGCGATGGCCACGATGCTCCCACTAGTCGAGATCTATGACTACGACCTGGTCGACGTCCTGCTCATCACGATCCCCGCGAGCCTCATCGGCATCCTCGCCATGTCGATCGTGATGAGCCGCCACGGCCAGGAGCTCGACGACGACCCCGAGTACCAACGGCGCCTCGCGGCGGGAGAGGTCCACCCTCCCGCGCCTTCCGCGGAGATCACCCTCCTCCCCTACGCGAAGCGGAGCGTCGCGATCTTCCTCACGGGCGTGCTCGCGATCTGCGTGTTCGGCTTCTTCGAAGGGATCCGGCCGACCGTCGCAGCCGAGGGCGGCGGTGTCGAGCCGATGTCGGTGACGCCGCTGATCCAGATGATCATGCTGACGGCCGCCGCGTTGATCCTCGTGCTCGCCCACGTGAACGCCGGAGACATTCCCGGTACCCCGATCTTCAGGTCCGGGATGGTCGCGATGATCGCGCTCTTCGGGATCGCCTGGATGGCGGACACGTTCATCGCCAACAACGAGGACGCGATCGTCCAGGCGCTCGGCAGCATGGCCGAGAACTGGCCCTTCATGATCGCGGTGGCCATTTTCATGGTTGGTGCCCTGACGACCAGCCAGTCGGCGGCGACTCGGACGATGGTGCCGCTCGGTCTCGCGCTCGGGATCGGCGCCGGCTACATGATCGCGATGTGGACCGCGGTCGTCGGCGTGCTCTTCCTCCCCGCGAACGGGACGCAGATCGCCGCCGCCGAGGCCGACGAGACAGGCACGACGAACCTTGGCAAACGGGTCGTCGACCACTCGTTCCAGCTGCCGCTGCAGATCTGCTGGGTCGTGACGGCGCTCACAGGGATCGCGATCGTCTGGCTCTTCTTCGGCGGGCACACGCCC
>DASSBV010000126.1:0-8825 GCA_035698545.1 Gaiella sp. | reverse complement strand
CACCAGTACCGCGCCTTCGCGCTCCTCCTCCGCGAGGAGGTGGGGATGTCTCCCTCGTCGCGCATGGAGCAGCTCATGGCGTCGGTCACGGCTCGCTGACCGCCCGTGACGGCGCGGTGACGGGTCGTTGACAGCCGGTTGGTAGAGCGGCGGTACGACCTGGAGGTGGAACGATGCCTATCGGCAAGGACTATCGACTCACGATCGGCGCGGGCCGCGAGGCGCTGCCGCCGGCCGATGACCGCGAAGGAACGACGCGCGCCGACCTGAGCCCCGAGCCCGCTGTCGTCTTCGAGGCCCTGAAGCTGACTCCCGGGGCCGACGAGATCATCAAGGCGATTCCCGGGCTCGGCGACTTCGTCAACTGGTTCCCGACGGCCTACTTCAGCGTGTGCAGAAAGACCGGCACCGCCTACTACCTCGACCTCTGGAACGCCGATCACTTCGACGGCTTTACCGACATGGCGAAGTGCATCGCAGACTGTCGCGTCTGGTTCGCCGGCGACGGCTTCACGACCTGGGGCTCGGATCAGACGAAGACCGGACGCGTGAACTGCTACTTCGTCGCGCCGACCGCGGGCCACTACATCTGCACCGCCGCGCTCCAGAGCTACCCGACGAGCAGCGGCGCGCAGGTCGAATGCCTGATCGACAACTCCTCGTTCGGCCCGCTGCCCTTCAGCGGGACGATCTACCAGCCCCACCCGTGCGACCTCTCGGCGGGCGGCCATCACTTCCGGATCCGGCAGATGTCGGGCTCGTTCTTCTTCCTGAGCCTCACCGTCTGGAAGGTCTGATGCCGGTCGAGTGCAGTCGGCTGTTCCAGGCTCGAGCCGTGGTCGCGCCCCTCGAATGCCGAACGGTCGCCGGCCCGTTCAGGCAGGCGGCCGTCCTCACGGACGTCGTCTTCGAGCTCGACAACCATCCGAACGGCTTCCAGTCGCGCGCATGCGGTTTCGTCTGGAACGTGCTGATCGGCCAGTGGAGCCGCAAGCTGATGGGCGGCCACGTCGACGACGCCGGCCGCCGCTACGACCTCGAGTCGGGCGTGCTCTGCCCGGCAGGATCGAGCCTCTCCGTCTGCACGTGCCTCTTCGTCGCCTTTCCGACGAGCAGCATCTTCGCGCTCCTCACCGGCTACAGCTGCCACGAGTCGCACGTCGACGTCTCGGGGGTGAAGGCCGTCGGCGGCGCCTCGATCGACTGGCTCGAGACGCAGGCCGGGGCGCTCGACCCACACGACCCGACCGGCGTCGGAGCCGCGACCGGCGACGTGGAGCACGGGCTTGGGGAGCGCGAGCTCGTCGGGACAGTGCGCGAGCACGTCGATCCGGGCGACCTCGTCGTCCACGGTGCCGAGGGAACGACGAGCATCCCGCACGGCTCGACGCTCGCGGCGCGCCTCGGCACCCACGAGCCGACGTTGCAGAGCGGGCCCGAAAAACGGACGACCCGGCTTCCGAAAGGGACGAACCTCGTCGTCGCGCGGCGATCGGCCGACGGTCGCTCCGTGCACTGGCTCTGTTACCGCGAGCACGAGCCGGCCGGCGCGGCTTGACAGCCGCGGGCTGCGGTCGTCGAGCCGCCACCGGGTCAAGCACGTGACGGTCGGTCGCGAACTTCGGTTGACCGCACCCCGAGAGAACGGCTGACGCCCGGTCCGGGCCTAACAGCTGCGGCCACCGTATCGGGGTACGAGGGACGACCCCCGAGGAGGCGATCGGCAATGAACGAGGTCAGCGCAGTCGAGGAGACGATGTTCGAAGGAGAGAACCGCAAGTGGTGGACGCTCGCGGCGGTATCGCTCGGGCTGTTCATGATCATGCTCGACAACACCGTGGTGAACGTCGCGCTGCCGTCGATCCAGCACGACCTCGGCTTGTCGCTGTCGGAGCTCGAGTGGGTGGTCGCGGGCTACGCGCTCACCTTCGCTGCGTTCATGCTGACCGGCGGCAAGCTCGCCGACCTGCTCGGGCGGCGGCTGATGTTCGTCGCGGGCCTCGCGATCTTCACCGCCGCCTCGCTCGCCTGCGGGCTCGCGGGCGGGCCGGAGATGCTGATCGGCGCGCGGGTCGTGCAGGGCGTCGGCGCAGCGCTGATGAACCCGGCGACGCTCTCGATCATCACCGCGACGTTCCCGGCGCGGCAGCGAGGCACGGCGATCGGCATCTGGGCCGGTGTCTCTGCACTCGCGCTCGCGATCGGGCCGCTGGTCGGCGGCCTCCTGGCCGAGCACGTCAGCTGGAGCTGGATCTTCTTCGTGAATGTCCCGGTTGGTGTGATCGCAATCGTGGCCGCGTACCTCTTCATCGACGAGTCGAGGGACACCTCGCACGGGCAGCGGCCCGACGTGCCCGGGCTCGCGACGTCGGCCATCGGGCTCTTCGCGCTCACCTACGCGCTGATCGAGGCGAACTCGCACGGCTGGGGATCGGCGCGCATCCTCGGCGCCTTCGCGATCGCCGTGGTCGCGCTCGTCCTGTTCGTCGTGCTCGAGCTGGCGCAGCGGCGGCCGATGCTCGACCTGCGACTCTTCCGCAACTCGACGTTCTCCGGAGCGAACGTCGCGATGCTGTTCATCGCGCTCGCGATGTTCGGTGTGTTCTTCTACGTCTCGCTCTACATCCAGCAGATCCTCGGCTACTCACCGGTGGAGGCGGGCGCGAGCTTCCTCCCTGCAACGCTGCTGATCGCCTTCCTCGCGCCGATCGTCGGGAAGCAGTCCGACCGCATCGGCTCGCGCTGGCTGACCGGCGGCGGGATGCTCCTCGCGGCGGTGTCGCTCGTGATCTTCTCGCGGCTCGACACCGGTTCGAGCTACTGGGACATCCTGCCCGGCCTTCTCTTCCTCGGGGTGGGGATGGCGCTGACGATGACGCCGACCACGGCGGCCGCGATGAGCTCCGTGCCGCGCGACCAGGCGGGCGTCGGCTCGGCGGTGCTCAACAGCATGCGCCAGGTGGGCGGCTCGCTCGGGATCGCGGTGACGGGGGCGATCGTCGCGCACGTGAGCGCCGGCTCGCTCGCGGACGGGCACAGCCGGCCGGTCGCGTTCGTCGACGGGTTCCAGGTGGGTCTCGAGGTCGCGGCGGCGATCGCCGTCGTCGGCGCCGTCGTCGCCGTCGCGACCATGCGCTCCCACAGCCAGCGGCGGCCCGACGAGGCACCGCTCGAGGAGCCGGCCTTTCAGGAGGCGGCCTGACCGGATCCCCTGCCGGTCAGGCCCGCCGGACGGTGACGGCGGTGCCGTAGGCGGCGACCTCGGTCATGTTGCCGCCGAGCTCGTTGCAGTCGAAGCGCATCGCGATGACGGCGTTCGCACCGACGTCGCGGGCCGCGTCCCGGAGCCGCTCGACGGCCTGGAGCCGGCTGTCGGCGAGCATCTTCGTGTAGCCCTTGACCTCGCCGCCGACGAGTCCCTTGAGCTGCGCGCCGATGTCGGAGCCGATGTTCCGGCTGCGGACGGTGAGACCGAAGACCTCGCCGAACACCTCGTCCACCCGGTAGCCGGGCAGGTCGTTCATCGTGGTCACCGTGATCTCGGACATCTGGACGCCTCCTCCGATCGATGGTGGGTCGAAGCGCCAGTGTCGCGGAGCAGGAGGCCCGGGGCGAATGTCCGGCACGCGTACCGGACACCCGCCCCGTGGATCGACGCGCCTAGGAGGCCGCCAACTCGCCGACGTACGTCGGCGCCCAGGGGGTGCCGAAGCCGGTGGTCATGTCCCACCCCGTCAGCGTCGGCCAGCCGGGAACCGGGCCGACCGTGACGGCGTTGCCGTCGCCGTTGTAGTCGAACAGCCTGTTCGAGTCGAGCTTCCCGCTGATCACGCCTGCGGCGCCCTGGTGCACCGGGCCGACGTCGGTGAACGCCCCGCCTGCGATCGAGTACAGCCTCGACCCGACGTTCCCGAGCGGCGGCTCGACCAGCGCCTTGCGCCGCTCGTTCGCGAGCGCGGTGAGGGCAGCGACCTGCGGCGACGCAGCGCTCGTGCCGCCGATCAGGTAGAAGCCGTAGTCGTCGGGCGCCATGAACGACTGCAGCTGAACGAGCACTGCACCGTTGACGGCCGCGTTCCAGCTGACGTCGGGCGTGCCGCGATGGTCGCCGCCGATGACCGACGCGACACCGCTCTGCCAGCTCGGCAGCGGGTAGAGCGCGCTCGGGCCACCGCCGGTCGCGGCGGGCAGCCACGACTCGTTCCAGACCACGTTCAGCGGGCTCGCCGCCGGCGTCGACTGGAAGTAGGCGCCGTTGAAGCTGCCGTCGGCGTTGAACGCGACGTCGCTCTGCGGGTTCCAGCGCCAGCCGAACTGGAGCTGGGTGCCGCCGACCGAGGTCACGTACGGGCTCGAGGCCGGCCAGCCGGCCGTCGGGAACGCGAACGAACGACTGTCCTTCTGCTGCTTCGACGCGCCGGTCGTGCCGTCGTCACCCGAAGCGGCGAAGAACGAGTCGCCCTTCGCGATCCCGTGCTGGAACACCTGGTCGAAGCGGGAGGTCTGCACCCCCGCCGCTCCACCGAACGTCTGCTCGGCGACACCGAGGCTCAGCGAGAAGACCGTGCCCGAGGGGTACGTGTCGATCGCCTGGTCGATCGCGTTGAAGAGGTTCGGGAAGCCCTGCACGCCGAGGGTCTCGGCCGGCGGCGTCGCCAGTAGCACGATGTGCGCCTTCGGCGCGATCGCATACGCCCACTGGACGTCGAGCGCGGCCTCCCCCGCCCAGCCGGCCGCGGCGCCGGGCCCGGACTGCCCGTTGGCATTCGGGTTGCCCTTCTCCTGCGGGTTCCCGATCGGGAAGACCTGCTCGAAGTTCGGCTGCGGGAACGTCGACATGAAGGCGTCGTGGAACGCCTGGAGCTCCTCGGCCGCCCGCGGGCTGCCGTACGAGTCGACGAGCACGATCGTCTGGCCCTCGCCCTGCTCCGGGAGCTGGTCGACCCCGTATGCCTCGCGGATGTCGTCCGGGTAGTAGCAGTGGAGGTTGCCGCCGGCTGCGGTGCAGCCCGACCAGCCCGGGCTCGGCACGACCGATCCGGCGCGAATCTGGACTGGGCCGCCCGGTGCCTCGAAGGCCGTGGGACTGAGGCGAATCGCGGTCGCCGCTCCGGCCTGAGCGGCGGTTGCCGCGACGACCGCGAGCACCATCGCGACCGCGGTCGTCACTGCTGCAAAGGTCCTACGCACATCTCCCCCTTCTGTCGGCCCCTGTACGGGGCGATTTGGGCGAACGGGAAACCGTATCCCCGCGTGTTGCCCCTACGCGTAGGTCACCGGTCGGAGAGCGGCCGCTGGCAAAGTGCGCGCATGGCGACGATGAAGGACCTCGACAAGCTCGCCCTCGCGCTTCCCGAGACCGAGAAGGAGATCGAGGAGGGCCGACCGTCGTACCACGTCGGCGGCAAGTACTTCTGCTTCCACCGGCGCGCCCGGCGGGACGCCGTCGACGCTGAGACCGGCGAGCGGCTCGCCGACGTGCTGGTGTTCCGGGTCGCGGATCAAGACATGAAGGACTTCGTGCTCGCGGACGACCGCGGCCTCTGGTTCACGACACCGCACTGGAACGGTTATCCCGCCGTGCTCACGCGGGTCGCCTTCCTGAAGCAGATCGATCGCGACGAGCTCGAGGAGCGGCTCGTCGAGGCGTGGCTGACGCGGGCGAAGAAGCGCGTTGCGAACGCGTGGCTCGCCGAGCACCAGGCCCCCGAGTAGGGCCGCGCGGACACCGGGAAGATCGCCCGCCCGCAGCGCGTCTTGTGGGCGTGCCGCTGCCTCGTGCGGCGTGGCTCGGCACCCGGTGCGGGTGGAGGATTCGGGGGGTTGGCGGCACCCCTCCGCCCGCACCGGTGCGGTGTTGCGGGAAGAATGCGGCACGGCCGAGCGTCTCGTTGGATGTGCCGCTCTCCCGTGCGGCGCAGACGAAGGGAGGCCTTCATGGAAGGCGAGATGACGAGCAGCACGGCTGTGCTCGTCCGCCCGGGGGACGTTGGGGGACGTCCGCAGGCGGCCACCATCTCGGTGGCACGCGAGGAGATCGAGGAGGCGCTCGCCTCCGACGACTCTCCGGAGCTGATCCTCGAGGTCCAGCTGCGCGAAACCGAGCGGCGTGAGCTGCACGTCGCGTGGGAGCGAAGCGACCTCGAATCGGTCCTCGCCGGCGCAGGTCCCGGCAGGATCGCGTTCTCGTTCGAGCCGTCAGAGCTTTACCGGGCGCTGGAGCACCCGGACTTCGAAGGACACGGGTTCCGTGAGGCGATCCTGCTGACCGTCGCGGCGGCCTCCGCGTCGGCGGCGGTCGCAGTGTCGACCGCCCAGGGAGGCATCGCAGAAGGAACAGGCGTAGGCGGTAGCGCGACGGTCGCGGCCGTCTCGCCCGGCCACGCCGAGGCCGGCACCGCGGCCGCCCTCGCCAGCGCGGCTGTGACGAACGACGAGGCGGGCAACACCGCACGCGGGATCGGCGTCACGATCCCCGGCGCGGACGAGGCAAGCCTCGCCGCACGCGGGATCGAGGCGCCCGTCCCTGCGGTCGGGCACGACGAGGCGCTCACGGTGAGCTCGCTCGCCAACCCCGCCGCCGCAAACGACGAGATGGGCCTCACAGCCCGCGGGATCGGCGTCACGATCCCCGGCGCGGACGAGGCAAGCCTCGCCGCGCGCGGGATCGAGGCACAGCCGACGCTGCTGGCGCACGACGAGGCGACGCTCGTCGAGCGCGGAGTACAGCCGGCGCCGGTGACCGTGGACTCGGGCACCGGGCTCGAGCTCCCGTCCGTCGACGCCGGCACCGCCGCGCTCGTCGGCGGGCTCGCCGGAGCCGGGCTGCTGCTCGTCGGCGGCACGTTCGCGACGCGGCGGAGGACCGGCACCGCCTAGCGAAGAGGAACGGCGGAGGGCCACGCTCCTGCAGCGGCCCTCCGCCGTCCTCGACCGCGAGAGCTACTCGGCGCCGAGGAAGAGCTGGTCGAGCGTGTCGCGCTCGGCAGGGCGCGGGTCGGCATCGGCCACGATCGTCGGCTCGGCCGAAGCCGCAGCCTGGAGCACGACGGGGCTGTCGCGCGAGACGGTGCGGCGGTAGTAGGCCATCCCGCTTCCCCCCTGGCGCGTGACGAGTGGGCGGATGAGGTTGCGGACGCTCGTCGCGAAGAGATCCTGGAGGGCGTTCCAGACGCGCTCGTCGATCTTGTGTGGGTCGAGGAGGCCGCCCTCGAGCTGCTGGTAGTAGCGCTTCAGGCGCGGGCGGTCGTCGACGTCGAGACGAGTCGCGAGATCGTCGACGACCTCGTCGACCTTCCGGCCGTGGCGCTTGCGGAGCGCGAGCAGCCCCGGCTCGCCCTCGAGCCGGGCGCGCATCACGGCGACGTCGTCCTGCGACGGCTGGGGCGGCGGGACCGTGCGGAGGAAGGCGTCGACGAGGCGCGCCAGCTCGTCCGCGTCGTCGCCGGCGCGCGCCAGGTACGCGGGCAGGTCGGGTCGCTCGCCGCGGACGTACGCGGCTGCGAGCTCGTCGAAGAGACGGTCGACGTCAGCCATCGTCGTCCATCAGCTCGCGGAGGCGCTTGCGCGCGTGGAAGAGGCGCTGGTCGATGTTGTTGCGGGTCGTGCCGAGCCGTCCGGCCGCCTGTTCGGGACCGAGGCCCTCGAGGTAGACGAGGGTGCATGCCGTCCGTTCGGCGTCCGGAAGCTGGGAGATGAGGTCACGGAGCCAGAGATCGGACACGACGCGGTCGCCCGGGTCGTCCTCGCGGAGCTCGAGGTCGTCCGGGAGCGGCACGTCGGTGCGCCGCCCCGCGAAGAAGTCCGCGAGCGTCCACATCGTCACCTGGTGCACGACCACGCGATAAGGGATTCCCTCGTAGCGCTTGCCGGCACGGAACTCGCGGTAAAGCCGGAACAGCACGTCCTGCGCCACGTCCTGCCCGTCGTGGACGCGCTTCGTGTCACGGATGCACCGGGCGAGGATCACGAGCTCGTACCGCGCGAGGAGGCTCTCGATCCGGCCGTCGGCGAGGAGGTCGGCGTCGCGGGCGTCATGGTGGCTCGGAGAGGCACTCATCGGGCGAACGGGCCGATCTTACGGCCAACGGGAGACCATCCCGGAACGGACGAGGGGCGCGGCCGAAGCCACGCCCCTCGCATCGGGGTGACGACCCGAAACGCCCGGTCTACGCCGCCGCCTCGAACGCCACCTCCTCGCCCTCTGCCTCGTAGGTCGGCACGGTCGCCAGCTCGTCCTTGCGGATGAGCGTCAACGCCGCGACGACGCCCAGCGCCGCGATGCCGGCGCCGACCCAGAACGCCGCCTGGAACCCGGAGGTGAGCGCCTGCGGCACCGCGTCGCCCGCCTTCGTTGCATCGGTCGTGTGCGCGACCGCCACCGAAGAGAGCACCGCGATACCGAGCGCGCCGCCGATCTGCTGCGACGTGTTGATCAGGCCGGAGGCGATCCCCGCCTCCTCCGCGGGAACCCCTGCGAGCGCCGCGATCGAGATGGAGACGAACGAGAACGCCATCCCCACCGCAATCACGAGGAAGCCCGGCAGGAGGTCGCCGAGGTACGAGCCCTCGACCGACACCTGCGTGAAGTACAGGAGTCCGATCGTGAGCAGGCTCATGCCTGTGACGAGCACCGGCTTGACGCCGACGCGCGTCACGAGCATCTGCGCGACCATCGCCCAGACGATCGAGCTGCCGGCGACCGCGATGTACGCGAAGCCGGAGTCGAGCGGGGAGTAGTCGAGCACCTGCTGCATGTAGAGCGAGAGCATCAGGAACATCGAGAACAGCGTTGTGCCCAGGATGAAGCCGGCGATGTTCGCGCC
>DASSBV010000125.1:0-10714 GCA_035698545.1 Gaiella sp. | reverse complement strand
CCGCTGCAAGCGCTGCCAGGCAGCTCCTGACGTATCCGCTCACGGCGGCCTCGGTGGGTGCGAGCTTGCCCGGCCGGGGGCACACGAGGTGGTTCGAGCCCCCTGTGCCGCGCTGGTCGACGAGCACGATGTCCCGGTGGAGGTTGATTCCTCCGAGGGCGGGCAGCATCGCGGCTGCGGAGTCGACGGCCGAGCCGCCCGGCCCTCCTGCGAGATAGACGAGAGGATCGCGCGCTCGCGGCCGCTCTCGGGCGGGGATCACCGCGACGCGGAGCGAGATGCTCCGTCCGCCCCGCTGCGCGCGGTTCTCCGGCACGTCGAAGCGGCCGCATAACGCCGCGATCCCACCCGTGATCCTGCACGCGTGGAGCGGCAGCTCGGGCGCGGCTGTCGCCCCGGCGGGAATGACCACCGCCAGAACCGCGCCGATCAGGACGCCAAGACGGACTGGGCGACGCATGATGGGATGACCTTCTCCGCCCACCTTGCGGCGGGCATCCGTAACGCACCGCTACCTGCATGGGAAAAGACCGCAGGTCGAGGGAACGGTGCTACGAGGGAGACCCTCGGCGTGGCGCCGGAGTCTCCCGAAGAGACGGACCGTCGTGCTACCTGTGGGGAGGCAGGAACGTGTCCGTCTCGTAGCTGTGCAGCACTGCGGAAGTGTGCAGGCCGACATGGGCGATCGGCGCACCGATCGGGTTCAGCGTGAGGAGCGTCGGAGCACTCCACAGCACGTCACCGGTGAGCGGCTTCTCGATCTTGTCCGACCGGAAGTCGCTGTATCCGGCGTGATACGCCGCGGTCATTGCGAGCGAGGCTGCGAGGGCGATGACGCCGATCGTCAGCTTCCCCCAGAATCGCCCGCTCAGGCGTGTCCCGGCAAACGCCGCGAAGACGACCAGGATGGGGAATGCCGACAACAGCAGCCCGTCGGTAACGCCGTAGAGGACGCCCCGCCACGCCACTGCGGCACCGAGCTGAATACCGTCGGGCCTGCTCGTCGCGTCCTCCGTTCGCACGACCATCACAGCCAGAACACCTCCAGCCGCGACACCCAACAGCACGGCTGCCGGCCAGCGTCGCTTGATCGACGCGACGAGGTCGTAGCCTGTCGCTCGGGACCAGATGGTAAAGAGACCCGCGACCGAGAGGGCATAGAGGCCGTAGAAGAGATCGCGATCGATTTCGAGCGTGTCCGCAAGCACGAATGGCACCGTGAAAGCGACCGCGAAGCCGCCTGCGAGCCACACCAAGTGCACGGACAGCTGGTGCCAGAAGCGCACGGCGGGCCGTGCTTGTGGCTCGAACGCGTGAGTGCTCATGTGTCCTCCTTTCCGAGAGCAGCGTGCTCCAGGGCGACGCTCGACCGCATCGGTAGAGCCCCGTACACCCGATTCGGCATTGCGGAAGACGCAGCTCTGACGCTCGCTCTCTGGCGACGGCATCGGCTACGGCCGTCCGAACAAGGCGCGGTCGAAGAAGCCGACGACGCGAGCCTCGTACTCCCTCGGTCGTGCCTGGTAGCCGCCGACGTGCTGCGCCTCGCCGATCCGCCACAGCGATTTCGGCCGGGAGGCGGCTCGGTAGTACTCGGGGTTCAGCTCCTCACCCCCTCCGCCGCGGCCGGCGTAGATCAAGAGGAGCGGGCGTGGCGCGATCTTCGAGACGACGTCGCCGAGGGAGGGTGGGGGAGCGTCCCCGCTCAGCACGGCAACCGCGGCGGTCTGTACGGCGGCTTCGGGCAGGGAGAACCAGCCTTTCGGCCCGCGCAGAAGATGCTCGCGAGCCGAGCGCACGCCTGCGCCTTCGGACACCACGGCTCGAAGCGCGTCGTTCGACGCTGCGGCCTCCAGCATGACCTCGCCGCCGACGGAGAAGCCGATGCCGCCGATCCGGCCTTCCGACACGTCCTCGCGCCGTGCGAGCCAGGCGACTGCCGTGTCCACATCCTTGGCGCCGTCCCAGCCGAAGAGGTTGGGATCTCCTTCGCTTCCGTCGTAGCCGCGAGCGTCGACGAGGAGCACGCCATAGCCATGGTGGACGAGCATCCGCGCGTGCTCGCTGGCCCCGGTTCGCGTCGGGTAGGAGACGACGGCCGCGCCGTTGCGCGACGGGACGTATCGCGCGGCAAGCGTGAGGCCGTCGCTGGTTCGAAGGGTCACGTCGCGATACGGCCGCCCGAGCTCGGCATGCGCGACGTCCGCGCGCGGGCGGTGGGTCGCGAGGATCCCGATCCCGACGGGAACGACGAGCCAGTACGCGGCGAGGAGCGCCGCGACCGCGAGGCCGGCGCGGCGCAGGTGGCGCCGCCGACCCGGTTTGCGCGTGCGCCAGAGAAGCCGCACGGCGAGCGCGAGCAAGAGCAGGCCGGTCGGAAAGAGGGTGAACCCTGTCCAGTCCTCGCCCCTTGCCCCAACCGCCTTTGCGTCGGCGATCGCGATGGCTGCGCCTTCGAGAGCAAGGACCCCGAACGCACCCGCCAACGCCGCGCGTACGCCCGCGCGGGATCGGGCAAACGCCGCTGTTGCCGCGGCGAGGACGATCAGCGTCCCCGACGCGCGCAGCAGATGGTCTCCCGGCGTGGTGCCCGGCTCGGGCGCGACGAATGAGTCCACAGCGGCGTGGAGAGCGAGGACCGTGGTCGCGGACGTGAACAGCGCTGCGTGCACGTCGACGTGGTCGATCGCCCGTCTCCCTTCTTTTCGATGGCGCCAGCGTCGCCCCGCTCGGAGGCGCGGCCATCAGCGATCGACCCGATCGGCGTGTGGCGAACTACGGAGCGAAGAGCGGACCGCGGGCATCGATCCGCGCGCCCGCCCGGCACCTCATGATCGGAGCCACAGCCGCTCGACGAGCTTCTTGGCTTCGTCGGCCCAGAGCACGAGACTCGCGAGGCCGACGCAGATGAGCCAGTCGCTGAGCGTGAGGGGAGCGGTGCCGAACGCATCGTTGAGAAATCCGAGGTGCACGACCGCGACCTGCAGGACGACCGAGAGCGCGATCGCACCCCACAACCACCGGTTGGTGAAGGGATGGTGGAACACGCTCACGCGGTCGGAGCGGGCGTTGAAGCAGTTGAACAGCTGGGCGAGGACGAGCGTCGTGAAGGCCATCGTGCGAGCCTCCTCGATGTCGCCCGAGCCGCCGAGCAGCCCACCTGAGAGGCGGAGATCGAGCGCGACCAGCGTCACGACCGCCATGACGAGGCCCACCCAGAAGATGCCGAACCACATCTCGCCGTCGATGACGCGGTCGCCGAGCCGGCGCGGCGACCGGAGCATGACGTCGTCAGGGGGCGGATCGACGCCCATCGCCAGCGCCGGGGCGGTGTCCGTGAGCAGGTTGATCCACAGGATCTGCGTTGCGAGGAGCGGCACCGCGATGGCTTCTCCGGTGTCCTCGAGACCGATCGGGCCCGCGAGAGCGACGCCGAGGAGCATCGTCAGCACCTCGCCGATGTTCGACGAGAGCAGGAAGCGCAGGAACTTGCGGATGTTCGCGAAGATGCCGCGGCCCTCACGGACGGCGGCGACGATCGTTGCGAAGTTGTCGTCGGCGAGGATCATGTCCCCCGCCTCCTTCGTCACGTCCGTGCCGGTGACGCCCATGGCGACGCCGATGTCCGCCGCCTTCAGTGCGGGAGCGTCGTTGACGCCGTCCCCGGTCATGGCGACGATCTCGTCGTTTGCCTGCAGCGCGGCGACGATCCGCAGCTTGTGCTCGGGCGCGACCCGCGCGTAGACGGAGACCTCGCGCACCCGGGCCGCCACCTCCTCGTCCGAGGCAGCCTCGAGCTCGGCACCGGTCAGCACCCGTGCGCCCGCCTCGACGATTCCGAGGTCGCCGGCGATGCGAACCGCAGTGCGCGGGTGGTCGCCCGTGATCATGAGCACGCGGATCCCGGCCGCGGTTGCCTCGGCGATCGCCGCTCGAGCCTCGGGACGCGGAGGATCGATGATCCCGACCAGCCCGAGGTAGACGAGCTCCCGCTCCATCGACTCGTCCGCCGTCGCCCGTCCGCCATCGGGGAGCGGGCGGTAGGCGACCGCGAGCGTACGCAGCGCGAATCCGGCGAGGCGGTCGACCGCGTCGAGCGCCTCTCGCCGGCGCTCGTCGGTGAGCGGCCGTACCTCGCCTGCAGCGCGCTCGGCGGTGCAGCGCGCAAGCAGCACGCCGGGCGCGCCCTTCGTGACGACGGCCACTCCGAGGTCCCCTCGGACGTCGCCCTCGATCGTGCTCATCAGCTTCCGCTCGGACGTGAAGGGAACCTCGCCGAGACGCTCGAACCGCGACTCCCGTTCCTCGTGCAGGCCCGGGACCTTTGCCTCGGCGACGAGGAAAGCGGCCTCGGTGGGATCCCCTTGAATGGTCCACTCTCCGTTCTCTTCGCGCAGAACGGCGTCGTTGGCGAGGCTTCCACCCACGAGGACCGCTCGAACCTCGTCCAGGAGCACCGGGTCGTCGAGCGGGGCGCCGTCGACGCGCAGCACGCCCTCGGGTCGGTAGCCGCTGCCGGTGATCTCGGCCTCCCCCGACGCGGTGACCACCTTCTCCATCGTCATCTCGTTCTTGGTCAGCGTCCCGGTCTTGTCCGAGCAGATGACGGAGGCCGACCCGAGTGCCTCCACCGACGACAGCCTCTTGACGATCGCGCGCCGACGGGCCATGCGCTGGACGCCGAGCGCGAGCACGACCGACAGCACGGCGGGCAGGCCCTCCGGCACGGCCGCCACCGCCAGCGATACGCCGATGAGCAGCACCGAGACGAGGTCCGACACGCTCCCGATGTCGGCGGTGACCAGGATGGCCGCGACGACGACAGCTGCGATCGCGACCACCGCGATCCCGAGCATGCGTCCGATCCGATCGATCTCGCGCTCGAGCGGCGTGGGCGCCTGCTCGGTGCGGCCGAGGAGGCGCGCGACGTTGCCCATCTCGGTCGCCATGCCGGTTGCCGTCACCACCGCTCTCCCGCGGCCGCGCGTGACCGCCGTGCCGTTGAAGACCATGTTCACGCGATCGCCGAGGCCGGCTGGCCCGTCGAGTGCGGCGACCTCCTTCAGCACCGCCTCGCTCTCGCCGGTGAGCGAGGCTTCCGCGACCGTCAGCGATGCGACATCCACGAGGCGGGCGTCGGCGCCGACGGCATCGCCCTCCGCCAGCAGGAGCACGTCTCCCGGGACGACATCCGCGGTCGCGATCCGCTCCTCGCGCCCGTCGCGCAGCACGCTCGCGGTGACCGCCGTCATCCGCTGGAGGGCGGCTACCGCCTGCTCCGCACGCGCCTCCTGCACGTAGCCGAGGACGGCGTTGAGGACGACGATGATCGCGATCACGAGCGCCTCGTACGGCATTCCCTCGGCCCCTTCCGCCACCCAGGCGGTCACCGACACGACGACGGCGGCGAGCAGGAGGTAGACGAGCGGGTTCGCAAACTGGGCGAGGAGCTTGCGCCAGGCGGGGACGGCGGCCTCGGGCTCGAGCTCGTTCGGGCCGTAACGCCCCAGACGAGTAGTAGCCTCCGCGGACGTCAGCCCGCTGCGGACGTCGGTGCCGAGCTCTACGGCGACGTCGGCGGCGTCGAGTCGCCACGGATCGAGCTCGTCTCGTTCGGCGTGCCCGTCACTCGTGATCTCTCGCACCTCCCCGTCGCAGAACAGCCTAGAGGCTTGATGTGGTTAGACGTGCGTGTCGGGGAGGGCCTGCACCAAGCAGCGCGGTCGGCTCGATCGGTGTGCAGGCTGGATCGCCTGGATGCCGATCGAGCCGGGCGCGATGCGCCGTGTGCAGGCCCCCAGCCGCGCGTGCGGCTAACCCACATCAAGCCTCTCGACGGACAGCGGGCCCAGCAGCACCACTTCGTGCTCGAGCTCCGCGCCGAACTGCTCCCGCGCTCGCCGTTGCGCCTCGCGCACGAGCGCGAGGCAGTCGTCGCTCGTGGCACCCCCGGCGTTCTCGATGAAGTTCGCGTGGCGCGGCGAGACGACCGCGCCGCCGATCCCGTGTCCCTTGAGCCCGCAGAGCTCGAGCATCCGGCCCGCTCCGAGCTCGCCGGGCGGGTTCTTGAAGACCGACCCGAACGTCCGCTTGTTCGTCGGCTGCGTCGCCTTCCGCCGCGCGACCAGCTCCGCAATCTGCTTCTTGATCTCGTCGACGGGCCTCGGCGAGAGGCGGTACTCGACCCGTGCGACGACCTGGTCGGGCCGGACGAGCGAGTGGCGGTACTCGAACCCGAGCTCCGCCGGTGTCAGCCAGGCGCTCCCCTCGGAGGAGACGACGAGCGCACGTACGAGGATCGTGCTCCAGTCCGAGCCGTACGCGCCGGCATTCATGCGTACACCGCCGCCTGCGGTGCCGGGGATGGCGCAGGCGAACTCGAGGCCGCCGAGACCCGCGTCGCGCGCGCGGTGAAGGCAGACGGCATTGGTCGCGCCGCCGCCGGCGCGGAGGAGCTCGCCGTCCACCTCGACAGCGGCCAGGTCGCCTGCGAGCCGGAGGACGAGGGCGTCGACCCCGTCGTCCGCGGCGAGCAGGTTCGAGCCGAGCCCGACCGTCCGGACCTCGAGTCCCCGCTTCGCGGCCCAGGCGATCGCCGCCTCCAGCTCCGAGACGGACTCCGGTCGCGCGAAGGCCGCAGCCGGGCCGCCCGTGCCGATCGTCGTCAGGCGGGCGAGCGTGACCTCGGTCTCGATCTCCATTGGCGCTACGCCGCCCGCTCCCCGGCCGGCAACGCCTCGAGGATTGTGCGTGCGGCGCGCCAGGGCTCGCCCACCCCGAGCGTGACGACGAGATCGCCCGGCCGGACGACGTCGAGTGCGAGCCGGGCGGCGTCGTCGAGCGTCGGTGCCCAGATGCGCCGCGTCGGGTCGGGTACCGCGTCGAGCGCGAGCCGGGCTGACACGCCCTCCTGCGCCGCATCCCGTCGCCCGACGAAGTCCGTCACGATTGCCACGTCGGCGAGGCCGAGAGCCCAACCCAGCTCGTCATGGAGCTGTCGCGTCCGCTCGACGACGTGCGGGACGTAGAGCGCAACGAGCTTCCGCGGCCTCCGCTCGCGGGCGGTCTCGATTGCCGCCCGGAGCTCCGTCGGGTTGTGGCCGTAGTCGTCGACCACGGTGACGCCGCCCCGCGTGCCCAGCACCTGGAAGCGCCGGTCCGCCCCCGCGAACGAGCCGAGCGCCGCCGCCGCGCGGTCGGGGGGCATACCGGCGAGGACGAGCGCGGCGTGCGCGGCGGCTGCATTCAGACGGTTGTGCTCGCCCGGCACAAGGAGCGGAAAGTCCACCGGCTCGAGCTCGTCGCCGCGCACGACCTCGGGCGCCTCTGCCAGCCAGGCCTCGAGCGCCGTGCGCAGCTCTGCGAGCGAGGCGTAGCTCGTGAAGTGGTCGAGCTCGACGTTCGTGAGGACCGCGAGCCGCGGCCGCAGCTCGAGCACGGAGCGGTCCGACTCGTCGCCTTCGACGACGAGCCAGCCCGAGCCGGTTCCGGCATTCCCACCCAGCTGAGGGACGACGCCGCCGATGATCCAGGCCGGGTCGTCGCCGGCCTCGCGCAGCCCGAACGCGATCATCGCCGCGGTGGTCGTCTTCCCGTGCGCGCCGGTCACGACGATCGAGGGCCGCGCCGCCACGAGCTCGGCGAGGAATGCGGCGCGGGGCGTGCCCTCGATGCGGTCGCGGTGCGCCGTCGAGACGATCACCTCCCAGTCCGAGGGCGGCTGAGGCTCTCCGTCCAGGTCGACGTCGATTCCGTCGAGCGTCGCGGAGAAGATCGTCTCCTGCGCGTCCCAGCCGCGCACCTCGGCCCCCCATGACCGCGCGATGTTCGCGTACGCCGACATGCCCGAGCCCGCGATCCCGACGAAGTAGATGCGCCGGCCCGCGAGCGGCTGGTCGCTCACCACGAGCTCATCCCCGCTGGCCCTCGGCGAGCGCGATGAGCTCCTCGGCGACATCGTCCGCCGCGTCGGGCCGCGCGAGCGCCAGCATCGCGGTGCGCATCCGTCCGAGGCGAGCGCGATCGGCGAGGAGCTCGGCGACGAGAGCCGGGATCCGGTCGACCTCGGCGTCGGGAACGACGACCGCGCCTCCGCCCCGTTCGAAGTGCTTCGCGTTCAGGGTCTGGTGGTCGGCCGTCGCGTGCGGGTACGGCACGAGGATCGACGGCACTCCTGCCGCGGCGAGCTCCCAGACCGTGCCGCCTGCGCGCGAGACGGCGACGTCCGCGGCGGCGAGCGCCTCGCCGAAATGATCCGTCTGGGCGAGGAGCACGTAACCGTCGCGCGACACCCGGTCGCGCAGCGACGCGTAGTCGCGTTCGCCCGAGACGTGGAGCACGGACGGCCCCTCGTCGCCCCATGCGCCGACCGCGAGCTCGTTGAGGGAGCGAGCGCCGGCGAGCGCGCCGAACACCGCGACGACGGGCGCGTCGAGCGTGAAGCCGAATCGCGTCCTCCCTTCCTCCTGTGTCGCGCCGCGATGCGCGAGCGGGATGGGCCGGCCGACCACGCGCACCTTTCTCCCGGTCCTGCCCGGTATGTCGTACGCAAGCAGGAGGCGCTGTGCGAACGGCGCCGCGAGCCGGTTCGCGAGGCCGAGATGCGCGTCGGCCTCCGTGACCGCGGCGGGGATCCTGCGCAACCGCGCGGCGACCACCATTGGGCCGGCGACGTAACCGCCCGCGCCGAGCACGACGTTGGGTCGGCGCTTGCGCAGGATCGCGAGGCAATGCGCCGGCGCGGCGGAGGCCAGCCAGGCGGCGCGCAGCTGGGCGGCGCTCGGCCGGCGCGGAAGCCCGGTGACCGGGAACGTGTCGAGCGGGAAGCCTGCCTCAGGCACCAGCCGCGACTCGACGCGGTCGGGCGTGCCGGCGAACGTCACCGTCACTCCGCGTGCGAGTAGTGCCTCGCCGACTGCGAGCGCCGGACGAACGTGCCCGGCCGTTCCCCCGGCCGCGATCACGCACGCGAGCTTCGACGACGCGCTCATTCACCGCGATGTTAAGGAGCACTCCGACGCCGGCGAGCATCACAAGCAGCGACGACCCGCCGTACGAGACGAACGGCAACGGGATGCCGGTGAGTGGCGCGAGCCCGAGCACGGCTGCGAGGTTGACCGCCGCCTGCCCGCAGACGAGCGTCGTGATCCCGGCGGCGAGACGCTTCCCGAACGGGTCGCGGCACTCGATCGCGACGCGGAACCCGACCCACGCGAAGACCGCGAAGCCGCCGATCAGGAGCGTCGAGCCGATCAGCCCGAGCTCCTCGCCGACGACGGCGAAGATCATGTCGGTGTGCGCCTCGGGGAGGAAGTTCACCTTCTGGATCCCCTGGCCGAGCCCCTCGCCTGTAATCCCGCCCGAGCCCATTCCGATGATCGCCTGCACATTCTGGAAGCCCGCTCCCTCGGCGTCCTTCCACGGGTCGACGAAGCTGAGGAGGCGGGCGCGGCGGTACGGCTCCATGTAGATCGCGAGCGCCCCGGCCCCCAGGGCGAGACTGGTCGCGAGAACGTAGAGGCGGAGCGGTATCCCCGAGACGAGGAGGATCCCGGAGACCATCACCGCGAGCGCGATCGTCGTGCCCAGGTCGGGCTCGATCACGATCAGCGCGCAGAAGAGCGCGACGACGAGGCCGACGGGCTTCAACAGCTCGCCGAGGTCGCGTGGAACCGGGCGCCGTGCCAGCACGGCGCAGACCCAGATGCACACGGCAAGCTTCGCCAGCTCGGCGGGCTGCACGCTCACGGGTCCGAAGACGAACCAGCGATGGGCGCCGTTGATCAGCGGCGCGGCGACGAGTACGGCGGTGCAGAGGCCGAGGGCGATCATCAGCAGCAGCGGCGCGAGCGGTCGCAGAACGTGGTAGTCGACCCGCGAGAGAACGGCGAGGAGCACGAGCCCGACGACCGCGTACAGGCCCTGCTTGACGAGGAACCGCATTGGGTCCCCCTCCCCCAGGGTGGCCGATGCCGACGTCGCGCTGAACACCATCACGAGCCCGAACGCGACGAGCCCGAGGGTGACGAGGATCAGGAGTCGCTGCTCGACCTGACCCCGGTCCGCACGTCGTCTGGTCCCCACTCCGGGAGCTTCTGCACGAGCCTGCGGAACTCCTCCCCGCGCTGCTCGAATCGCTCGAACTGGTCGAAGGACGCGCAGGCGGGCGAGAGCAGCACGACGTCTCCGGACGAGGCAACGGCAGCCGCCTCGGCCACAGCACGGTCGAGCGTTTCCGACCGGACGAACAGCACGCCGGCGGCGTCGAGCGCCACGGCAAACGACTCGGCTGCCTCGCCGATCAGATAGGCGCGATCGCCTTCCTCGAAGGCGGCCGCCAGGGCGCCGTACGGCTCGTCCTTTCCGCGCCCCCCGAGGATCACGTGCTTCCGCCGGCCCGGAAACGACGCGAGGGCCCGGAGCGCAGCGGCTGCGTTCGTCGCTTTCGAGTCGTTCACGTAGAGGACGCCGTCGACCGTGGCGAGCTCCTCGATCCGGTGCTCGACCCCCGGGAACGCCTCGAGCGCGCGAGCGACCGCCTCGTCGGGCACGCCGAGCGCCAGCGCGGCGGCCGTGGCGGCAGCGGCGTTCTCGCGGTTGTGCGCGCCCCGAATGCGCGGCTCGGCAGGCAGAGGGTCGTCCACGGCGAACTCGAGGCGCCGCGCCGCGCCGGGAACCGGCCCGAAGCCGCGCGGGACGACGGCGACGTCACCGG
>DASSBV010000124.1:0-2429 GCA_035698545.1 Gaiella sp. | reverse complement strand
TGCGCCCGAGAGCCTCGTCCGGCCTGTCCCGCGCCGCTGCCATCGGCGGACTGTAGACGCGACGTTCGGGGGCGTCAGCCCGCCGCACCACCTTCGCTTCCCTTCTCGGGTGCGACGACGACCGGCCCGGCGGACAACGCGACGACCTGCCGTGAGACGCTCGGCCCGACTGTCTCTCGCCGCCGGCCGACGACGAGCACGGGCGCGTTGCGGCTCGCTGCAAACTCGACGATCTGCGGCGCGGGGTCACCCTCGACGATCTCGCCGTACGCCATGACACCGTGTCTGGCGGCCGCGGCAAGCGCGGTATCCAGCGCTTTGCGACCGAGAAACAGGTCTCGGCTCAGCCGATGCTCGTCGCTGTCGCGATGGGGGATGGTCGGCTGACGCGGGCGCACGGACACGAACGCGACCGGGGTGCCGAGCTCACGCGCGAATCGAGCAGCCCTATCCGCAGTCTCGGGCGCCGTGTGCGGCTCGACCGCCGCCACCACCGGCGCCACGCGTGCGTCCCACGCGGTGTCGCCCCACGGCGACCCGGGCCTGGTCATCCCGTGTCGCCCCCGAGGTGAATCGCGAACGCCAGGACGGCGATGAAGAGCGCAGCTGCGATATAGGCAACCGCCGCGGGCGACACCACCGCCGAGCCTAGGCCAACGCCGATGGCCATCCCGACGACTGCACACGGCACGGTGATCGCGAGGATCGTCGTCCAGCCGGGCCGGCGCTCGTCGGCGGGTCGTCGGGCCGCGCGAACTTCGCGCCCCTCGACTCGGCGCGCCGCCGCCCGCTTCCATGTCTGTTCCGTCTGCATGCGACCAACTGTCGCCGCGACCGAGGAGCGCGGCAATCGGGCGCCGGCCCCATTTTTCCCTCGTTGCCGCCGGCTGAGCGCTGGTCGCCCGCGTGCCGCGGAATGGGGCCGGCGCCCCATTGCCCAGGCCTGGGTGTGGGGTGACGATGGCCATGCTCATTCGACCGAGAGGAGCCGAAGGTGACAACGCTGCCGTTTGACGACGACACGACGGTGCTGATCAGCGCCGAAGGCCACGTGCGGCTCTCAAGAGAGCTCGACATGCTCCGCAGCGACGCGCGGCGCGATCTCACTGAACGGCTCCGCGAAGCACGAGAGGACGGCGATCTCGAGGACAACCCCGTGCTCGGCGACCTGCTCGAGGAGCAGGCGCAGCTCGAGCAGCGGATCTCGCTGCTCGAGGCCCGCCTACGCTCCGCGGAGATCGTCCTTCCCGTCGATGATGGACGCGCGGGGATCGGCACGCTCGTGCGCGTCCGCGACCTCGTCGCCGACTCCACGCACGAGTACGAGCTCGTCGGGACGCTCGAGTCCGATGTCGTCAGGGGTCGAGTCTCGGTCGAGGCGCCCGTGGGCAGAGCCCTCGTCGGACGCCTTCCGGGCGAGCGCCTCGACGTCGACACCCCGCGCGGCGTCATGGAGCTCGAAGTCGTGGACGTGCGCCCGGCCTCGGACGCGTCGCTCGAGAGAGAGGCCGCCTGACGCCGGGCAACCGCTTCGAGGATCGGCCGGCCGCGCCTGACCCTCGGGGCCGGCCGAAGGGAGACCGCGCCCGCGACGTGGGGGGATACCAATGGCGGGCGCGGTCTCCGGCGCGAACGTCTCGTCAGGAGATCGTGCGATGAAGACAGCAATCGTGTGCGGAATCGACGGGTCGCCCGACTCCCAGGCAGCGCTCGCGTACGCGACCGAGCTGGCCGATCAGCTCGACGCGCGCCTCGTGCTGGCGCACGTCGTCGAGCCCGCGCCCTCGCCCTACACGACGATCGGCCCGGTCGCGGGCGCAGCGCCGCCCTACTCCTCGACCATGCTCGAGCGGGAAGTCGAGGGCGGGCGTCTGCTCGGCGAGCTGGCCGAGACGACGGGCATCGATCGCGCCGAGCAGCGTGTGGTCACAGGAATCCCGGCAGAGCGCCTCGCCGACCTCGCGGACGACGAGGAGGCGCAGCTGATCGTCGTCGGGTCGCGCGGCCGTGGGCCGCTGCGGTCGGCGCTCCTCGGAAGCGTCTCGATGAGCCTGATCGGGCTCGCCCGCTGCCCCGTCTTGGTCGTGCCGCCCGGCGCGGTGATCCCGTGACTCGGGCGCTCGAACGACGACGGCCGTCGGTTGCGGCTCGTGCGTCGAGCGCCGTGCCGCACGAGCCGCTGCTTCACAGCCACGTGGTGGATCGCCTGCCGAGCGCACATCCGCTGGCGCGGACGCGCGTCCGCTGCGACCGCTGCGAGTCGCTGTTGCACCTTGCGAGCAACAGCTGCATGCGGACGTGGGTGGAGACCGGGCACGGGAACTTCTGCGTGCGCTGCTTCGTGCTCGCCGCCGGCGGGCTCGTGCCCGACGACCCGTCACACCTGAGCGGCGTCGACTGCCTGCCCCCGAGCTTCGGGCTGCCGAAGT
>DASSBV010000123.1:0-3252 GCA_035698545.1 Gaiella sp. | reverse complement strand
GACGGCTCCATAGAACACGATTCCGAAGGCACTTGCCAGCACGATTCCGGCCCACGCGCGCGGGAAGTTGAAGAGCTGCGTGTCGTTCAGGATGCTCACGCCGAGCGCGTTCGTCGGCCCGCCGAAGTACTCGCCGACGATCGCGCCGATCATCGACAGCACCGCTGCGACCTTCAGCCCCGTGAACATGAAGGGGAGCGAGCTCGGGATGCGCACCGAGCGGAACGTCGCGAGCTCCCCGGCGCCGTACGAGCGCATCAGCTCGATCGAGCGCACGTCGACGCTCGTGAGACCACGCAGCGTGTTCACCATCACCGGGAAGAAGCAGAGGACCGCCGCGATCGCCATCTTCGAGAACGGGTTCAGGAGCCCGAACCAGTTGTTCGTGATCGGGGCGAAGGCGATGATCGGGATCGCGTTCGCGGCGATCGCGAACGGGAGAAGAGCGCTGCCGAGCGCACGAAAGCGCGCGAGGAAGAGCGCCATCAGGATCCCGAACGACGAGCCCAGCGCGAAGCCGCCGGCTGCCTCCTTGAACGTGTACACGCCGTAGTCCCAGAGGGTGCCCTTGTCGTCCCAGAAGGCCTGCGCGATGTCGGAGGGCTTCGGCAGCAGGAACGTCTCCACGTCGAACAGCGTGGTCAGGCCTTGCCAGAGCGCGATCGCGACGAAGAAGACGAGGATCGCCGGGACCCAGTCCCGCAGCCGGCCGCCGATCTCGCGGCCGAACCCTGAAGGGATCGGCTCGACGACGGTGCTCGTCATCGCTCCTCCGCGGCGGGGGCGGTGTCACGCTGGGCACGGCCCCCGTGGCCGGCCGCAAGCGCCTCTCGGACGGCGGTGACGAGCTCGAAGAAACGCGGCTCCTCGTGCGTCATCGGGTTTCGCGGGTACGGGAGGTCGATCTCGATTGTCTCGGAGATCCGCCCCGGCCGCGCGGACATGACGACGACACGTGTCGAGAGGAAGACGGCCTCAGGGATCGAGTGTGTGACGAAGACGATCGTGCTCTCGGCCTTCTCCCAGATCCCGAGCAGCTCGAGGTTGAGGCGCTCTCGGGTCATCTCGTCGAGCGCCCCGAACGGCTCGTCCATCAGGAGCAGGGCCGGGTCGAAGGAGAGTGCGCGCGCGATCGAGACGCGCTGCTGCATCCCACCGGAGAGCTGCCACGGGCGGCTCGACTCGAACCCTGTCAGCTCGACGAGGTCGAGCAGCTCCGCGACGCGCTGCTTTCGGCGGGCGCGCTCCCAGCCGAGCAGCTCGAGCGGCAGCGAGACGTTCTTCGCGACCGTGCGCCAGTCGAACAGCACGGCGTCCTGGAAGACGATCCCGTAGTCGTGGTCGACGCGCGCCTGATGGGCGGTCTTGCCGTTCACGGTGACCGTTCCGGAGCTCGGCGTGACGAGGTCGCCGATGATCCGCAGGAGCGTCGACTTTCCGCAGCCGGAGGGGCCGATCAGCGAGACGAACTCGCGGGGCGCGACCTCGAGGTCGATGTCGGCGAGGGCGGTCACGCCCGTGCGAAAGGACTTCGTCAGCCCTCGGATCGAGACGACGCTCGCGGCTGTCTCCGTCATGCGACGTGCTCCGGCGCACGGCGCAGCACGAGCCGCTCGGTGAGGGCGACAAGACCGAAGAGCACGAGCCCGAGCACCGCGCAGACGATGTTCGTCGCCCAGAGCGCGGTCGGCTGGAGCGAGTAGTACTGGTTGAAGTTCACGATCGCGCCGCCGAGGCCCTCCTGGATCGAGGCCGGCGTCTCGCCGATGATCGCGCCGATTACGGCCGCGGTCGCCGAGATCTTCAGCGCGGTGAACAGGTACGGCAGCGAGGCAGGGACGCGGAGCCGCCAGAGGATGCTCCAGCGGCTGGCCGCATAGGAGTCGAGCAGCTCGAAGGCGCGTGGATCGGCCGACTTCAGCCCGCGCAGCGAGTTGATCGCCACCGGGAAGAACGTCAGGTACGCGGCGAGCACCGAGACCGCCTTCCATCCCTCGACGCCCTTCGAGCCGAGCCCGATCACAACCATCGGAGCGATCGCGAGGATCGGCACGGTCTGCGACGCGACGACGTACGGCAGCAGGCCTCGCTCGAGCAGGCGCGAGTGGACGAGCACGACCGCGAGCACGAACCCGAAGACGGCGCCGAGCACGAAGCCGGTGAGCGCCTCCTTCGCGGTGAACCACGCCGCGTCGAGCAGCGGATGGATCAGCGCTGGGCCGCCGGCGGTGATCGGCTCGCGGAACGCGTTCAGGATGTCGTGGATGTGCGGCATCGTGGTGTCGTCCACGACGAACGGCCACGTCCAACCCGTCGCCTCCCAGAGCCACTTGTAGCCCTCCCACGCACCCCAGAGCACGGCGACGACGAGGACGAACGTCACCAGCCGTCCGAGGGCGGGCACAATTCGCGCCTGACGCGTCTCGACTGCGACGGCCGTCATCTGGGCGCATTGCTTACCACACCTTTGGTCATGGGAGGGGGTTAAGCTCGGAGGCCGTGGCCCTCGATCCCGCTCGCGTCGTGTCGCGTCTCGAAGAGCTTCGTTCGCTCACGGGAAACGACGACGGCGAGCAGCGCGTCGCCTGGACGGAGACCTGGGCGAAGGGCCGTGCGTGGCTGGCCGACAGCCTCGCCGACCTCCCGCTCGAGACGGAGCGCGACGCGGCGGGGAACGACTGGTACACGCTCCGCGGCGACTCCGAGCGCGCCGTCCTCCTCGGCGGGCACATGGACTCCGTACCGAACGGGGGCTGGCTCGACGGCTGCCTCAACGTGCTCGCGGGGGCCGAGGTGCTGCGACGGATCGCCGAGGAGGGAACCCCTTCCGTCACGGTGCGGCTCGTCGACTGGGCCGACGAGGAGGGAGCGCGCTTCGGGCGCTCCCTGTTCGGCTCGTCCGCGGCGGGCGGGTCGATGGCCGACCAGGACGAGCTGCGCGCGCTGGTCGACCGCGACGGAGTTTCGCTGCCAGACGCGATCGGCGCATTCGACATCGACCTCGACCGCGCGCTCGAGGCGCGCCCGCAGCTGGAGAACGCGGCCGCCTATCTCGAGCTCCACATCGAGCAGGGCCCGGTGCTCGAGTCCATGCACCTCCCGCTCGGCGCGGTGCTCGGGACGTTCGGCGTCGAGCGCTGGCGCATCACCTGGCGCGGCCAGGCCGCGCATGCCGGGTCGACGCCGATGGACCAGCGCCGCGACGCGCTGGCCGGAGCGGCGAAGCTCGCGCTCGCGATCCGCGACATCGCA
>DASSBV010000122.1:0-32092 GCA_035698545.1 Gaiella sp. | reverse complement strand
CCCCCCCCCCCCCCCCCCCCCCCCCCCCCCCCCCCCCCCCCCCCCCCCCCCCCCCCCCCCCCCCCCCCCCCCCCCCCCCCCCCCCCCCCCCCCCCCCCCCCCCCCCCCCCCCCACGTCCTTACCCCCAGCCGGGCTCGCGGCCGGAGGCGCCGAGGGTCTCGAGCACGACCTCGATCAGCCGGTTCGAGGAAAGGACGTGCTCGCGCGCGAGAACGCGGGCGGCGGCCGCGCTGCCCGCGCCGATCGCCTCGCGGATCGCGCGGTGCTGCAGGTCGTTCTTCGCGTAGAGCGCATCGAGCTCTGCGCGCGCCTGCCAGACGCGATCGCCGATGAACGTCCGCCGCGCGCTCTTCGCGATCCGCTCCACGAGCGGCAGCTCCGCGACGCGGTAGATCACGTCGTGGAAGGCGTAGTTCGCCTGCATCCACTCGACGAACAGCGTCGCGTCCCGCGAGGTGCCGCTCCGCGCTTGGGCGCGCAACTCGAGCGTGAGCTCCCCGAAGCGCCGCTCGACGGCATCCATCTCGGCCAGGTCGTCGGGGGTCATCTTCGGCGTGGCCGCCTCGGTCGCGAGCGCCTCGAGCTCCGCGCGCACGAGGAACGCCTCACGCAGCTCGTGCGCCGCGATCGACCGGACGCGCACTCCTCGGTTCGGCTCGAAGGAAACGAGCCCGAGCGCCGCGAGCCGCCGCAACGCCTCGCGGACGGGCGTCCTCGAGACGTCGAACCGCTCGGAGAGCGTCTCCTGGCGGAGCACCGTGTCGGGCGGGATGAGCCCGCCCACGATCTCGTCCTCGAGCACGCGGGCGATGTCGTCCGCCTTGGTCGAAAGGGTCGTCACGGTGCAACGGTAGCGACTTTGCACCTAGATTGGACTGACTTGGGATCCAAAACCGGCGAACTTGGACAAATTTGCGCCTGATCTATATGTTTCGGATCCAAAGTCTGCGGCTACTGGATCCACGAGGAGGAAGCGAATGCATGAACCGGCCCGCCCCTACACCACCAGCGACGTCGAGCGCCTGCGCGGCTCCGTCCGCGTCGAGCACACGCTTGCGCGGCTCGGGGCCGAGCGTCTGCGCACGCTCCTGGCCGAGCGCGAGTGGGTCGCGGCGCTCGGCGCCGTGACGGGTGGGCAGGCAGTCCAGATGGTCAAGGCGGGGCTGGAGGCGATCTACCTCTCCGGCTGGCAGGTCGCCGCCGATGCGAACCTGGTCGGCGGCACGTACCCCGACCAGAGCCTCTATCCGGCGAACTCCGGCCCCGCGCTGGCGCGCCGGATCTCGAACGCGCTGATGCGCGCCGACCAGATCGCGCACGCCGAGGGCGACGACCAGACGTACTGGCTGGCGCCGATCGTGGCGGACGCGGAGGCCGGCTTCGGCGGGCCGCTGAACGCGTTCGAGATCATGAAGGCGTACATCGAGGCGGGCGCGGCGGCCGTCCACTTCGAGGACCAGCTCTCGTCGGAGAAGAAGTGCGGCCACCTCGGCGGCAAGGTGCTCGTCCCGACCGGCCAGTTCGTGCGGACGCTCGTGGCGGCACGGCTCGCAGCCGACGTGCTCGACGTCCCCACGCTGATCGTCGCGCGCACCGACGCTCTGTCTGCCTCGCTGCTGACGAGTGATGTCGACGAGATCGACCGCGAGCTCTGCACGGGCGAGCGCACGCCGGAGGGCTTCTTCCGCGTCCGTGACGGCATCGACGCGGCGATCGCACGCGGCCTCGCCTACGCGCCGTACGCCGACCTCGTCTGGTGCGAGACTTCGACACCGGACCTGGACGAGGCGGAGCGCTTCGCGGCGGCGATCCACGCGCGCTACCCGGGCACGCTGCTCGCGTACAACTGCTCGCCGTCGTTCAACTGGCGCGAGCACCTCTCGGAGAGGCAGATCGCGGGCTTCCAGCGCGACCTCGCGTCGCTGGGATACCGCTTCCAGTTCATCACGCTCGCCGGCTTCCACGCGCTCAACCTCTCGATGTTCGAGCTCGCACGCGGCTACCGCGACGACGCGATGACCGCCTACGTGTCCGTCCAGGACCGTGAGCTCGCCCTCGAGGAGTCCGGCTACACCGCGACGCGCCATCAGCGCGAGGTGGGCGCGGGCTACTTCGACCAGGTGATGCAGGCCGTCACCGGCGGTCTCTCGTCCACGCTCGCCCTCACCGGCTCCACCGAGGAGCAGCAGTTCCAGGCCGAAAGGAGCGCAGCATGAGCGTCCTCCATCGTTCGCGCCGACCGGTGTCCGACTTCGAGTCGGACACCGGCCGCCGACACCTGGCAGGCGCCGGTCCGGCGAAGGTGTCCGACTCGAAGTCGGATACTCGGCCGACCATCCTGACGCGCGCAGAGGTCGCCCCGTGCACATGCCCGGAGCACTGCGAGCGGGACCACGAGCAGGATTGACTCGCGGCGCGAGCCGATCGTGCTAGATACCCCTCCCGTGCGCACAGACGACGTCCTGACTCCAGACGCGGTCGCGTTCCTGACCGACCTGCAGCGCGAGTTCGGCGAGCGCAGGGTCGAGCTGCTCGCGCGGCGCGCGGAGCGCGCCCGGCGACTCGCCGGCGAGGAGCTGCCCGACTTCCTTCCCGAGACAGCCGACGTGCGGGCCGGGGACTGGCGGATCGCACCGTTCCCAGACGAGATCGCAGACCGGCGGGTCGAGATCACGGGGCCGGTCGACCGGAAGATGGTGATCAACGCGCTCAACTCCGGCGCGAAGGTCTTCATGGCCGACTTCGAGGACGCGAACTCGCCGACCTGGGAGAACTGCATTGACGGCCAGCGGAACCTCACCGACGCGCTCGAACGGACGATCTCGCTCGACACCGGCGAGAAGCGCTACACGCTCCGCGACGAGATCGCAGTCCTGTTCGTCCGACCGCGAGGCTGGCACCTCGAGGAACGCCACTTCGAGGTGGGCGGAGCACCGATCTCCGCCTCGCTCCATGACTTCGGCCTGTACTTCCTGCGCAACCACGCGAGAAACGGGCGCTACTTCTACCTCCCCAAGCTCGAGTCGCATCACGAGGCGCGGCTCTGGAGCGACGTCTTCCGTTTCGCAGAGGACCGGCTCGGTGTCGAGCGCGGCTGGATCAAGGCGACGGTCCTGATCGAGACGATCCTCGCAGCATTCGAGATGGACGAGATCCTGTACGAGCTACGGGAGCACTCGGCGGGGCTCAACGCGGGCCGCTGGGACTACATCTTCAGCGTGATCAAGAAGCTCGGGCACCGGCCCGAGTTCGTGCTCCCCGATCGCGCCGACGTGACGATGGCCGTGCCGTTCATGCGCGCGTACTGCGAGCTGCTCGTCCGGACCTGCCACCGGCGCGGCGCGCACGCGATGGGCGGGATGGCCGCCTTCATCCCCTCACGCCGCGACCCGGAGGTGAACGCGATCGCCCTCGAGAAGGTGCGTGAGGACAAGGACCGCGAGGCGTCGCAGGGGTTCGACGGCACCTGGGTCGCGCACCCCGATCTCGTGCCAGTGGCGATGGAGTCGTTCGACCGCGTCCTCGGCGGCCGGCCGAACCAGATCGAGCGGGTGCCCGACGGGGAGACCCGCGCGGCGGATCTCCTGGACGTCGAGTCGACGCCCGGTGGGGTGACCGAGCAGGGTCTGCGCAACAACGTCTCCGTCGGGATCCAGTACCTCGCCGCGTGGCTCGAGGGTTCCGGGGCCGTCGCGATCAACAACCTGATGGAGGACGCCGCGACGGCGGAGATCTCGCGCTCGCAGATCTGGCAGTGGCTCCACCACGGGCGGATCCGACCCGAGGACGTGCGGCGCGTCACGGACGAGGAGGTCGCGAAGCTCGGCGACGGCTACGACGACGCACGAGCGATCTTCGAGCGCATCGCCACCGAGCCCGACTACGTCGAGTTCCTCACGCTGCCGGCATACGACCGGCTCGTCGCGACGACCGGCTGAGCGCTCCTGCTCCTCCCTTTGGGAGCTAGCCGTGCTCCCAGGCGAGGCCTGCAGCCAGCACGACCTCGTCCGTCGGCGCGACGAGCTGGAGGTTGCCGATCGCCAGCCCGGCCCAGCCCAGCAGGTTGACCCAACGCATGAACGAGGAGAGCGGCAGCCGCACGTCCGGCTCGTTCGCGTCCTCCGCCGGCCAGTCGATCGCGACGCACGGGGCGACGTAGAGATCGACATCCGGGGCGAGCTGGCGCCACGCGACCAGTGCGCGGTAGCCCTCGAGCACGGCGTCCGCGTCGACGCGCTGTGCGGCCTCGAGCTTCGCGCGGACGACGCTACCGTACTCCTCCGCCCTGCTCGGGAACGTCGCGGCATGCGAGCGAGCGGCCTCGTGGTCGAAGACCGGCCAGAGATTCGCCGCAGGGCCGGCGATCGTCGCCTCGACCACCCGGGCTCCGAGCGACTCGAGGCGCAGCACCCACTGCTCGGCCGCGTCGCTCGTCTCGGTCTCGCGCCCGTCGGCGAGATCCGGCGCCCGGCGCAGGAGCCCAACGGTGCGCCCGGCGAGCCCGGGCTCCGGCACCGGCCGGGCGGCGAGCACCGACCAGAGCGTCGCGACGTCGGTCACAGACCGCGCCATCGGCCCGACCGTGTCGAAGGACGGACAGAGGGGGAACACCCCGTCTTCCGGAACGAGCCCGTGGCGCGGTTTCAATCCGACGATCTCGCACGCGGCGGCCGGAAGACGTACGGAGCACCCGGTGTCCGTTCCGATCCCGAGGTCGCAGAGCCCGGCTGCGAGCGCCGCGGCGTTACCGCTCGAGGAGCCGCCCGTCGTCCGGCCGGGTCGAACGGGGTTGTGCACCGTCCCGTACCACTCGTTCTGTCCGAGCACCCCCCAGGCGAACTCCACGAGGTTCGCCTTGCCGACGACGGTCGCGCCCGCGGCGAGCGCCCGCTGTACGACGGTCGCGTGCCGGTCGGGAACGTGGTCGGCGTAGATCTTCGAGCCGTAGGTGGTGCGGATCCCGGCTGTGTCGACGAGGTCCTTGACGAGGAGCGTCCGGCCGACGAGCGGGCCTGCCGAGGCGCCGGCGAGCGGCTCCTCGAGCCACGTGATGCCGGCGTTGAACGGATCCGCGCTCACGCGCGACGCCGTGCTCGTGCTCGGGCCCGAGGGCCTCAGTCGTGCCGCCGCTGCGCAGGAGTGATCGACCGCGCAGCGGCGAGTGCGTCGTCGATCGTCGCGGCGCTGGCGCGATCCCCGACCATCACGTTGACCTGGTAGTCGAGACCGTGCCGCGTGACCTGGGCGACCGCGCCACGGTCCGCGAAGCACTCGAACGTGCCCCGCCGGAGCTTCATGCCGGAGAGTGGCAGGTACGGGCTGGCACCGGTCGCGTCCCGCCAGCCGATCACGACGACCACCGCGCCGTCGCTCGGCACACGGTACGAGGAGACCTGGCAGTCGCTGTCGATCGCACGGACGCCGTCCGTCCCGATCACGATCACCGTGCGCGGATCGTCGGTGGCCGTCTGGCCTGCCGGCTGGATCCGCGACCAGCCGTCCGGCAGGACGAGCTCGACGCCGCCGCCGCGAACGGTGACCCCGTCCGCCGCCGCGGCCGCGCCCACGCAGGCGGCCAGCGTCAACGCGGCGGCCGCAACCACAGATCCTGTCCGCAGAGCTCTCATCTTCAGCCCGCGCATCCTACTCGTTTCCGTCGTGAAGGGAAGGGGGAAAGTCCCGCACAAAGCGTAATTCGACGGCACCTCTCAAGCGGGTGGCGGCCCGTGTCGACAACGTCAGAAATGCCTCTCCCGGAGTCTGGTCATGACACGCACGCAGAGTAGAGTTCGCCCCGTCAGAATGCTTCGCCGACGCCGCAAGACAGCGCCCGTTCTGCACGCCGGCCCGTACCCGCAAGGGTGGGAGGTCCCCGCACGGTTCAACTTCACGCGCGACGTGATCGAGCCGCTCGGCCGCAGCCAGCGAGGCGCGGCGCTGACCTTCGTCGACCGGGAGGGGATCGTCGACCGCCGAAGCTTCGCGGAGGTCGCCGGTGACGCGGCCCGCTGGGCGCACCTGCTGCGCACGCGTCTCGACCGCGGGGATCGCGTGCTCGTGTACACGGGCAAGGTGCCCGCCTGGCACGGGTCGATGCTCGGCGCGCTGAAGGGCGGCCTCATCTCCGTCCCCTGCTCCGAGATGCTCCGCGCGCGGGACCTCGCGTTCCGCGTTCGGCACTCGGGCGCGCGCCTGGTGATCGCCGACCGGTCCTGCGAGGTCGAAGTCGAGGAGATGCTCGAGCAGCTCGAGACGCCGGTCCCCGTGCTGTACCTCGACGAGGCCCGCTCCGAGCTCGGCCGGTACGTCGACCGCGCGCCGACGGAGGACACGACGGCGGGCGAGCGGGCGTTCATCCTCTACACGTCGGGCACGACGAAGGAGCCGCGCGGGGTCGTACACACGCACGCGTACACGTGGGCGCTGCGCTCCCAGGCGGAGTACTGGCTCGACGCACACGAGCAGGACGTCGTCTGGTGCACGGGCGGCACCGGCTGGGCGAAGTCGATCTGGAACGTGTTGATCGGCCCCTGGTCGAACGGCGCCGAGCTCGTGCTCCACCAGGGGGGCTTCGACCCCGAGGAGCGGCTCGGGCTGATGGAGCGCCTCGGCGTCACCGTGCTCTGCCAGGCGCCGACGGAGTACCGGATGCTCGCCAAGCTCGATTCCCTCGCGGCCGTGCATCTGCCGCGGCTCCGGCACGCCGTGTCGGCCGGCGAGCCTCTGAACCCGGAGGTGATCGAGCGCTTCCAGGACGCGCTCGGGATCACGGTGCACGACGGCTACGGCCAGACGGAGAACTCGCTGCTCGTCGCGAACGCCCCCGGGATGGACGTCCGCCCGGGCTCGATGGGGCTTCCGACCCCTGGGCACGACGTGGCGGTGATCGACGAGCGCGCGCAGGTGTGCGGACCGGGCGTCGAGGGCGACATCGCCCTCTTCGGCCGCCCCCCGACGTTGTTCGCCGGCTACTGGGAGGCGCGCGAGGAGAGCGACGCGGCCTTCCGCGACGGCTGGTACATCACGGGCGATCGCGGCGTGCAGGACGAGGAGGGCTACCTGTGGTTCGTCGGGCGCGCGGACGACGTGATCCTCTCGTCCGCGTACAGGATCGGCCCGTTCGAGGTCGAGAGCGCGCTGCTCGAGCACACGGCGGTCGCCGAGAGCGCCGTCGTCGGCGCCCCGGACGCCGACCGCGGCGAGATCGTGAAGGCATTCGTCGTGCTCCGGCCAGGCGTCGACCCCACCGCCGAGCTGATCGGAGAGCTCCAGGAGCACGTGAAGAACGTGACCGCGCCGTACAAGTACCCGCGGGAGATCAGCTTCGTCGACGAGTTGCCGAAGACGTCGAGCGGGAAGATCCGTCGCTCGGAGCTTCGCCTGCAGCCCGAGACGGGGTACCCCGAGCCGCGTGCCCTGGTGCTCGTACTCCCCGTCGACGAGGCCGAGCGCGCCCGGGCGGAGACCGAGGCCGCTGCGGAGGCGAGGCAGGCTGCGCGGGAGGCCGCGCGACGCGAGGCGGCCGCAGCGGCCCAGCGCGCCGCGGCGGAGGGAGCCAGGCGCGACGCCGAGGAGGCAGCCCGGCTCGAGGAAGAGGCGAGCCGGCGGGCCGCCGCCGAGGTCGCGCGACACGAGGCCGTGGAGGCTGCGCGCCGGGAGGCCGAGGAGTCCGCTCGGTTCGAGGACGAGGATGCGTCGCGCCAGGCCGAGGAGGAGCAGGCCCGGCGCGCGGCGGAGGAGGCAACCCGCCTCGAGGTGGAGGCCGCGGCCCTACGCGAGGCCGAGGAAGCCGCGCGACGCGACGCCGAGGAGGCCGCACGCGCAGCCGCGGAGGAGCAGGCCAGGCTCGAGGCCGAGGAGGCCGCACGCGCCGCTGCCGAGGAACAGGCCAGGCTCGAGGCCGAGGAGGCCGCACGCGCCGCTGCCGAGGAGCAAGCCAGGCTCGAGGCCGAGGCGGCCGCGCGGCGTGAGGCCGAGGCGGCTGCCGCCGCTGCCGCCGCTGCCGCCGAGGCTGCGCGCCTGGCCGCGGAGGACCAGGCGAGGCGAGAGGCGGAAGAGCAGGCGCGGCTCGCAGCCGAAGAAACGGCCCGCCGTGAGGCGGAAGAGCAGGCGCGGCTCGCAGCCGAGGAGGCAGCCCGACGTGAGGCCGAGGAGGCTGCCCGACGCGAAGCCGAGGAAGCTGCGCGGCGCGAGGCAGAGGAGGCCGAGGCCGCCCGGCTCGCCGCGGAGGAGCAGACGCGCCGCGAAGCGGAGGAGACCGAGCGGCTCGCCGCGGAGGAAGAGGCGCGCAAGGCGGTGGAGGAGGCGCGCGGCACGGTCGAGGAGGAACGCCAACGTGCGGCCGAGGAGGCGCTTGCGCGGATCGAGGCGGCCGAGGCGGCGGCGCTCGCCGACGGCGCACTCCTCGACGACGAGGGAGAGCCCAGCCTGAGCCGCCGCGAGCGGCGCGCCCAGGAGAAGCGGCGCAAGGAGCTCGAGAAGCAGCAGGCGAAGGAGGAGGAAGAGCGGCGCAAGCGGGCCGAGGCCGAGGCGAAGGAGCGGGCGAAGGCCGAAGCCGAGCAACGCAAGCAGGACGAGCTCGACGCGAAGGAGCGCGCCAAGGCCGAAGCGGAGCAACGCAAACGAGACGAGATCGAAGCCAAGGAGCGCGCCAAGGCCGAAGCCGAGCAACGCAAACGAGACGAGATCGAAGCCAAGGAACGCGCCAAGGCCGAAGCCGAGCAACGCAAGCGCGACGACGAAGCTGCACGGGAGGCGGCGAAGCAGCACGAGAAGGAGGAGCGTCGCCGCCAGAAGGAGCTCGCAAAGCTTGCAAAGGGGAAGGGGCTCGGGAAGCTGCTCTCGCGCGACGGGCGGGACGAGTACGTCGACGACGACACTCCCGTGGCGCCAATCGACAACATCGTCGAGCGCCTCCAGCCGTACGCGCGGCCTCGTGACCCTGCCGCGCCCGTCCCGGACGCACCCCGCGAGGAGCACGATCCACCCGACGAGTCGCAGGGCCCGTCGGACTCGACCGCGTGAGCCAGGTCGTCGAGGCGCCGGTCGAGGTTCCGCAGCGCGCGACCGACGACGAGCCCGTCGAGGATCGGCCCTGGATCGTGATCGTCTGGAACGACCCGATCAACCTCATGAGCTACGTGACGCTGGTCCTCCAGCAGCTCTTTGGCTACTCGCGCAGCAAGGCGACCCGGTTGATGCTCCAGGTGCACAACGAGGGCAAGGCAGTCGTCTCGTCGGGGACGAGGGAGAAGGCGGAGCTCGACGTGTCGCGCCTCCACGCCCATGGCTTGTGGGCGACGATGCGCCAAGATTAGTGCCCCTTCCAGTGATGCGGCGCGGAATCCAGCGACAGAAGGACGGGACCTACAGGGTCGAGCTGCCGGAGGAGGAGCGCGATGTGCTGGCGTCGCTGCCGGAACAGCTGCGCGAGGCGCTCGAGGCGGGAGAGCCGACGCTGTACCGGCTGTTCCCGCCCGCACACGCCGACGACGACGCGGTGAACGAGGACTACGCGCGTCTCGTGGGGCCGGGGCTTGTCGACGGCAAGCTGCAGGCGCTCGCCGAGCTCGAGCGCACGGCACGCGCGACGCGCCTCGACGAAGAGGAGCTCGGCGCCTGGCTCGGCGCGCTCGAGAGCCTGCGGCTCGTACTCGGCACGCAGCTCGACGTGCAGGACGAGAGCTACCGCGCGTTCGACGCGACCGACCCCGACGCTCCGAGGCTCGCGCTGTACCACTGGCTGTCGTGGCTCCAGGAGGAGGTGGTGCAGGCGCTGTCCGAGACGGTCGACCGGCGTGGCGCGGTGGATTGATTTCCGGGGCGTGACCGGGGCGCACTAGGCTCCGCTCGTGCCCGACGCCGACACCGTCGTCTTCGTTCCGGCCTGGAACGAGGAGCAGAGCCTGCCGGCGGTGCTCGCCGAGCTGCACTCTGGACTGCCGCACGCCGACGTGCTCGTGATCGACGACGGCTCGACCGACGCGACCGCCTCCGTTGCAACGGCGAACGGCGCGATCGTCGTCTCGTTCGGCGAGAACCGCGGGCTCCGTGCGGGAATCGCCGCGGGCTACCAGGAGGCGCACGACCGAGGCTACGAGTATTGCGGCCGAGTCGATGCGGACGGCCAGCATCCCGTCGACGAGCTCGCGCGGCTCCTCGAGCTCGTGCGCAGCGATCGGTGCGACGTGGCCGTCGGCTCGCGATTCGCAGAGGGCGAGGGGTACGGCGCCGACCGCTATTCGCCCTCTCCGGCGCGGCGATTCGGGATCGGGCTGCTCCAGAAGGCGATGCACGTCCGGCTCGGACGGCCGTTCCGCGATCCGACGAGCGGCATGGCGGCGGTCAACCGCAAGGCGATGCCGATCATGTCGCGCCCGTATGCGAGTGGCGCGCCGGAGGTCGAGGCGCTGCTCCGCCTCGAGCAGGCGGGGCTGCGCGTCGAGGAGGTCGCGGTGCACATGCGCGCGCGGGAGCACGGGGAGTCGAAGCTCCAAGGCAAGAAGGCGGTGAAGCTGGTGCTCACCGTCGTCGGCACGCTCCTGTTCTTCCGCTGGCTCCGCCACCGGCGCGGGTGAAACCAGACACGTCCGAACGAGCCACGACTCCCCCTGACGAGATGCATACGCGTCAAGGTGTCCGAACGGGACGGGAGATCGTGCCAGGCACGAGGTCATGTCCGAAGCAGCCATGGGCGTAACGGCCCCACGCGTCGTCGTGGTGCTCGGCTACTCGACTGGCGGGAACGCCGACCTCCATGCCATCTGCGCTGCACGGCTCGAGCGTGCGGCGCAGCTGACGACCGAACACGACGTCGTCGTCCTCTCGGGATGGGCGCGCGCCGCGGGGACGCAAACGGAGGCTGCGCTGATGCGAGCGGCCTGGCGGGGCACCGCGGCCGAGGTCGTCGTCGACCCCGACGCGCGCACGACGGTCGAGAACCTCGGCAACGCCGTGAACGACGTGCTTCGCGCCGGCGCCGAGGAGGTCGTCGTCGTCACGTCTTCATGGCATGCGGCGCGTGCCACCGCCGCGATGCGGTGGCTGCTCCGAGGGCGCGGCATCGTCGTGCGGGCCGAGTCACCGGCCGGAAACTCCAGGCGCGCGTCGCTCCGCGAGCTCGTGCTTTGGCCGCTGCTGCCGTTTCAACTCGCGCGTGTCAGCCGGAGGAACCGGCGACCTGACCGCGGCTGAAGCCACGTTCACGGCGAGGTGCCTACAGCACCTCGGCGTGGATCCTCTTCTTGGCCTGCCGCAACGGCCCACCCTCGCGCCCGGCGCGCACCGCGAGTGCCTCGGCGAGAATCGAGAGGGCTGTCTCGGACTGCGTGTCGGCGCCGATGTCGAGGCCGCATGGGCCGCTGATCCTCGCGAGATCTGCTTCGCTCGCCCCCGCCTCGAGGAGACGCTCACGACGACGCTCCTGGTTCCGCCGGGAGCCGAGCGCGCCGATATAGAACGCCTCCGTCCGCAAGGCGGCGAGCAGTGCCGGCTCGTCGAACTTGTCGTCGTGCGTGAGCACCACGATCGCGGTCTGGTGGTCGGGTGCGACCTCGGCGATCGCCTCCTCGGGCCACTCCGCGATCAACCGGTCGGCCGAGGGGATGCGCTCCGACGTGAGGAAGGTCGCCCGCGCGTCGGCGACGATCGCGGTCCAGCCCAGCAGCTTCGCCCCGCGCGCCAGGGCTTCGGCCGTGTCCACCGCGCCGTAGACGAGCAACCGTGGTGGCGGCCCATACCACTCGGCGAACACCCTGGCGCCGTCCGTCTCGAGCAGACGGTTGCGACCCCGCCGGACGAGCTCGTCGAACTGCCCGAGCGCCCACGTCGGCACGCCGTCACCGACCGTCTCGCCGTCTTCCACCACGAGCGCCTTCGCACCGACCCCGTCGCCCTCGACGACCGTGAACAGCACCGCACGTCCTCCCTCGTCGTCCAGGCGGGCGAGACGCTCGAGCAGGGTCACTCGACCGGCTCCACGAACACGTCGATCTCCCCGCCGCACGGCAGGCCGACGTCCCAGGCCATCTCGTCCGTGATTCCGTAGTGCAGCAGCCGCGGCGCCCCGTCCTGCATCACGGCGATCGCGTTGTCGAACACGTCGCTCTCGACACAGCCTCCCGAGACCGAGCCGCACATCTTCCCAGTCTCCGAGACGGCCAGGCTCGTGCCGATCGGTCGCGGTGCGGAGCGGCGAGTCGCCACGACCGTCGCCACGACGACCTTCTCGCCGGCGTCGCGCCAGGCTTCCACCTCCGGCAGGATCTCTTTCACGCTGCGTGCCTCCTTTCGATGCCGGCGAGTATCGTCGCCAGCTCCTCGAGACTTCTCAGATTATGGCCCGCGAGGAACCTGTCGACGAAAGGCAACGCAGCGCGCATGCCCCCGGCGAGCGGCTGGTAGTCGGGGTTTCCCTTGAGCGGGTTGACCCAGATCACGGCGTACGCGGCCCGCGCGACCCGGGCCATCTCGCGGCCGACGAGCGGGGGATCCTCGCGTTCCCACCCATCCGAGACGATCACGACGATCGCGCCGCGCGACAGCCCCCGACGGCCGTAGACCTCGTTGAACTCGCGGAGCGATGCGCCGATCCGCGTCCCGCTCCCCCAGTCGACGACCTCCTCCGTGCAGCGCGCCAGCGCGGCCATCGGGTCGCGCGTGGCGAGGTCGGGCGTGAGACGCGACAGGCGCGTGCCGAACGCGAACGCCTCGACCCCACGCCCGGCGCCGACCGCGGCGTGCAGGAAGAGCAGCAGGGCGCGCGCATAGCTGTCCATCGAGCCCGACACGTCGCAGAGCAGCACGAGCCGGCGAGGGACCTCTTTTCGCGCCCGCAGCGGTCGATCGACGGAATCGCCGCCGGTGCGGAGCGAGGCGCGGATCATCCCTCGCACGTCGAGCGCCTCGCCGAGCGGGTCGCGCCGCGTCCGCCGCGACCGGCGCAGGGGCCGAGTGCGCGCGATGCGATCGATGAGCTCGCGCAGCCGAAGGAGCTCCTCGTCGCTCAGCTCGGCGAAGTCCTTGTCGCGCAGCAGCTCCTGACCCGAGACCCCGAGCTCGAGCACGTCGTCGTCCTCGACGGGCTCGTCGCCGTCATCGCCGGCGCCGGCGGGGCCGTCGAGGACCCGTAGCACCGGCTCGGGGGACGGCTCACGCACAGGCGCGTGGACGGGCGTGCGGAGGAACCAGGCGTCGAACGCCTTGTCGAACACCGCAAGCTCGTCACGGCGGGAGACGAGCGTCTGGCGCAGAGCGAAGTAGACGTCGTCTCGCCGGGCAAGGTCGACGACGTCGAGCGAGCGCAGCGCGTCGCTGACGCGACCCGGGCCGATCTCCAGCCCGGCCTCGCGCAACACGCGGCCGAACGTCACGACGTGCCCGACGATTGCGTCTCCGGCGGCCACGGCGCTACGAAGCGGCCGAGGCCGCCCGTGCCTCCTCGACGAGACGCGCGAGCGTCGCGTCGCGCACCGTCTCGATGTCCTCGTGGTACTTGAGCACTGAGCCGAGCGTCTGCTGCACGACCTCCGCGTCGAGCTCGCGCCGCCCGAGGGCGTCGAGCGCCTGGGCCCAGTCGATCGTCTCCGCCACCCCCGGCGGCTTGGCGAGATCGAGGCCGCGCAGACCGCGCACGAACGCCGCCGCCTCCACCGCGAGCCGCTCGGGGATCCCTGGCACCCTCAGCCGGACGATCGCGATCTCGCGCTCGATCGACGGGTGGCCGATCCAGTGGTACAGCGCGCGGCGCTTGAGCGCGTCGTGGAGCTCGCGCGTCCGGTTGGAGGTGAGGATCACCGCGGGGCGGCGTCGTGCGCGGATCGTTCCGAGCTCGGGGATGGTGATCTGGAAGTCGGAGAGCACCTCGAGAAGGAACGCCTCGAACTCCTCGTCCGCGCGGTCGATCTCGTCGATCAGCAGCACCACCGGATCGTCCGAGTCGATCGCCTCGAGAAGCGGCCGGCGGATCAGGTACTCGGGGCCGAAGAGCTCGCTCTCGGTGACGGTCCCCTCCTGCGCGGCCCGGATGTGAAGCAGCTGGCGCGGGTAGTTCCACTCGTACACGGCGTGCGCGACGTCGAGGCCCTCGTAGCACTGGAGACGGATCAGCCGAGCATCGAGCGCCGTCGCGAGCGCTTTCGCGGCCTCGGTCTTCCCGACACCCGCGTCGCCCTCGAGGAGCACCGGCTTCTCGAGCGCAAGCGCGAGGTAGAGCGCGGTCGCGAGCCCGCGGTCGGGGAGGTAGTCGGCCTCCCGGAGCGCGACTTCGAGCTCGTCGATCGACCCGTGCGCCACGCTACGCAGCGTACCCCGGCGACTCTCCTCAGCCGACTAGGCGGCGTCGCGGCGGAGGAGGTCCGCAGCGAGATCGGCCGAGCGGGCGAGCGAGCCGCTCTCCGCGAGCTCCTCGAGCGCGAGCGACGGGTCGATCAACTCGGTCACGCACACCTCGAAGACGCGCATCACGACGAACGTGAGCGGATCGAGCTCGATCCCGGTGGCGCGCAGGAACGTCGCGACCTCCACCGCCTCGCGCGCAAGGGCGTCCTCCATCGAGGCGAGCGTGAACGCCACGTTGAGCTCTCGCTCCTGGCGCGCACGCAGCTCCTCGGGCAGCGGCTGCCCCGTCTCCTCCGACCCCGTCACGATCTCCTCCCCCACTTTGACGTCGAAATCGCGCCAACGGCTGCTAGATGTCCTGCCCACGGACGTTGTGAACGCGGCTGGTTGGGGGTCGCCCTCCGATCGAGCTGTGCGGCCGCGCGGTGTTGTAGTGGTCGAGCCAGTGTGGCAGGGCGGTTGCGCGTTCGCGGTGTGAGTCGTAGACAAGGCCGTAGGCCCATTCGCGCGCCATCGTCTGGTGGAAGCGCTCGACCTTGCCGTTGGTGCGCGGCCGGTACGGCTTGGTCGTGAGGTGCCGGATGTGGTGGTGTGCGAGCAGCTGCCGGAAGTCGCGACTCTTGACGTAGACCCAGGCATTGTCGGTCATCAACCGCTTCGCGCCGATCCCGTGGCGTTCGTAGAAAGCGAGTGCCCGCTCGAGGAAGCCGACGACGGTCACGGCACGCTGGTCGGGGTGGATCTCGGCGTAGGCGAGCCGCGAGTGGTCGTCGACGATCGCATGCACGTAGTCGACGCCGTCGCGATGCTGACGGTCCTGGCTTGAGCGGTCGCCGGTGACGCGGTGACCGGGCCGCTCGAAGCGCGCGTACTCGCTGACGTCCATGTGCAACAGATCGCCCGGGCACGGCCACTCGTAACGGTGTGCAGGCTCACGCGCCGCTTTCGACGGCCGCGAGATCCCCGCCCGCTTGAGCACCTTCCAGACCGTCGAATGCGCAAAGCCGGTCGCGCCCGCAACCAGCCGCGGCCCCCAGCCCGTCTTGCGACGACACGCACAGATCGCCTCGGCGAGCTCCGGCGCGAGCTGCCGAGGCGAGCAGCGCGGCCGGCTCGATCGATCGCAAAGACACGACAGGCTGGCCCGCGCCTCCTCGTTCGCCTCCGACCAGCGATGCCACCAGCGATGCGCTGTCGCCGGCGACACGCTGAAGGCGGCCGCGGCCGCCTTCAGCGTCATCCCACCCGCGACCGCCGACACAAGCGCGTGACGGCCAGCGAGTCCGAGCTTCGCGTTACGGTGCAACAACATCCGAGCCCTCCTTCGATGCAGGTCTTCGGCGAGACCCACAGCCTCGAAGGAGGGCCGGATAGAACCCCTCAGCCGTTCACAACCTCTGTAGGCACGTCAGCTAGAGGCTTGATGTGAGATTCGTGCGCGATCGTGGATGCCGCCTCAGGCGCGGCGCCAGGCCGTCTCCGCGCCCTTGCGAAGGCGTCCAGCCTGCGCTGCGGGCGCGGAGCCGGCCTGGCTTGGCCTGAGCCGGCCCCACGGGGCGCCCATTCCACATCAAGCCTCTGGCCGTCGGCCCCGATGGGGCTACCGTGACGCCGTGACGCCGCTCGCAACCGCGCCGGACGACCTCTGGCGGGCGTGGTCCTTCGATCCGCTCGTGCTCGTGCTCGCGGCGGTTGCGATCGCATTCTTCGTGTCGGGCTGGCGGCGACTTCGGCAGCGACGCCCTGAGCTGGCGCCTCCCTCCCGGCTCGTGCTCTTCCTCGCCGGAGTGGGCGTCGTGCTCGTCGGGCTCCTCTCCCCGCTCGACGCGATCGCGGAGGAGTATCTCCAGTCGGCGCACATGCTCCAGCACGTGCTGATCGCCGACCTTGGGATCGTGCTCGCGCTGCTCTCCGTGCGGGGCCCGCTCTCGATGTTCTTCCTGCCGCGCGACCTCCTCGCGCCGCTCGCCCGCGCGCAGCCTCTCCGGCGCGGGCTCGGCTTTCTGCTTCGTCCCCGGGTCGCCGTTCCCCTCTGGATCGTGGTCATGGTCGCGTGGCACATCCCGGTTCTCTACGACGCCGCGCTCCGGCACCCGATCGTCCACCGCTTCGAGCATCTCTCGTTCGTGGTCGTGGGCGCGCTCGTCTGGACCCTCCTGATCGACCCCGCGCGTCACGGACGCCTGACGCTCAACGAGCGGCTGGGGCTCGCAGTCGTCCTGTTCTGGGTCGGTCAGGTGCTCGCGTACCCGTTCGTGTTCGGGTTCGAGCCGTACTACGACGTCTACGTCGACCAGCCGCACCGGCTCTTCGGGCTCTCGCCGCTGACCGACCAGAAGCTGGCGGGGCTCGTGATGATGGCCGAGCAGGCGGCAACGCTCGGTGTCGCGATCGTTCTGCTCCTGCGGCTCGCGCGCCGCGCCAGGGCCACGCGGAGCGTGACGCCGGAGCTCGTCTGATGCCGTCGCCGTGGTCGGTGCGGCTCGAGCCGGAGTTCCTCGTGCTCGCGGCCGGCGCCGCGTTCCTCTACGCCAGGGCCTGGCGCCGCGCGCCGGGGCCCGCATGGCGTGCGTGGTGCTTCGGCGCAGGCCTCGTGCTCGTCGCCGGAGCGCTCAACTCCCAGCTCGGCACGATCGCCATCAACTACCTCGTTCTCTTCCACCTGTTGCAGAACGTGATGATCAGCGATTGGGCGCCGCCTCTCCTCCTGATCGGGCTCACGCCGGCAATGCGCGAAGAGATCGCGATGCGCGGCGGCTCGCTGCTAGAGACGATCACCCGGCCCGCGATTACGCTTCCCACATGGCTTGTTGCCTGGTATGTCATCCACCTCGGGGCGGTCTACGACGCCGCTGTCCAAAACGGGCTCCTGCTGGCACTCGAGCATGCCGTCCTGATCGCGGTCGGTCTGCTGTTCTGGTGGCCCGTGCTCTGCGACGTGCCCCGCTCGCTGCCGACCCTCGGGCGGATCGGATACGTCTTCGCGGCCTTCGTGCTCTCGGCGTTCCTGGGCCTCGCGCTGACGTTCTCGCCACCGGTCTACGGCTACTACGAGGACCTGCCGGTTCGCCTGTGGGGGATCACCGCGCGCCAGGACCAGAACCTCGGCGGGATCCTGATGTCGACCGAGCAGGCGATCGTCTTCTTCGCCGCGATCGTCTGGCTCCTCGTCCGGTTGCTGCGCGAGGAGACCGAGGCGGAGGAACGGCTCGCCGCCGAGCAGCGCGCGGCGGGTCTCCGGGAGCACTGAACGCGTTGCGTGACGCCGGACGCGTCGTGGTGTAAGGACCCTCTCGATGCGGCGCGTCATCCGATGGGTCGACCCCGAGGGCTACCTCTCGGTCGGCGTGGAGCACCCACGCGAGGGAGAGTTCAGCGTGCTCAAGGGCATCGAGGACCCGATGCCCTTGCTCCAGGGAGAGTCGTTCCCGCTCGGCCAGCTCGTCGTGCCGATCGACGAGTTCAGTCTCGAGCTCGAGCCGGGCCTCACCCTCGTCACGCCACTCGACCCGCCCGAGGTGTGGTGCGCCGAGGGCACCTATGACACGGCCGACGCCGATCCGATGGCGAGCAGCCCGTTCCGCGACGTCTACACCGCGGTCACCGACAACCACCGGCCGCGGCTGTTCCTCAAGGACGCGGGCGCCCGGCGGACGGTCGGCCCCGGCCAGGCGATCGGCATCCGCGGCGACTCGACGTGGACCGTCCCGGAGCCCGAGATCGCCGTCGTCCTCGGCGCCAAGGGGGCGATCCTCGGCTACACGATCGCCAACGACCTCTCCTCGCGCGAGATCGAGAGCACGAGCCCGCTGTACTTGAGCCAGGCGAAGGTGTACGCGGGCTCATGCGCGATCGGCCCTGCGATCTACTCACCCGAGTACGAGCCGCAGGGCTTCCAGCTCGTCATGCGCATCTCGGACGAAGACGGCGAGGTCATCTACCAGGACACAGCGACGACGGCGCAGATGACCCGGTCGTTCCCCGACCTCGTGTCGTGGCTCGTGCGGGACAACCCCGTGCCGGCGGGGACGATCCTGCTCACGGGTACGGGGCTGATCCCGCCGGAGCACGTCAACCTCCTGCCCGGCCACTGGGTCGAGATCCACGTGCCCGAGATCGGCACCCTCGTGAACCATGTCGTGCTCGCCTCGGACCTGGCGTAGCTAGTTTGCGCGACTGTGAGCACGACCCGACTCGTCGACCTCGCCTCGCTGCCCGGGGCGCGAGAGGCGGACGAGCGAGCCGCTGAGCTCGCCTTGCGCCTGCCCGCGGAGCTCGCGCCCCTCGCGCGTATCGCCCTCGACTACCGCTGGGCCTGGGATCCCGACGGCGACGAGCTCTTCCGCTCGCTCGACCCGCACGCGTGGGAGATCAATCTCGCAAACCCGGTGCGCCAGCTCGCCGACATCGCGCCGCACACGGCCTCGCGCGCGATCGCCGATCCGCAGACGCAGGAGCGGATCGCGCGGCTGACGAGGGTGCTCGAGGAGGATCACGCCCGCCCGGAGAGGCGGATCGAAGGTCTCGACGGGCCGGTGGTGTTCGTCTGCGCGGAGTTCGGCATCCACCGCTCGCTGCCGATCTACTCGGGCGGGCTCGGCGTCCTCGCCGGCGACATCCTCAAGGCGGCGAGCGACCGCGCGCTCCCGATGATCGGCATCGGGCTGCTCTACCGGAGGGGGTACTTCCAGCAGCGGGTCGACCGCGCAGGGCTCCAGCACGAATACTGGGTGCAGGCGTTCCCCGAGCGGCTGCCAACCGTGCAGGTGCTCGACGACGAGGGACGGCCGCTGCGGCTGACGTTCCCCCTGTTCGGCCGCGAGGTCGCGTTCCACGCGTGGCGGGTCGAGGTCGGGCGGGTGCCGCTCTACCTCCTCGACACCGAGCTCGACGAGAACGACCCCGTCGACCGCTGGATCACCGCGCGACTGTACGAGGGCAACCCGCACACTCGGCTCGGCCAGTACGGGCTGCTCGGGATCGGCTCGGTGCGCACGCTCCGGGCGCTCGGGATCGAGCCTGGCGTCCTCCACTTCAACGAGGGCCATCCCGCGCTCGCGGCGCTCGAGCTCGCAGCCGAGGACGTGGCTGCCGGCGAGGCGCCCGACGACGCGCTCGCAGCGGCCCGCGACCGCTGTGTGTTCACGACGCACACGCCGGTTGCGGCCGGCAACGAGTCGTACGAGCCCGGCTCGTTCCTCGATGCGTACGCCGGGCTCCCGGCGCGGCTCGGCATGGACGACCAGCGCTTCCTCGACCTCTGCCGGAGCGTGCCGGGCACCGACGAGTGGCCCGGGATGACGCCGCTCGCGCTGCGCATGACGCGCCGGGCGAATGCCGTCAGCCTCCGGCACGAGCAGGTCGCGCGCGAGATGTGGCGCCCGCTGTTTCGCGACGCACCCGCGGACGAGGTGCCCATCACGCATGTGACGAACGGCGTGCACCTGCCGACCTTCCTCTCACCGCCGCTTCGGGCGCTGCTCGACCGCCACCTAGGCGAGGACTGGGTCGAGCGCGCGTCCGAGCCCGAGACGTGGGCGCCGGTGGACGACATCCCCGACGACGAGCTTTGGGAAGCGCGAAACGACGCACGGCGCGAGCTCGTCGCGTACGTGAAGTCGAAGAGCGTCCAGGACCGCCTCCTGCGCGGGGAGAGCCCCGAGAACGTCAAGGCTGTGGCAGAGACCTTCGCAGAGGACACCCTCACGCTCGGCTTCGCGCGCAGGATCGCGACCTACAAGCGCCTGTTCCTGCTCACGTACGACCCGGAGCGCGTCCGCCGGATCTTCGCCGACGGCCCGCCCGTGCAGATGGTCGTCGCCGGGAAGGCGCATCCGCTCGACGACAACGCGAAGCAGATGCTCGTGGACGTCTTTGGCCTGTCCGAGGCGGTCGGCATCACGTCGCGCGTCGCGTTCCTCGAGAACTACGACCTCTCGGTCGCCGCGCCGATCGTCGGCGGTGCCGACGTCTGGCTCAACGTGCCCCGACCGCCGCTCGAGGCGAGCGGGACGAGCGGGATGAAGTCCGCGGCGAACGGCGGGCTCAACCTCAGCGTGCTCGACGGCTGGTGGTGGGAGGGCTACGAGGGAGACGGCGACGGCCCGAACGGCTGGGAGATCGACGGGGGCGCGCCCGAGGGCGAGGACGAGGCCGCTCAGGACGCCCGGCATGCCCACGCGCTCTACGACCTGCTCGAGCAGCAGGTGATCCCCCTCTTCTACGACCGAGGCGACGACGGGATCCCGCACGGCTGGCTCGCGATGGTCAAGCGGTCGCTCCGGACGAACGGCCCGCGCTTCTCCGCCGCGCGGATGGTCGAGGACTACGCTGCCTCGATCTACCCGCCGGCTGCCTGAGGCGAGACGCCGCGAGCCGCCGGCCGGGGCAGCGCCGACGTGAGCGCCGTGAGGAGCGAGAGCAGCACCACGCAGACCCACAGCACCGCGTCGAACGAGCCGGTCGCGTCGCGGACGGCGCCGAGGACGAACGGCGACACGGCCGCGACCGAGTAGCCGAGCCCGAGCATCATCGCGACGAGCGCCGCCACGCGCTTCGCTCCCTCTTCGTGGTCGAGCGGCAGCGTCATCACGAGCGAGAACATCCCGCCCTGTGCGACCCCGGCGAGCAGGGCCCAGAGGTACGCGGCGCCCGGAAGCAGGATCAGCGCCGCCGTCCCGAGCGCGAACACGAGCGAGCAGCCGAGGAGCCACGGCCGTCGGCCACCCCGACGGTCGGAGAGCCAGGGGAGGACGAACGAGGCCGGGATCGCCGTGACGCTGAGGGCGGCGACCAACCCACCGGCCGCGTTGTCGCTCCAGCCGTGCTCCACGTACGCGTCGGGCAGCCAGGCGATGAGCCCGTAGTACGAGGACGACATGGAGACGAAGATCGCGACGAGCAGCCACGCGGTGCGCGAGCGCCAGGGCAGCCGCGGGATCACCGCCGCGGGTCGCACGTGGGCCTCGCCGCCCCGCTCGAGCACGGCCCAGACGACCGCGACGACGCACGAGGCGACCGAGACTGCGATCAGTGCACCGCGCCAGCCCCCGAGCACGGCGGCCAGCGGCACGACGACGGCGGCCGCGATGGCTGAACCGAGCTGGATCCCGGTCGCATAGACACCGGTCCCCGTTGCCGGGCGCTCGGGCACCGTCTCGCGGACGGCGAGGGGCGCGGTCGCGTTGCCGATCCCCATCCCGATCCCGAGCGGCAGCGTCAGCAGGACGACGAGCCACGGCGTGGGCCCGAGGCCCCGCAGGATCCCGAACACGCCGATCAGGATGAGCCCGATCGTCATCGCCCGGCGTGTCCCGAGCCACGCCGACAGCGACGCACCGACGGGCGCGCAGAGGCCCATGCAGAGCACCGGGATCGTCCCGAGGAGCCCGGCCACCGCGTGCGACGTGCCCAGGTCGTCCTGGATGTCGCCGATCAGCGGGCCGACGCCGACGACCTGCGGCCGCAGCGCGAGCGCAGCGAGGAACAGCCCGGCGAGCGCCCCCGTGGTCGAGCGCGACCTCAGGACGTGGCGGCCTTCGGCTCGTGGCGACCGCTCGCGATCCGGGCGAACGCCTCGACGTGCTTGCGCGCCGCCCGACCGGCGGCGCCCGGCTTGCGCGAGCGGATCGCCTCGAGCAGCGGCACGTGGAGCTCCGCCGCCTCGTGCGGCTCGATCGACGTGCCGTAGAGCGTGATCGTGATCCGCCCCTCTACCCCCAGCGACTTCCAGCACTGCTCGAGGATCGGGTTGCCCGCCGCCTCGACGACGAGCCGGTGGAACGCGATGTCGTGGCGGACGAGCGCGTTGACGTCGCCGCGACGGGCGGCCTCGCGCATCGCCTCGACCTCCGCCTCGAGGATGCTCACGTCCCCGGCGAGGTTCTTGGTCGCCTCCTTCGCCGCGAGCTCCTCGAGCACCGCGCGGACCGGATACACCTCGACGAGCTCCTCGTCGCCGAACGCGCGCACGCGAGCGCCCTTGAAGGGCTGGGACTCGACGAGCCGCAGGAGCTCGAGGTCGCGGAGTGCTTCGCGGACCGGTGCCTGGCTCGTCCCGAGCTCGGCTGCGATTCGCGTCTCCACGAGACGCTCGCCAGGCTTGAGCTCGCCGCTCGCGATCCGCTGGAGCAGCAGGTCCTTGACCTGGTCGCGCAGGACCGTCCGCGAGATGCCGTTCATCCGCGGAGGTCGCTCACCCCGCGACGACGGGGTTCGTCAGCGAGCCGACGCCGTCGATCTCGATCGTGATCTCGTCTCCCGGCTCGAGCAGCCGCGGCGGCGTGCGAAAGATCCCGACACCCGCCGGCGTGCCCGTGAGGATCAGGTCGCCGGCCTCGAGCGTCGCGGTCTCCGAGGCGTAACTGATCACCTCGTCGATGCCGAAGACGAGGTTCGCGGTCGTCGAGTCCTGCACGACCTCGCCGTTCAGGAGCGCGCGGATTGAAAGCACATGCGGGTCGGGGACGTCGGCGGCGGGCACGAGCGGGCCGACCGGGCAGAACGTGTCCGGCGACTTCCCCCTCGTCCACTGCCCGTCGCCGAATTGGAGGTCGCGCGCCGAGACGTCGTTCGCGACGACGTACCCGGCGACGGCCTCGAGGGCGTTCTCCTTCGAGACCTGCTTGACGGTGGCGCCGAGCACGACCCCGAGCTCGGCCTCGTAGTCGCATTTCGTCACAATCGGCGGGATCACGATTGCGTCCCCCGGCCCGATCAGCGACGTCGGAAACTTCGCGAACAGCAGCGGTGCCTTGGGCAGCTCGGCGCCCTGCTCCTCCGCGTGGTCGCGGTAGTTGAGCCCGATGCACACGATCTTGCCCGGACGCGGGATCGCCACCGCCATCAGCGCGACCCTAACGGATCGGTGGGCGCCAGTAGGATCGCCGGCGTGGCCCTCCCGCCCGGTTTCGTCGACGAGCTCGTGGACGCGCTCGGCGCGGAGCACGTGATCACCGAGCCGGAGCGGCTCGCGACGTACGACTGCGACGGCCTCACCGGCTGGCGTGCGCAGCCCGCATGCGTCGTGCTCCCGGGCTCGGGAGAGGAGGTGCAGACGGTCCTGCGGATGTGTGACCGCGAGCAGATTCCGTTCGTGGCGCGCGGTGCGGGCACCGGGCTGTCCGGCGGCGCGCTCCCCGTCGCGGACGGGATCGTCGTCTCGCTCGCACGGATGAACCGGATTCTCGAGATCGACCTCGAGAGCGAGCGCGTCGTCGTCGAGCCCGGGGTCGCGAACCTCGACGTCACGCGGGCGGTCGCGGCCGACGGCTACTTCTACGCGCCCGACCCGTCGAGCCAGCAGGTGTGCACGATCGGCGGCAACCTCGCCGAGAACTCAGGCGGGGCGCATTGCCTCAAGCACGGCTTCACGGTCAACCACGTGACGGGAGCGAAGGTCGTTCTCGCGAGCGGCGAGCTGCTCGAGCTCGGCGGCAAGGTTCTCGACCACGACGGGCCCGACCTCCTCGGCGTGATCGTCGGCTCCGAGGGGACGCTCGGAGTCGCGGTCGAGATCACCCTGCGGATCGTGCGCCGGCCGGAGGTCGTCGTCACCCAGCTCGCGGCGTTCACGACGGTGGACGCGGCGGGCGACGCGGTCTCGCGCGTCGTGGCGGCCGGGATCCTCCCGGCCGCGATGGAGATCATGGACGGCGTCACCCTCGAGGCCGCCGAGGCCGCCTATGCGCCCGGCTATCCGGAGGGCGCCGGCGCGGTGCTCCTCGTCGAGCTCGACGGCGTCGCCGCGCAGGTGGGGCCAGACACCGAGGACGTCGACGCGATCTGCCGGGCGGCAGGCGCCTTCGAGATCCGCACCGCGAGCGACCCGGACGACCGGGCGCGCCTGTGGCTCGGGCGCAAGGGCGCGTTCGCGGCGATGGGCCGTGTCTCGCCCGACTACTACGTCCAGGACGGCGTTGTTCCGCGCACGAGACTGCCGGCGGTGCTGCGCCGTATCGAGGAGCTGTCGGCCGAGCACGGGCTGCGGGTCGGCAACGTGTTCCACGCGGGCGACGGGAACCTCCATCCGCTCGTTCTCTACGACGGCGACGAGCCGGGCGAGGTCGAGCGAGCGAAGACGCTGGCGGACGCGATTCTCGCGGCGTGCGTCGAGTCGGGAGGCTCGCTCACCGGCGAGCACGGGATTGGTGTCGACAAGGCCTGCGCGATGCCCTCGATGTTCTCGGAGCGTGACCTCGAGACGTTCGAGCGGCTCCGGCGTGCCTTCGACCCGGATGGGCTCGCCAACCCGGGCAAGGTGATTCCCACGCCGCGACTCTGCGGGGAGGTGCCGGGCCCGTACCGCGCGCACCCGCTGGAGCGCCTCGGGATCGCGGAGCGGTTCTGATGCGGCCCGCCTCGATCGAGGAGGCGGCCGGCCTGCTCGCCGCTGCCACGCGCGAGGGCCGGCGCCTCCGGATCGGCGCCGACCTCGAGACGGACGGGCTCGCCCGGGTCCTCGAGCACGAGGCGGGCGACCTCACCTGCACGGTCGAGGCCGGCATCCGGCTGTCGGCTCTTCAGGCGACACTCGCGGAGGCAGGCCAGCGGCTCTCGCTCGACCCCCCCGGCGACCCGACGGTCGGAGCCTGCCTCTCGCGGCGTCTCTCGGGGCCGCTCTCGCACCGCCATGGCACGCCGCGAGACCTCGTGCTCGGCGTGACGCTCGTCCTCGGCGACGGCACGGTAGCGAGCGCAGGCGGGAAGGTCGTGAAGAACGTCGCGGGATACGACCTCGCGAAGCTCGTCTGCGGGTCGGAGGGACGGCTCGGTCTGATCGCGCGCGTCTCGCTGCGGCTCCATCCGCAGCCCGCAGCGTCGGCCACGCTCGTCGTGGAGACGGACGACGCGCCGGGGGTCGTCGCCGCGCTCCGCCGCTCGCAGCTTCAGCCGAGCGCCCTCGACGTGCTCCATCCCGGCCGCGTGGCGGTGCTGTTCGAGGGCCGTGCTGCGGCGGTCGAGGCGCAGCTCGAGACCGCGCGCACGCTCGTCAGCGGGGCTCAGGCGGACGAAGCGGTGTGGGACGAGGCGCGGGCGCGGCAGGCCGCGTCGCTCGGATGCATCCGCTTTACGCCGCGCGACCTGCGCAACGTGCTCTCCACTCTCGACGAGGCGGTCATCCGGCCCGCCGTGGGCATCGCGTACGTGCCGCACCGGGTCGGCGGCGTCCCCTCTGCGACAGCGCGACGCGTCCAACGCGCCCTCCGTCAGCAGTTCGATCCCGCCGGAGTCCTCGCATGATCGAGGAGCTCGCGAAGGCGTGCGTCCACTGCGGCTTCTGCCTTCCCACGTGCCCGACCTACGTGCTCTGGAGCGAGGAGATGGACTCCCCGCGTGGGCGCATCCAGCTTATGGAGAAGACCGCCCAGGGAACGCTTCGACTGAGCCCGACGGTCGTCGAGCACTTCGATCGCTGTCTGGGTTGCATGGCGTGCGTCTCGAGCTGCCCGTCCGGGGTTCGCTACGACCTCCTGATCGAGGAGACGCGGGCGCTCGTCGAGGACAAGCACCCGCGTACACGTGGAGAGCGCCTCCAACGCCGGCTTCTCTTCGCGACGCTCCCGTACCCCCGCCGGATGCGCGCCGCGCTCAGGCTCGCGCCGCTCGGCCGCCGGCTCCCGGCACCCGCTTGGGCGCGCCCGATGCTCGACCTCGCCCCCGGCTGGCGCTCGACCGCGCGTCCGGCGGCCGTGACCCCCGCTTGTGGTGATTCACCACAAAGTCGTGCCGTCGGCCTGCTCACCGGCTGCGTGCAGTCGGTGCTGTTCGGGGACGTGAACGTCGCGACGGCGAGGGTTCTGGCGGCCGGGGGCTACGAGGTGCACGCGCCGCCGCAGGCCTGCTGCGGCGCGCTTTCGGCCCACGCCGGCCGGGCGGCGGAGTCGGAGCGTTTCACGGAGGGTCTTCGCCGCAGTTTCGACGGCCTCGAGTCGATCGTCGTGAACGCATCGGGCTGCGGCTCGCATCTCAAGGAGCGCGGCCTCCCTGCGCTCGACGTGACCGAGGCGCTCCGCGATTTCGACCTGCCAGACCTCCACCCGCTCGAGCTCACCGTGGCCTACCAGGACTCGTGCCATCTCCGTCACGCACAGCGTCTCCCGGCGGCGTGGCGGCCGCTGCTCGAGCGGATTCCGGGTCTGCGGGTCGTCGAGCCGGCCGAGCAGGATCTTTGCTGCGGCTCCGCGGGGATCTACAACGTTACGCAGCCCGAGGCGGCACGCGACCTCGGCGACCGAAAGGCGGGCAACGTGCTTGCCACGGCGCCGGACGCCTACGCGAGCGCGAACCCCGGCTGCCTCGTCCAGGTCTCCCAGGCGCTCGGGCGGGCGGGCGCAACACGCGCCGCGTTCCATCCCGTCGAGCTCCTCGACGCGTCGCTCCGGGGTGTCGCGGCCACGCGACTTCTCGACGAAGCGCGCCGTTAGACCCTGCGGAGGCTTGGCGGCTCCGGTCGCTCGTGGCGGTCGAGCCTGGTCTCGATGCGGTCGAGCCTGCCTGCGAGCTCGTCAATCGCGCGTGCGATCCAGAACGTCTGGAGCCCAATGACACCCGTGAGCGCTCCGATGATCGTTGCTGCCTGCGCCCACTCCACGTCGACATCGTGCCTGCCGGCTGCGTGCTCGTCCAGATGGCGGCTCAGGACACGACCGCTTCGACCGGCCTGAGCTCGTCGAGACGGTCGACCTCCGCGAGTTGCGGGAAGAGCCGCGTCCAGGTGAGCGCGACGCCGATCGTCACGACGCCGCCGACGACGACCGCCGGGACCGCGCCGATCAGCGCCGCCGCGACCCCCGACTCGAAGGCACCGAGCTCGTTCGACGCGCTGATGAAGACCATCTCGACGGCCGTCACCCTGCCCCGCAACTCGTCGGGCGTGACGAGCGGGAGAATCGTCTGGCGAAGGACGACGCTGACCGTATCGACCGCGCCGCCCGCCGCGAGGGCGACCAGCGAGAGCCACATGGTCTCCGACAGCCCGAAAACGACGATCGTGATGCCGTAGAGCGCGACTACCGTGAGCAGCTTTCTGCCGGCGTGGCGCCGCACGGGCCGGTGTGCGAGCACGAACGCGGCGCAGAGCGCGCCGACCGCGGGGGCCGCTCGCAACACCCCGAGGCCTGCCGGCCCCACCTCGAGGACGTCGCGCGCGAAGATCGGGAGCAGCGCGACCGCGCCGCCGAAGAGCACGGCGAAGAGGTCGAGTGAGATCGCGCCGAGCAGGACCTGCGTTCGGCGCACGAGGCGCACGCCGCCCAGCACGCTCGCGAGGTCCGGCGATCCGGCGCCCGCGCCATCGCGGCCCGCGTGCATCGCGAGCACCGCGGCGAGCGCGGCGAGCGAGAAGACGGAGGCGACGACATAGACGAGCTCCGGATCGAGCGCGAACAGCAGGCCGCCGAGCGCCGGTCCGGCGATCATCGAGAGCTGTGACGCGACCGAGCGCTGGGCGAACGCCTTCACCAGGATCGCCTGGGGCACGAGCGAAGGGGTCATCGCGCGGCCCGCCGGCGAGCCCACGGCAGAGGCGACCCCGGTGACGAACGCGAGCGCGTAGAACGGCCACGTCTCGTTCGCCCCGGTACGCGTCACCGCGAGCAGCCCGATCGCGACGGCCGCGTCGAGCGCGAGCGAGAGGGCGAGCACCGTCCGGCGCGGATACCGGTCGCTCAGGTGCCCCGCCGGCAACGCGAGCAACGGCAGCGGCAGGAACATGGCGAGGCCGACGATCCCGAGGTCGAGCGGCTCCGAGTGGATCTCGTACACCTGCCAGCCGATCGCGACGAACGACATCTCGATCGCGAACGAGGTCGCCACGGTCGCCGCGACGTACAGCGCGAAGTCGCGATGGCGGAGCGGCGAGTCGCCCGCGGGGCCTCGGCGGAGCCAGGGCACGCTGCGTGCGCCTAGTGGCCCTTCAGGTGATGCGGCCTCGTTACTGGCGCGCGAGGAGCAAGCCAGGCTAGGACGCAGGGAGGCCCGATACCGGCAGGTATCGGGGCGACCGAGGACGACGCATGGCGCCGCTCATCGCGCGCCAGGGACCTGGAGGGCATCGCCTGAAGGGCCACTCACGCGGCTTCGGTCTCGTCCGGGGCTTGAGGCTCGGTCTCGAGGAACTCGATCTCGAGCCGCAGGATCCGCGAGCCGCTCGTCTCGAGCACGGTGAAGTGGAGCCCGTTGTCGCGGACCTCGTCCCCGGCTTCGGCGGCGCGACCGAGGTGGCCGAAGACGTAGCCGCCCACGGTGTGGAAGTCGTCGTCGTCGAGCTTCGTGCCGAACTCCTCGTTGAAGTCGTCGATCGTGAACGAGCCGGAGATACGGATCCGCTTCTCGTCGAGGCGCTCGACCGACTCGTCGGGAAGGTCGAACTCGTCCGTGATGTCGCCCACGATCTCCTCGAGCAGGTCCTCGAGCGTCACGATCCCCGCCGTCGCGCCGTACTCGTCGACGACGACCGCCATGTGTTGGTTCGCCTTGCGGAACTCCGCGAGCAGCGCGCCGAGGTCTTTGTTCTCGGGGACGACGTACGGCGGTCGCCCCAGCTCGGCGAGCGACGACGCCGCACCGATCGACCCGTTGTGGAGCGACGCGACGAGGTCGCGTACGTGCACGATCCCGACGATCTCGTCGAGCGACTCGCGGTAGACGGGGTAGCGCGTGTACGGCGATTCGAGCATCGCCGCCATTGCCTCGTCGAGGTCGAGGTCGACGGAGAGGCCGGCGACGTCGGGCCTCGGGACCATCACGTCGGCGACCTCCTTCTCGGCGAAGTCGAAGACCTTGTAGAGCATCTCGCGCTCGTCCAGCTCGATCTCGCCGTGCTCGGTCGAGACCTCGAGCAGCATCTTCAGCTCCGCCTCCGAGTGCGCCTCGCCCTCCATCGCCTTCGGGTCGATCCCGATCGCGCGCTGCGCCGCCTCGCTCGACCGCTGGAGCACCCAGATCAGCGGCTTGAAGACGAAGAAGAACATGCGTACCGGGGCGGAGACCCCGAGTGCGACCCGCTCGGCGTAGTTCAGCGCCACGCCCTTCGGGACCAGCTCGCCGACGACGACGTGGAGGAACGTGATGATCAGGAACGCGAGGAGGACCGCAAGGATCGTGGCAAGCCACTCGTCGAACAGATCGGAGAGCACCCGTTCGCCGAGAGCACCGATGCCCAGCGAGGTGAGCGTGACACCGAGCTGCATCGCCGCGATGAAATGCGGCGGGTCGCTCGTGATCGACAGCACCGAGCGCGCAGTGCGACTGCCCTCGTCGGCGAGCTCCTTCATCCGCGTCCGGCGCACGGTCACGAGCGAGTACTCGCCGGCGACGAAGAACGCGTTGAGCAGGATCAGCAAGACGACCCCGAGGAGCTCGAGGGCGACGGTCATCTAGCGGAGAGGATGAAAGGACTCGTGGCGCGCGCCCCACGTCTTGGGGCGCCGGTACTGGGCGGTCGTTCGTCGTCCACTACTGGCTCGCAGTATAGGTCACGCCTTCGGCCGTCTCGTGGCGGCGGGCACCTCCCTCGAGTGCGAGCCGCTCGAGGTGCGAGAGCGTCTCGGCGACGGCGAAGCGCCGCGCGGGCGGCTTGAGATCGTCGCCGAAGAGCGGGAACGAGACCTCGTAGCCGCTGCGCGGGTCGTCGCCGAGGGCGGCGGCGGTCACCTCCAGGCGCTCGCGGTGATGCGCGAGAAGCTCTCGCGCACGCCCGACCGGGTCGGTGAGCGGGTCGCCATGCCCGGGGAGCGCCAGCGTGGGCTCGAGGTCGATCGTCGCCCGGAGCGCGTCGAGGTAGTCGCCCAGCGGGTCGGGCCGGCTCGCGGGCCAGAGGCCAACCGTGGGCGAGATCCGCCCGAGGACGTGGTCGGCGGCGATCAGCACGCCGTCGCAAAAGAGCATCAGCTGCCCGTCCGCATGGCCCGGGGCGGCAACCGCCTCCCAGCCTTCGACCATTTCACCCGGTTCGAGGAGGTCTGGGTCGGGCCAGTAGCGGACGAAGGGCCGGTAGCCAGAACCCTGCTCGATGAGCTCGTCCGTGACGTTCGGCGGGACGCCGTGCCGCCGGAACCACCCGACGAGCACGTCACTCCAGTCGCCCCCTCCCCAGACGAGCGCGCACTGCTCGTAGTCGACGCGCCCCTGTGAGACCGGAGCGCCGGTCAGCTCGGCGAGGTCGTATGCCGCTCCGACGTGGTCGGGGTGGAAGTGCGTGACGACGACGCGTCGGACCGGCGCGCCGTCGAGCTCCGCGAGCTCCCCCGCCCAGCGTTCCCGCGCATCGGGCAGCCCGAGGCCGGTGTCGACGATCGTCCAGCCGTCCTCGCCCGGCAGCAGATATGCGTGTACGTGCCCCGGCCGGTGCGGGAGCGGGAGCGTGACGCGCCGGATGCCGCCGTCGAGCTCGTCCATGGCGCAACCCTATGCGGCCCGCATCGCCCGCTGCCCGGCCATGTCCGAATCGGCCATCTTGACAAGAAACGGTGTCTGACACTGTTTGCGGCTACGCGCCGGCGGTGCGTGTCCGATCGCAGCGGACATCGCGAACCTCATTGTGGCGTTTGGCCTGAGAGCCCCCGTGCGCCGCGGTACGGCTAATGCTGTGCATAAGCGTTCGTGATGAGTGGTACCGTTCGTGCGATGGAGCGGAGCGTCACGGAGCTGGTCGGCGACGCCGAGGTCGAGGCACTCTCCGCCGGGGAGGTGCTCGATGCGGCGTTGGAGCGGCTGCACCCCTCGATGGCGCTGGCCTGCTCGTTCCAGAAGGAGGAGAGCGTCCTTCTCGACATGCTCCTGGAGCGCGAGCCGCGGGCCCGCGTGTTCACGCTCGACACCCACGTTCTCTTCCCCGAGTCGTACGCGCTCTGGCGGGAGCTCGAGCAGCGCTACGGCATCAAGATCGAGGTCTACGAGGGTCCCTCGCTTGGACTGCAGGCCGCGATGCACGGCGAGGCGCTTTGGGAGAGGAACCCGGACCTCTGCTGTTCGATCCGCAAGATCGCGCCACTCTCCGAGGCGCTCGCCGGGCTCGACGGCTGGATCACTGGCGTCCGCCGCGACCAGTCGCACGGCCGCGCGGATACGCCGAAGCTCGGCTGGGACGAGCGCCACGAGCTGTGGAAGGCAAGCCCGCTGGCGGACTGGTCGGACGAGGACGTCTGGGCCTACGTCCTCGAGCGCGAGCTCCCGGTGAACCCGCTCCACGAGCGGGGCTACGCTTCGATCGGCTGCACGCACTGCACGGTGCCGGGCTCCGGCCGCGAGGGCCGCTGGGCGGGCGCCGAAAAGACGGAATGCGGGCTCCACGCATAGACAAGAGAATGAGCGCTATCGACCCGATCGTCCGCCTCTCCCACCTCGACGCGCTCGAGTCGGAGGCGATCCACATCATGCGCGAGGTCGCGGCAGAGCTCGAGCGGCCCGTGCTCCTGTTCTCGGGCGGCAAGGACTCGATCGTGCTGCTCCGCCTCGCCGAGAAGGCTTTCCGGCCCGGGCGGTTCCCGTTCCCGCTCATGCACGTCGACACGGGCCACAATTTTCCCGAGGCGATCGAGTTTCGCGACCGGCGGATCGCGGAGCTTGGTGAGCGGCTCGTGATCGCGTCCGTGCAGGAATCGATCGACAAGGGCCGCGTCGTGGACGAGACCGGGCCGCGCGCGACCCGCAACCGCCTCCAGACGACCACCCTGCTCGACGCGATGCTCGAGCATGGCTTCGACGCCGCGATCGGCGGCGCGCGCCGCGACGAGGAGCGCTCGCGCGCGAAGG